>JAUIEP010000274.1 GCA_030428835.1 Gammaproteobacteria bacterium | reverse complement strand
GGCGGCAAGTCAGCCTCGGCGAGCAGCCCCTTGCCGTCCTCCATGAGGCGCAGCGTCTTGCCGCGCGTCGATGCCAGCACCTTCTCGGGATTGTGATTTAGCAGCATCCGCACGTTGTTGCGCGACTTGAGGCTGCGCGAGAACGCGCCCGGTGCGATGGTTTCCGTGAACGGCAGCGGCTCGGATGGGGAGTTGAATACCGCGGCGTAGCCGGTGAAGCTCATACCGTCGCCGGCCTCGCGCAGTTCCCAATCGTTGATCGTGATGTGGCGGGTTTCCATCGTGCTCATCAGCCCTCCTAGACCTGGGCGTTCTCTGCGGGCTGCAACTGGTTTGACGCCAGGCCCGTGTGGTCAATGCTGGGAAGTCCGAGCGCGGCCAGCACCTGCTCGGGCGCGTAACCGTTCTGGACGAGCTTGCTGGCCATCTCGACGCGCTCGCGCATCTCCACTAGGCCAGCAGCGGTCAGGTCGATGTTGGCGAGCGGGACGCGGACGTTGTCGCCGCCGTCCACAGGGCGCATGTCCATCAGGCGGCGGATGTCGTTCACCGACATGTACCCGGCCTGCAGGGCCGTGGAGAAGATCGACGCCTGTGTGGCGGAGTCGCCGCGCAGCAGCCCGTCCATGTTCATGCGCAAGAACGCATCGCCCGGCAGGAGGCGGCTGTGGGCTTCCTCGATCTTGGACACCAGTGGCAGCAGTGTGTAGCGCACGAACTGGATGGCATTCTGTTCAACACTTGCATACGAGGCGGCACCCGGCACCAGTGAGCCGATCATGTGCGGCGGCACTCGGAAGATACGCGCGATCTCCTCGACCGCGAACTGCCGCGATTGCAACATCTGCGCCTGCTCACCGTCCGCGCCCGTCTTGACGTACTTGGCGCCCCCGGACAGCACTCCAGGGCGGTGCGCCTTGCGTAGACCCCGATGCGCGGCCTCGTAGCCGTCCACCAGTTCCTTCGCCTGCTCGGCCGTCAGGTTGCCGGGGAACTCGATGTTGCCCGAGGTGTTGGCGCCGTTAGAGAAGTAGCGGGCCGCGAACTCGTCCAGCGCCTTCGCCAGACCGAGCGTGTTCTTCGCCTCGTCGATACGCGACACGCCCTTGAGCGAACCGGGCCGGCGCATCTCGGAGATGTAGAGCACGTCGTCAGCCATGAGCACGGCCTGGCCGCCGTCGATGACGAACTCGCGCTGCCGAGACTCACGGTTGCGGCGGATCTCCACGCGCGTCGGGTCCAGCGGAATCAACGCCACCGGCTCACCAGAGCCGTTGCGCAAAACCTGGATCACCGCGCCATGCGACAGGAGCATGGACACGACGACCTGCTGCATGTAGTCGATGCGACTGGAGCCCGGCCCGTCAGGCTCGGTGACCCACGCCGGACGCGGCCGGAACGGCACCCGGTCGCCGTTGCGGCGCACGAACGTGTCCGTCGGTAGTGAGGCGATGGTGTCCGACAGCAGCCGCACACAGGCGTACACGGCGCCCAGCTGCAGCGAGTTCTGCTGGCTAATGGCGGTGCCCGACGGGGTGATGACGCCCGATACGTCAATGCCCGAGCCCCACACCGTCTGGAACGACACGTCACGCGACTCAGGCTCCGCGCCTGCGAATAGGCGTCCAAGCATTACAGACCCCTCTCAAGGGCTATCCCAAAGACCAGCCCGCAGACGCCAGCAACAACGAAACCGACCCACGGGGCAACGAGGAACGCGCCAACGATCAGCGCGAGCGCACCCGCTGCCTGCAGCGCAAGGGCCAGCTTCATACGAACTCCTAAACCGAGAAGAACGCCGCAACCGGAGCCTCGGGCTCGGCCTCACGGCGATGGGTAGCGCGGTCAAACGCGATGATGGCCGCGACCGCGGCGTCAATCTTGCGAGGCGACCCGCGGTGCTCTTTGACTACCCGCGGGCCTTTCTGGTCGGTCTTGATAACGCAGTTATCGAGATGTCGCGCAAGGGTGGGGTGATGGTCGTGCGCGACGCCGCCAGCAGTAACCGCGTCATAAAACTTGGCCGTTGCGGGAACCATGCGTGCCGGGCTACTGCTCGTGAACTCGACAACTGGTAGGCCAGCCTCTGCCAGGGCCTCCATGGAGCGCGCCCAACGGAAAGGGTCGCAGGCGACTTCGACCACATCCAGCCGGGAGCACACGTCCAGAATGCGAGCCTCAACAGCTCCGATGTCGACGCGCCAGTCATCCCGGTCGCCCGGCTGCTTCTCCCAGATGTCCACAAGCCAAACACGAGGAACCTCCTCGATGGTGACCCCGACAATGGCCGTGGTGTCGTTGTTGAACGACCCGTCGAAGCCAAGCACCACCGGCACTGACCTGTCGGTGATCGGCGGCGACGTTGGCAGCGCGTCCCATTCGCCATGGGGCAGCCACGCCTGCTGGCTGCTGACAAAGACGTTCGTGCGCTTGGTGCGGAACTCTGACTCTGGCGTGCGCTTCACCGCAGACTCAAAGTCCTCGGGGTCTTGGATGTCGCCATAGCCTGGGTTCGCGATCTTCCACGACTTCGGGTCGCGGTGGTCACAATCCGCCGGCGCCTGCCACCAGGCCGCGAAGAACGACGGGTCGTCGACCTCGCCCGACGCGACCTTCTGGGCGTACTGGTACAGCCCGTAGGCGACCGAGTCCTGCCCCGTGCTGTCGGTACGCACCCCGGCCGTCGTGATCGCCAGCGTGAGCGCGTCGTACCTGGCCGCCTGGGCCAGCGTCATCACGTCCCATAGTTCACGATTCGGCGCCGCGTGCAGCTCGTCGTAGACCACCAGCGTCGGCGACAGACCTTCCTTCGTGAACGCCTCGCTGGACAGCACGCGGTACACCGAGCCCGTCGCCGGGATCTCAATCGCGTCCCGGTAGAGCTTCGCCTGCTCCATCAGGTCCGGCGACATCTCCACCATGGCCTTCGCGGTGCCGAACACGATGCGCGCCTGCTCGCGGTCAGCAGCGCATGAGTAAACCTCGCCGCCGCGCGGACCCATGAACAGTCCGTAGAGGGCGATGCCTGAGCCCAGCGCCGACTTGCCATTCTTACGGGCTAATCCGACGCACGCTACGCGTGCCCTCAGGCGTCGATCGCGCCTACGCGCAAACAGGTGGCCCATGAGTTTCTGCTGCCAAGGACGCAGCAGTAGGGGCTCGCCAGCACGGCCGCCCACCGAGTCCTTCACCTGTGGACACAGGGACTCGATGAACTCGGTCACGAGGGCGCCGTCGCCGCGCTTGATGTCAGCAGCCGGGACCGGCGTGAGGATGGCCGGCGGCCAACCAGGTGTCTTACGGGGTGCCATGCGCAGAGGCTCCCTACTTGTTGCGCTTCGCCTGCAACTTCTCCAACGTCGACGCCGCCTTCACCTCGGCCAAACCGAGGCGGGCACGGGCGGCAGGATTGAAACCGAGCTGCGTCAACCAGTCCGCGATCTCGCGGTTCAACTCGCGCAGTTGCTTGCGGGCCTCCGTCGACGACTCGGCCACCGGGACCAGGCGGGCGCGCTCCTCGAGCGACTCGCGCAGCATCGCCAGCTGGATGCCGTCCGTCCGGGCGAACCACGGCGAGCCCGCTTCCATGATCTCGGTGAACACATCCGACG
>JAUIEP010000273.1 GCA_030428835.1 Gammaproteobacteria bacterium | reverse complement strand
GCCCAGCTCGGCCAGCTCGAGCTCCCGCCGCGTCCCGTCCGACGTGTGGATCACCACGCGCCCCTGCTCGCCGTGCAGGGACACGCTCTCCTCCCCGATCTGCCCGAAGAGGTACACCGGCTGCCGCACGGGCCGCTCCAGGGCCAGCGCCAGCTCGTCCCCGCACAGCCGCGCCTCCAGGTTCCCGCGCAGGGCGCTCTCCGCGCCAAAGAAGCGGTCCGCGGGCACCGCGCCCCCGATCCCCTGGTGCGGGCGAAAGAAGTTGTAGTGGGCGAAGAAGTGCCCCAGGCGCTCACGAGCGTCCGCCAGGTCCTCCGGCTTGGCCCGCTCCCAGTACTCCTCGCCCACCGTCCGCCACAGCCGCTCGCATTTCCCCAGCGTCTGCGGGTGGTGCGTGCGCGACACCACGTGGTCGATGCCCTCACGCGCGAGCAGCTTCTGGAAGGCCGTCTTGCCCCGCCACGCGAAGTACTGCCGACCCTGGTCGGTCAAGACCTCCCGCGGCTTGCCGAAGCGCGCGATGCCCTCCAGCAGCGGGTCGATCACCAGGTCCGCGCGCTGCGCGCTCTTCAGCGCCCACGCCACCACGAAGCGGCTGAAATCGTCCAGGAAGACCGCCAGGTACAGCCGCCGCCCCGGACGCGCCAGCACGTAGCTCGTGATGTCCGACTGCCACATCTCGCCCGGCTGCGCACGCTCGAAGCGCCGCGGCGGCGACGCCCGGCGGCGTGGCCGCCGCTGGGGCTGGCTCGGCCGCTCCACGCCCCGCTCGCGCAGGACGTTGCGGACCGTGCCCTCGCTCACACGCGCGCCGCGGAAGCGCAGCAGGAAGTCCCGGATGCGGCGCAGGCCCCACTGGGGGTTGGCGACCTGCGTGCGCACCACCTCTTCCCGCACCGCCTCGGGCACCCTGCGCTGCGCAGGCCGCGGGCCTCGCTTGCCCTTCGGCTTCGCCTCCAGCGCCTGCGGCCCTCCCGCCCGGTACGCCTTCAGCCACTTGTCCAGGCTCGACGGCGAGCAGCCCCACAGCTCGGCGAAGTCCTTGCGCGTGCGGCCCGCTTTCACGTACGCCTCCACCGCCGCGCGCCGCTCGTCCGGCGTGAAACGCCGCCCGTAGCCCCGGCCGCGCCCACGCTTCTTCCCGGCTCGACGCCGGCCCTGACGAGCCCCGCCCGCAGCGGGCTCCGCGCCGGCCCCTGACGGGGCCTCTGCTCCGCCCGCTGCGGCTACCCGCCGCTCGGGCCCTCGACCCCTCGTGCGGGGTCCTTCCTGGTCCTGCATCGCACTCTCCTCCGGCCTGCGGCCGGCGTGAGAGGCGGTGTCCTCAGCCCTGCTCGGTCAATGCGATGTGGTAGGTGTTCTCGTGAGGGGCACAACCGCCTGTGAGCTCTTCCGAGATCGCGCCATCGCCCCCTCCTCGACCCAGTGAAGGCTAGATCACGTGCAAGTCTCCGCCCGCCAAGCGGAAGCACCCAATACTCGACTATGGGCCCGCCCTTTGCAGGTCAACGTAGATGATCAGCCCGTTGTCTCGTAAGACCGCGTCTCCACCAGTGCCTGACACGGAATCGTAGCCCGGTGCAGCAATCGTCCACTTCATAGCGCGGACCTCACCGCACTCCAATGGGATGAATTGTCCAGACACATAGCCACTTATGGTCTTGGCACTGACCCTATTGGACCCCCGATCTCTGCAATGAAGCAGTATCGAGGCGCTCTCAATCTTCGCCTCGCCATCACCCTCACGAATGATGAATGATATTCCACGCTCGCCCCCCTCATCTTCACAGAGCACCTCAAGTACTTCGCTCCCACCGACAATGGCCCTGTTGTGCCTCCACGATACAGGGTCATCGCAGTGCACTCCAACCGAGTATTCCACGCCCAGAGCAAGTTGGGCGTCGAAAGCACCAAGCACGCCCTCCGCGGCGTCGCGCCACTCCACTTCCGCTTCCACGTAGCCCCCGGCAGCAGGCCCGAGAACAGGAACGAATACAACCCTGGCTGGGGACGCATACCTCCCCGATACACTGCGAACACGCCCCCTGAGGGCGTGCGTGGGCGCGGCTCGCTTAGAACACTCAACACTGAACTCGTTCTTACCTGGACGAACAAGAACAACCTGCTCGCACAGGTCATCGCCACAAGACGCGACAATGCCACATTCGCCGGGGGGAACCCATTTCAGCTGAAGAGGCATTTCCACCGGGCCAAACTCTCTCACAAATGGACGTCCAAGTGCACGAACATCTAGAGACATCGAACACGCCACGCACTCGGGGCACTCGACATCAATCTGGACGGCCCCAACTCGAACAACCGCTAAGGATATGTGCAATTCTCCAGCGCTCACCGGGCCGGCCAGCCTGCCTTCGCCATACATCACGCCGCCCCGATCTTGAACGACAACTAGAGCCCCCCTGGACATGTCCCAAGAGCATGCCTCCGGCGGCGGGAAGCGGACCCAGAGAGGGTCTCCATACCGAACTCTCGTCATCCTCACCATTGGGGACACCCGAGCGCGGCAATTAGCAGCCAGAAGGTCTGATGGGTTCATCACCCGAGCAAACAAAGGTACCCGCTCGCCCGACCAAGTAAGGCCAGGAACTAGCATAAAAGTGGGTCCAACAGGTACCGGGAGGTCGACACCACCACCATCATGCCGAAGGACCACCGACGGCCATGAGTGCCAATGTCCGGTGTATTCCAAGGGGGTGACATCAATGTCACCATACAAGAATGAGTTCGTTGTTCTAAAGTGCCCTGCCGCATCTGAAATTAACGTCTCCGAGATTGGCCCTTGCTGGACCCTTAACTCGAACTCAGGCAGAAGCCGTCCGCCTTCCTTGGATAACACGCGGCCGCACACAGGCGCCTTGTCACCATTACCGGACGGAGCTAGAGAGCTTGAAACACGGCTGTTTGCGATTTCGACCCTCTGTGGCCCCCTGCCCACCGTCGGCATCCGTCGTGACGCTTGTGCGGGTGATGCCCTATCGGCCACGACTCGGCGAGCGTCGAGAACCACCACGCCCTCATCGCGCACACACCAGCACGCGATCAGGGCGCATGTCAGCACCGCCAGGAGAAAGGCGGACGCCTTCTTTATTCCGATGGACATTCGCCGCAGTTTGTGTTGATCGAGAGAGTAGATCCGCCAGGCGAGTTGGAACACGTGAAGGTGACCTCTGTTTGCGTCGAGCTTTCGCAGTCAACCTGGTGCACCATACTATACTCGCCGCCGCCCTCAACAGTAAAGCTGTGCACCGTAGGCGCCATTCCGTCCGTGGTGCTCACTTCAGTTATGACCACGGACTCTCCCCGAGGACACGAACCGAACGAAACCGCCGCCGTGCCTTCGCACCTTCCATTGGGGCTACATTCGATCGGATAATCAAAAGTGTATCTGCACTTTGCTGGGCGCTTCCTCTGTCTTAGTCCGCCAACACTTGGCCCGCCAGGAAGGTGTGCTTCTCACAAAACATCTTCCGCAAATGGAGCCGGACGAGGGACGCCGCCTCGGGTGATGGTGATCAGCTTGAAGTCCTCCAGGGCGTGCAGGACGGCGCGCCGGATGGCGCGGCGTCGAGCACGACCTGTGTTCGAGTGGAG
>JAUIEP010000070.1 GCA_030428835.1 Gammaproteobacteria bacterium | reverse complement strand
ACGACGAGATCGAGGCCCTGGCGAGTCGCATGGGGCGCAGCGTGGAGTCGATTCGCGAGAGCATCGAGCACCTGGACGAGGTGAATCCCATGCTGGGCTTCCGCGGCTGTCGACTGTCGGTCGTCTACCCCGAGATCACCGAGATGCAGGTCAAGGCCATCATCAGCGCCGCCGCCGACGCCGTGCAGGCGGGCTACCGGCCGTTGCCCGAGATCATGATTCCCCTCGTGATCAACGTGCGCGAGGTGCGCCTGATCATCGACATCATCGACAAGGTGTACGCCGAGGTCACGCGCGAGAAGACGTTCTCACTGCGCTACAAGGTGGGCACCATGATCGAGACGCCGCGCGCGGCGCTCGGTGCCGACCGCCTCGCCTCCGAGGTGGAGTTCATGAGCTTCGGCACCAACGACCTGACGCAGATGACCTACGGCTTTTCACGCGATGACGCCGGCAAGTTCATACCGAAGTACCTCGGCAAGAAGCTGATGGAATTCGACCCTTTCGTGTCGCTGGACACGCGTGCCGTGGGGCGTCTGATGGAAATGACGATCCGCGAGAGTCGCGCGCGCAAGAAAGGCATCAAGTACGGCATCTGCGGCGAACACGGCGGCGACCCCCGCTCCATTCGCTTCTGCCACAACCTGGGCCTCGACTACGTGTCGTGCAGCCCGTTTCGCGTACCCATCGCGCGTATCGCGGCGGCGCAGGCCAACGTGGGCCCGGACAACGGGGAACACTGACGGCCTGTCGGCGGTTACCTGTGGGGTCGAATTTATTCGACCTGCAAAGGGAGTGCCTGTGGGGTCAAATCTATTCGCCCCGGACTTCAAACGCCTGTGGGGTCGAATTTATTCACCCTGCAGAATCGCGCACCTTGTAGGGTCGAATTTATTCGACCTGGAACAGATTTCTCAATGCCAACCCCTGCGGGCATTGAGAGCCGGGCTCCACGTCGAATAAATTCGACCCTACCGCTGCAGCCAGTACCGGGGCCCGTACGCTCCAGGATCGACCGGACAGCGCGAACGCATCCGGCCCGCCACCGGCCCGGCGCCCTACCCCGAGAGCTGTTCCTTCAGCACGAACTTCAACACCTTCCCCGCGGGGTTGCGCGGCAGCGCATCCACCTCGTGCAGCCGCAGCGGCAGCTTGTACTTGGCCAGCTTCGATCGTGCGAACTCCCGCAACTCCTCGATGGTCAGCGTGTGCCCCGCATTGAGCGCCACGACCGCGGTGACCGCCTCGCCCCATTTCTCGTCGGGCAGCCCGATTACCGCGACCTCCGCAATCGCGTCGTGTTCGTAGAGCACGCCTTCCACCTCCGCCGGATACACGTTTTCACCGCCCGATATCACCATGTCCTTCAGCCGGTCGCAGATGAACAGGAACCCGTCCTCGTCGACGTAGCCCACGTCACCCGAGTGGAACCAGCCCTGGGCGTCGATGGCCGCGGCCGTGGCATCGGGGCGGTTCCAGTAGCCCTTCATGATATTCGGCCCGCGCAGGCAGATCTCGCCGCGCTCGCCCGGTCCCACGGGTTCGTTGTTATCGTCAACGATGCGCGTGTCGGAGAAGATCGGCGGCTGGCCCGCTGAACCGATCTTGGACAACGCCCACTCGGGCGTCAGGAACGACGACATGGGCGCGGTCTCGGTGAGGCCGTAACCCTGGCAGAAGTCCACGCCGCGCTCGCCATAGAGCTCGATCAGCGACACGGGCACCGGCGCCGCGCCGCACACGAACTGCTTCACGGAACCCAGGTCGGTACCCGCGAAACGCTCGTGCTGGGACATGAAGAGAAACATCGCCGGGGCACCGAACATGTGGGTGACGCCGTAGCGCTCGATGTCGACCAGCACCTGTCCCGGGTCAAAGTTGCGCAGCAGGACGACCTTGGCCCCCACGTGGAAGGCGTGCAGCGTCATCACGTTGAGACCGCCGATGTGGAACAGCGGTGCGGCGGTGAGTATCACGTCGTCGCGCGAACTGCTGAACGTCAGGGTCACGTTGATGTTGTTCCACAGGATGTTGCCGTGGGTCAGCATCGCGCCCTTCGGCAGGCCCGTGGTGCCGGAGGTGTACATGATCACCGCGACGTCGTGCTGGTCCACCGACACGGCCTGCGCCAACGGTTCGGCCGCGTCGCGCTCCGAATCGAGGTGGCGCCAGCCGTCGGCCGCACCCTCGCTGGAGAAGAAGGCCCGGCAGCACAGGTCGCCGCGCGCGGGCTCCAGCACGGGGCGCAAGGCATCGTCCACCACGATGCTGTGCACACCGGCGTCGTTGATGATAAAGGTCAGTTCCTCCGCCGTGAGGCGGAAGTTCAGCGGCACAAAAATGGCGCCCAGGGCCTGTGCCGCGAACATGGTTTCGAGCAGGGCCGGGTGATTGAGGCCGAGGTAGGCCACGCGATCACCGATGCAGACGCCGCTCAAACGCAGCAGCGTGGCCTGCCGCCGGACCCGCTCGCCGAACTCCGCGAACGTGTACTCGCGCTCCTCGAAGACCAGCGCCGTGCGCCCACCGCTGAGTTCGCTGCGGCGCAAGAGGGTCGCCGCCAGGTTGGGTTCTATTTCCGGTCTGTACACTGCTCCCTCCGGGATAGTGGCTATCTGGATGCTCCAGAGTATATACAACTCTGGAAGAGTCTTGACGCAGCGCAAGGCCCGCGCTCGCCGACGCTACACTCTACCCCGGAATAGCCTTAAAATGCCCAGGGGGCAAGTGCAAGGAACCGTGACCAATGAGCGACAACACCTGGCAGGTTTTCGACCTGGATGACGTCACCGCCAAGCTGAAGGGCGAGGCCGTCGAATACCTGGAGTTCCTGAACGTGCCCGCGCTGAACTGCGGCATCTACTTCCTGCCCGCCGGCAGCAACGATATGCAGGCGCCGCACGACGAGGACGAGGTCTACGTTGTGCTCAAGGGCAAGGCGCGGATGCGCCTGGACGAGGCGGAGCGCAAGGTCGGGCCCGGGTCACTGCTCTACGTGGGCGCGGCGACCGAGCACTCCTTCTTCGAAATCGAGGAAGATATGACCCTCCTGGTATTCTTCGCGGCCGGCGCCGCCGGGCACAAAGGCGGCTAGCCGGACCATACCGCGCGCAAATGTGCGGCATAAGCGCCGCAACTTAAGCTCACAGGTAAAATCTGCTAGGGTTGCGCCTCCCTCGCAGCAGAGCAGACCCGACATGACGCGTTCCTTCTACCCGCCACAGCGCACCCTCATGGGTCCGGGACCCTCCGATGTCTCGCCACGGGTGCTGGGCGCGCTGAGCCGCCCCACTATCGGCCACCTCGACCCCGTGTTCATCCGGCTGATGGATGAGATCAAGGCACTGCTGCAATTCGCCCTGCAAACCGAGAATGAACTCACCCTGCCCGTCTCCGCGCCCGGCTCCGCGGGCATGGAGACCTGCTTCGTCAACCTCGTGTGCCCCGGCGACAAGGTCATCGTCTGCCAGAACGGCGTGTTCGGCGGGCGTATGCGGGAGAACGTCGAGCGCTGTGGCGGCATTGCCGTGATGGTGGAAGACGCCTGGGGCGAGCCGGTGGACCCCGAGAAAGTCCGCGCGGCCTTCGCCGCGCACCCGGACGCCGCCATCCTGGCGTTCGTACACGCTGAGACCTCCACCGGCGTGCGCAGCGACGCCGCCACACTCTGCGCCATCGCGCGTGAGAACGGCGCCCTGAGCATCGTCGACTGCGTCACCTCGCTCGGCGGTATCGAGGTCAGCGTGGACTTGTGGGGCGCCGATGCCGTCTACTCGGGCACGCAGAAGTGCCTGTCCTGCGTGCCGGGCATCTCCCCCGTCACGTTCAGCCCGATGGCCGTCGAGCGCATCGCGGCGCGCCAGCACAAGGTACAGAGCTGGTTTCTCGACATGCAACTTGTGATGGGCTACTGGGGCGGCAGCGCGAAACGCGCCTATCACCACACGGCGCCGGTCAACAACCTGTACGCGCTGCACGAGTCGCTCGTCATGCTGGAGGAGGAAGGGCTGGAAGCCGCCTTCGCCCGCCACGCGCTCAATCACCGCGCGCTCGTGGCCGGCCTGGAGGCCATGGGCCTGTCCATGGCGGTCGCGGCCGAGCATCGCCTCGTGCAACTGAATTCCGTGGTGATTCCCGAGGGCGTCGACGACGCGGCGGTGCGCGCCGCCCTGCTCAATGATTTCGACCTCGAAATCGGCGCCGGCCTCGGCGCGCTCGCCGGCAAGACCTGGCGTATCGGCCTCATGGGACACGCCAGTTGTGAGCGCAACGTGATGCACTGCCTCAACGCGCTGGAGGCCGTGCTCGCCGGCCAGGGCGCCAGGGTCGCGAGCGGCCTGGCAGCCGCGCGCGCCGCGTACGAGCGCTAGGCAGGAGCGGTAACGCGCTAACCCCCGCCGACCATCTGCCACAGGCGCGAGCCGGTATCGGGCGCGGTGCGGCGATGGGTCACGTAATCCGCGTGCTCGCCCGGCCCCGCGTTGCGCCGCAGCTCCAGGCTCCACAGCGGCGCGACCTCGTTCGGCAGCATGGAGTAGCGGATATCGATCACACGGTTCGGGTTGATCGGGTCCATCGCCACGTAACCGTTGCTGAACCAGCGAAAGCGCTCCACATCGAGCGCCTGCTGCGTACCCGCCTCGAGCCAGGGGAAGTCACGCTCCACCACCAGTTTCTGCACGCTCTGCCCGGGGAAAACCCGCGGGGCAAGGCCCGCACGCACCGCGTCGACGTAATAGCGGTCCGCGGTTTCGTAGACCACCTTCCACACGAGGATGTTGCCGAAACTCGGCTTCGCCTCCAGGCGGACCGGCTGGTGGCCGCGCTCCGCGGCGATCGTGCGCCCCATGTCCACGGCGGCGTCGCGCTGTACCAGCCCGAGCGCCATGTAGAGCAGCCCCCAGCACAGGGCCGCCGTGGCAAAGACGGGCCGCGACCGCCGGGCTGACAGCAGCACGCCCGCCAGCAGCGGCAGCGTGAACAGCGGGTCGATAATGGAGATGGTGTTCCAGGCGATACGCACATCGCTGAAGGGCCAGAACAGCATGGTACCGTAGGTGGTACACGCATCGAGTAACGCGTGCGTCGCGTAGCCCAGGGTGCAGAACAGCCAGCTCTGGCGAAAGGACAGCCCCCGCCTGCGCCCGAGTGCGTAGTGCAGTACGACGGCGCATATCAGGCCACCGAACGGGATGAACATCAGCGAGTGGGTGAACTGCCGGTGGTACTCCAGGAACAATAGCGGATCGGTACTGGAGCGGATCAGAACATCGAGATCCGGCGCCATACCCGCCAGGAAACCCAGCAGGCCCGCCGCTGCAAACTTCTCGCCGCGATGCGTGGCCTGGGGCAACGACGCGCCGAGCGCACCCTGTGTGATGGGGTCCATCAGGTCAGGCGACGCAGGGTGTTGACGTCCGAGTGGTCATACGACTGTTTGCCGTAAATATCGAGCATCGTACTCTGCCTGTACTGCAATTCGTCACCGGCGATGGTCACGGTGTGCGTGAAAGCCGTGGTGCGCGCCTGCTGGAACATGAAGTCGGCCTGGGCGATACCGAACGCGTCATCGCCCGCCCTGGCGGTAACCTCCAGCACGATCGCCCCGCTATCCGCGCGCTGCGCGGCCTTGCCGCCGGCGACTACGCCGACACCGCGGGGAATGGTGAAGCACTCGATGATCGTGTCGTCGGACCGGTCCCACAGCCAGTAGCCGACCTGGTCGTGGAACACCTCGTCATTGGACTTCCGTGTCACCACCTGGTGGTAGCGCACGATCGACAGCACCTGCTGTTCGGCGTTGGTCACATCCCCGGCCGCCTCGAACACGATGGTCTCGTAATAGGGGCTGCGCTCCTCGCCGTCGGGCTCGGGCGCGACATCCATGCCCTTGTCGCCGACCCACTCACCCACGAGGGCGGCCAGCGGGCCGTAATCGATGCCGTTGATTGCGGTGTCCCGGCTCATGCTCTGATCCTCAGGAAAGAGTGGTAAATGTACCTAAATCGCTCCGAAAGGACTACTGAGCGCGGAGCATCCGGCGCCGATAGTGGTCACAATGCATGTAGCGTGATATATCCACTGACCAGCGAGCACACCCCGCCCCGGAAGCAAACAAGGAGCACAGAATGCGAGGTATCAAACTGACGGCCCTGGCCTGCGCGACAGCGCTGGTTGCCTGCACGACCAACCCCTACACCGGCGAACGCCAGGCCAGCAAGGCGGCCACCTACGGCGCCGGCGCGGCCGCCGTCTGTGCGCTGTTCGGCGCGATGGACTCCAAGAAGAAGGCACGCAACGCGGCACTCGGCTGCGGCATCGTCGGCGCGGGCGTGGGCGGCTACATGGATGTGCAGGAGGCGAAACTGCGCGAACAGCTCGAGGGAACCGGGGTGCGCGTGGTGCGCGAGGGTGACAACATCCGCCTGGTCATGCCCGGCAACATCACGTTCGAGACGGGTTCCTACAACCTGCGCGGCGACTTCTTCAGCGTGCTCAACTCAGTGGCGCTCGTACTCGCCAAATACGCCGACACCAGCCTGCGCATCAGCGGCCATACCGACAACACGGGTGGCCGGGAATACAACCAGAAGCTCTCCACGCAGCGCGCCCAGGCGGTCGCTGATTACCTTGTCGGGCAGTCTGTCGACCCGCTGCGTATCACTGCCCGGGGAATGGCATTCGACCAACCGGTGGCCGACAACAACACGCCGGAAGGCCGGGCGCAGAACCGGCGCGTGGAACTGTACATCGTGCCCGCGCCGCGGGCCTAGGCCGCCGCCGCGCTGCCCCAGTAGTTGTAGCCCGCTATGCGGGGCGTGCCGGGCAGGTACATCTGTTCCATGGCGGCCACGGTAAATCCGCCCTGTTCCAGCAGCCGCGGGATGGGCCGGTTGAGATTGCAGCCGCCCGCGATGCGACGCCACAGCGGATTGATCCTGCCCTGCCAGCGCCGCACCCCCGCGTCGGGCGCCTCGCCGTGCTCACAGAAAATGAGCTTGCCGCCGGGGCGCAGTACGCGTCCCATACCCCGCAGCGCCGCGACGGGATCCGGGATCGTACACAGGGAAAAGGTCACCAGAACGGTGTCGACGCTGTCCGCAGCCAGCGGTATCTCCTCGCCGGGCAGGCCGATGAACTCCACATCGAAGGGCAGGCGCGCCGCTTTCTCCCCCGCCAGGCGCCAGGACTCCTCCGACGGGTCCAGCCCTATGAGGCGCTCTATCCTGTCCGGCGCGTAGTACGGCAGGTTCAGTCCGGTGCCGATGCCGATCTCCAGCACTACCCCCTCGGCCTGGGGCACGATCTTCTCGCGCTGTTTCATGATGGGCTTGGTACCGCAGGCGCAGTTGATAAAGCGCGGCAGGATAACCCTGTCGTAGAAGCCCATGTCATTCTCCCTCAGGCGATTGCTCGGGTTAGAATAGCGTAGAGACCCGAGCACAAGGAAGCGTCCTGCATGCTCAGCGAGATCGAGCCCGCCCGCAAAATTGACCGCGACGAGTACAAGGAAGCCGAGCGCGAGTTGCGCTGGCAGCTCCTGCAGGCGCAGTTTGCGCTGCAGCGCAAGGGGCGTGCGCTGCTGCTGGTGATCAGCGGCATCGAGGGCGCGGGCAAGGGCAGCCTGGTACAGCGCCTCGGCGAATGGCTGGACCCGCGCGGAATCAGGACGAACACCTACTGGCTGCACTCCGACGAGGAAGAGTCGAGACCCTATTTCTGGCGTTTCTGGCGGCGCATGCCCCCGCGTGGCGAGATCGCCGTATTCCTCGGCTCCTGGTACTCCGGCGTGTTGCAGGGCTCCATCGACAGGCCCCACGAGGAGCGCCTGCAGGCCGCCGCCGGTCGCATCAACTTCTTCGAGGACATGCTCAACGCGGACGGCGCGTTCGTGGTGAAGCTCTGGCTGCAGCTGGACAAGGAAGAACAGGTGCGGCAGCTCGAGGAGCGCGCGGGCAAACAGCAGAACCCGCGCGTGACGGACCGGCCCTACGAGATTCACGGCCACTACGACCGGCACGTCGAGGTCGCCTCGCAGTTACTGCGCGCGACCTCGACCGAGTGCGCGCCCTGGCACGTCATCGATGCCAGCCGGCGCCGCCATCGCGAATTGCAGGCCGGGCGCATCCTGCTCGCGGCGATGCAGGCTGAACTGGGCCATTCCGCGAACACCCCGCAGCCGGTGGCGTTCACCCCGGCGACGGACACCGCGCGCCTGGATGCCGTCGACCTCACGCAAAAACTTGGCCGCGGCAAATACAAACGCGAACTCAGGGACCTGCAATCGCGCCTGCAGGACCTCGCCTGGGAGGCCTATCGCGAGGAGCGCTCGGTGGTCGCGGTATTCGAGGGCTGGGATGCCGCCGGCAAGGGTTCCGCCATCCGCCGCGTCACGCACGCCATCGATCCGCGCCTGTACCACCTCGTGCGCATCGCGGCGCCCACCGACGAGGAACAGCGCCACCATTACCTGTGGCGCTTCTGGCGCCAGATCGAGCGCGATGGCCGCGGCACGCTGTTCGACCGTTCCTGGTATGGGCGCGTCCTCGTCGAGCGCGTCGAGGGCTTCGCCACCGAACAGGAATGGCAGCGGGCCTACGACGAGATCAACGAGTTCGAGGCACAACTCGTCGAGCACGGCTCCATCGTGCTCAAGTTCTGGCTGCACATCAGCCCCCGCGAGCAACTCGCGCGCTTTCGCGCCCGCGAGGAAGAGCTGCACAAGCGCCACAAGATCACCGAGGAGGACTGGCGCAACCGCGACAAGTGGCCGCAGTACGCGCTCGCGGTCGAGGACATGCTGGAACACACCGACACCCCGCACGCCCCCTGGACGCTCGTGGCGGCCGACGACAAGCCCTGGGCGCGCACGTTTATCCTGCGGCGCTTCTGCGAGGCGTTCGAGGCCGCGCTCGGGGTGCCGCGATGAGCGACAGCATGCGCGCGATGGTGTTCCGCGCGACGGGGCAGCCACTGGTCGCCGAGTCGATTCCGGTACCGCGGCCTGGCGCGGGTGAAATCCTGCTGCGGGTCACCGCCTGTGGCATCTGCCGCACCGACCTGCACGTGGTGGACGGCGACCTGACCGAGCCGCGCGTGCCGCTTGTGCCCGGACACCAGATCGTCGGCACGGTGCGGGAGGTCGGTGCGGGCGTGACGGGCTTCGCACCGGGAGACCGGCTCGGCGTGCCGTGGCTGGGCGGCAGTTGCGGGCATTGTCATTTCTGCGACAACGGGCAGGAAAACCTCTGCGACGACGCACTCTACACCGGCTACCAGGTGGACGGCGGCTTCGCCGAATACGCGGTCGCCAGAGCAGACTACTGCTTCCCCCTGCCCGAGGGCTACTCGGACATACAGGCCGCACCTTTGCTGTGCGCCGGACTGATCGGCTACCGCGCCTGGCGCCTGCTGGAGCACGCCGGGTGCATCGGGCTCTACGGCTTCGGCGCCGCTGCCCACATACTGGTGCAGGTGGCGCGACACCGCGGCCAGGACGTCTACGCCTTCACCCGCGAGGGCGACGCGTCCGCGCAGGCCTTCGCCAGGCAACTCGGCGCGGTGTGGGCGGGTTCATCGGGCGATGCGCCGCCCACACAGATGGACGGCGCGATCATCTTCGCGCCGAGCGGGGAACTGGTACCGGAGGCGCTCTCCCGCGTGCGCAAGGGCGGGCGCGTGGTGTGCGCCGGCATCCACATGTCGCAGATCCCGGCGTTTTCCTACGACCTGCTGTGGGGTGAACGCGAACTGTGCTCGGTCGCCAACCTGACCCGCCGCGACGGCGAGGAATTCCTGCCGCTGGCGGCGGCCATTCCCGTTGCCACCGTGGTCAGCGAATACCCACTGGAACAGGCCAACGAGGCCCTCGCCGACCTGCGCGAGGGCCGCCTGGAGGGCGCCGCTGTCCTGGTGCCGTGAGTTGCCGGTCCGGGTTTAAAGGACCGGTACCGAAGGGCTAGGCGACGGCGTCGACGCGCTCCACGATCGTGCCGTTCGCGGTGCCGCCGCCTTCACAGATGGCGAGCAGGCCGTAGCGCTTGCCCGTGCGGTGCAGTTCGTGCACCAGGGTCGTCATCAGCTTGGCGCCGGTGCCGCCCAGGGGGTGCCCCAGGGCCTGCGCGCCGCCGTTGACGTTGAGCTTGTCCAGGTCTGCACCCAGCGCCTTGGCCCAGGCCAGCGGCACAGAGCCGAAGGCCTCGTTGACCTCGAACAGGTCGATGTCATCCATGCTCATGCCGGCGGTCTTCAGCACCTTCTCGGTGGCGGGGATCGGCCCTTCCAGCATGATCACCGGGTCGGACCCGATCACGCTCAGCGCAACGATGCGCGCCATCGGCTTGAGGCCGAGGCGCTTGCAGGCCTCGCCGCTCGCGATCATGACCGCCGAGGCACCGTCGCAGATCTGCGAGGCGTTCGCCGCCGTGAGGACGCCGCCCTCGTTCAGCGGCTCCAGCCCGGAGATCGCGCCGATCGTGGCGTCCATGCGGATACCCTCGTCCTGCACGTGCATCTCCCGTGAACCGTCCTCGAGTTCGATCTCCACGGGTACGATCTCGTCGGCGAAGCGGCCCTCCTCCACGGCGCGCTTGGCCTTCATGTGGCTGGCCAGCGCGAATTCGTTGAGTTCCTCAGATGTGAGTTCGTACTTCTTCGCGAGCATTTCCGCGCCGGCAAACTGGTTGAACTGCACGCCGGGGTAGCGCTGGGTAATCTTCTCGCCATAGGGCAGCCCGTGATCCGCCTTGTAGCCGTCGACGATGTTGGCGCCGATGGGCACCTGGCTCATGCTCTCCACACCGCCGGCGATCACCACGTCCTGGGTACCGGACAACACGGCCTGCGTCGCGAAATGCATCGCCTGCTGGCCGGAGCCGCACTGGCGGTCCACCGTGGTTCCGGGCACGGATTCACCGAGCACGGACGCAAGGCAGACATTGCGGCCGATGTTGGCGGACTGCGCGCCGACCTGCGAGACGCAGCCGAAGATGAGGTCATCGATATCCTCCACCGCGACCCCGGTGCGCGCCACCAGCGCGTCCACGACCTCCGCGCCGAGATCAATGGGGTGAACCTTCGACAGGCGACCGTTCTTGCGACCACCGGCCGTGCGCACCGCGCCGACAATATAAGCATCCAACATTACACGTTACTCCTTACGTTTTGATTGACTTCGCTTCAGCCGCCCGCGGCGGCCCTGATTTCCTTGACATGTAAAACACCGAACAGGAACACATTCAGCAGGTGGCCCGGCAGCGAACCGGGCGCCTCGCGACAGGCCTTGAAGAATACAAGGACTTCGATGCTGTGCACCACCGCGAGGATCAGCAACAGCCGCAGCGACCAGGTCGCTACCGCGCCCTCCATGGTGAAGGACAGTATGGCGAGGACCGCATATACGGCGAGTAGAACCAGTTTCGGCGGGGACATCGTTGTTTCTCCTTATTGTCAGGCGTGGTTATGGGGGTAGTTGCGCGGCTTGATTGTCAGGCGTATGCCTCGGGGTCGAGGCGGCGCATTTCGGACTCGATCCAGTGCTCCACCTCGCGCATGAGTTCGTCGGCATCGCGCCCCTGCGCACTGATCGGCGCGCCGATGGACACGTCTATCGTGCCGGGCTTCAGCCAGAATGAGCGCCGCGGCCAGCAGCGCGCGGAGGTCACGGCGATGGGAATGATCATCGCGCCGGTGGTGACGGCGAGGCGGCTCGCCCCGGTCTTGTAGGGGCCCTGGCTGCCGCGCTCGGTGCGCGTGCCCTCCGGGAACATGATGATCCACTTGCCGCGGTCCATGAGGATTTCGCCCTGCTGCGCCACCTTGTTCCAGGCCTCTGAGCGCTGTTTGCGGTCGATGTGGATCATCTGCGTACGGCCGATGGCCCAGCCGAAGATGGGTATGCGCAGCAACTCCTTCTTGAACACGTAGGCCAGCGGGTGGGAGGTCATGCTGGGAAAGTAGAAGGTCTCCCAGGTGGACTGGTGCTTGGGGCAGAGTATGACGCGGCGCATGTCGTCGGGGGCCGGGAGGTTGTCCTCCCCGTGCAGGCGGTAGTCGACGCGGCCGACGACCCGGGCCGCCGCAACGACACCGCGCAGCCAGGGCACCACGAACCACCACCACAGCCGCATATCACTGACGAAGTAGGAACAGATCACAAGCCCCAACCCGAAGGGCACCAGTGTGATCACCAGCCAGGAAAAGACGATTATCGAGCGAAGGATGTTCATGTGTTCTGCGGGGGTTTATTCGCCTGCATTGAACCATAATGTCCCGCCGGTTCACAGTACGGCGCGCCCCACTATGGACTTGGCCCGAGGTTCGCTACTATGGGACTGACATAAGACAAGGACACTCCCCCATGACCAAGCCCTGCCCGGGACTGCATCCGCTGGGAAACGGCGCCTACGCCTGGCTGGCGCCGCAGGCCACCTGGGGCTGGAGTAACGCGGGGCTGGTCGTCGACGGCGAGCAATCGCTGCTGGTCGACACTCTCTACGACCTCGACCTCACCGGCACCATGCTCAAGGCGATGCGCGACGCGGAACCGCTGGCGCGCGACATCGACACGCTGGTCAACACCCACGCAAACGGCGACCACTGCCACGGCAACTGCCTGGTGAACGAAGCGGAAATCATTGCCTCCACGGCCTCCGCGCAGGAGATGAACGAACTGCCGCCCGAGGTGATGGCGGCACTGATGGCCGCGGCCCCCGGGATGGGGAAGCTGGGGCAGTTCTTCCTGCACTGCTTCGGCGCCTTCCGCTTCGACGGCATCAACCACTGCCCGCCGACGCGCACCTTCGACGGCGAACTCACCCTGCAGGTCGGCGACAAACCGGTGCACCTCATCGAGGTCGGACCCGCGCATACACGCGGCGATGTGCTGGTGCACTCCCCGCGGGACCGGGTGGTCTTTACCGGCGACATTCTCTTCATCGAGAGCACGCCGATCATCTGGCAGGGGCCGGTGGACAACTGGATCAAGGCCTGCCTGCTGATCGAGGACATGGACGTCGACCTCATCGTGCCCGGACACGGCCCGATCACCGACAAACACGGCGTGGCGGCGGTGCGCCAATACCTGCAGTTCGTACGTGACGAGGCCCGGACGCGCTACGACGCCGGGCTCAGCGCCATGGAGGCGGCCCGCGATATCGAACTGGCCCAGTACTCGGCCTGGTCGGACCCGGAGCGAATCGCGGTCAACGTGGACTGCCTGTACCGGGAGTTCGCGGGCGCCGAGAGCGGCGCCGACACCATGGAACTGATGGCCAGGATGGCGGAACTCGCGGGCTTCGAGGGCGCGCTCGACGACATCAGCGCGCTCGCGGCAGCCGCCGACTGACGCGCCGTGCGCACCCGGTTGCTCGTCGTCGCCATCGGGTTACTGTCACTGTTTGGCGCACCACTCCACGCGACGCCCGACGGCCCCGAGCCGCTGGCGGAGTATCGCGGCAGCCGCCTCTATCTTGAGCTGAGTCCCGACTACAATGCCCGCACGGCCGCGACGGTGGAGCGCTGGGTGCGCTTCCTGGGCACCGCGCTATTACAGGCATACGGGCGCTGGCCGCGCGCGGCCTGGCGCGTCAGCGCGGCGCCCGCCTCCGCGCCGGGCACGGATCCCCTGCCCTGGGCGCTGGTGCACAGGGGCGAGGTGAATACCATCGAGTTTTACACGGCCCCACGGGTCTCGTTCGAGGAACTGCAACGCGCCTGGACGGGCTATCACGAGGCCGCGCACCTGCTGCTTCCCTATCGCGGCTGGGGCGACCTGTGGTTCAGCGAGGGCGTCGCCACCTACTACCAGCACATCCTGCAGGCGCGCTCCGGCGTGATCGACGAAACCACCCTGTGGCAATACCTGTACGACGGTTTCAGGGCGGGACGCGCGGACGAGCGCTGGCAGGGCCAGGCGCTCGCCGCCATCGGCAGCGACGCCGGCGGCAAGGGAGCGGACCGGCGCGTGTACTGGCACGGCGCCTGGTTTTTCCTCACGCTGGACGTGCGCCTGCGCCGGCAGTCGCGCGGTGAACTCACTCTCGACACCGCGCTCTCGCGGCTCAACACGTGCTGCGGCGAAGCGCAGATGTCCGTGCCCGAGATGGTGCAGCGGCTCGACCGGATCAACGACGTCGTACTCTTCGAGTCGCTGTACCTGCGGACCCGCGAAAGCGTGGCGATTCCCGCCACGGATTCCCTGTTCGCCAGTCTCGGCATCGATGTGGTGGACGGCCGCGTCCACCTGCAGGAGTTCGGCCCCGGCGCCACCCTGCGCCGCGGCATCAGCCAGGCCAGGGCTCTGTAAATCGACCGCCACGGCGCTATACTAAGCGGCTGGCCATCACACCCGGACAGGCGCCTTGAAGAAACCCGTTTCCAAAGCCGATATCCGCGACGAGCTGCGCGCGGAAACCGAGCGCTTCCTGGCGCGCGGCGGCGAGGTGAAACACATCCCCCAGGGCACGTCCGGCAAAAGCCCCGGCGAGCCGCCGCTGTTCCTGAACCGCCGACTGTTCATCGAACCCAAGGCGCCGCGCACACTGGTGCCCGAGGTCGTCGCGGCTATCGAGGCGCGGCGCCGCGAAAAGCCCCGCCGCAAGACCACCCGCAAGGGCCGCCTGGCCCGACCGCGCCGCAAGGTGATCTACGACGACTTCGGCGAACCGTTGCGCCGGGTGTGGGTCGACGACTGAACGGCGGTATCTGTTGTTAGCTATTGTCACCAGTTGCCACAAGGAGCCCAAGCGTGAGCGACGCGATCACCCCCTTTGAAGTTGCCGTTCCCGAGGAAGACCTGGAGTACCTGCGCCGCCGCATCCGGGAGACGCGCTGGCCGGAGAAAGAGACCGTGGACGGCTGGCAGCAGGGCATGCCGCTCGCCTATGCCAGGGAGCTCGCGGCCTACTGGGCCGACGGCTACGACTGGCGCCGCTTCGAGCAGAAGCTCAACGGCTGGCCGCAGTTCACCACGGTCATCGACGGCCTCGATATCCACTTCATCCACGTGCGCAGTCCCGTGGAAGACGCCCTGCCCCTGATCATTTCCCACGGCTGGCCCGGCTCTGTCGTCGAATTCCACAAGATTATCGACCCGCTCGTCGACCCGGTCGCACACGGCGGCAATGCCGAGGACGCCTTCCACGTCGTCGCGCCGTGCCTCCCCGGCTTCGGCTTCTCCGGCAAACCCACCCAACCGGGCACCGATGTCGACAGGATCGGCCGCATGTGGGGCGAGTTGATGGCGCGCCTGGGTTACGACCGCTACGTCGCCCAGGGGGGCGACTGGGGCAGCATGATCACGCAGGCGATGGGCATCTCCGAGACCGAGCACTGCGCGGGCATCCATATCAACATGCCGATCGTGGCGCCGGACCCGGACACCATGGCGGACCTCACGCCGCAGGAGACAAAGGCACTGGAGGACATGGGCCTCTACGATGCCGAGGGTTCCGGCTATTCGAAGCAGCAGTCCACCTACCCGCAGACGCTGGGCTACGCCCTCGCCGACTCACCTGTCGGCCAGATGGCCTGGGTGGCGGAAAAGTTTTACATGTGGACGGACTGCGAGGTCGACGGCGTGCGCCACCCGGAGAACGTGCTGACCAAGGATGAGCTGCTGGACAACGTGATGTTTTACTGGCTCAACAACACGGGCGCCAGCTCCGGCCGCCTCTACTGGGAGAGCTTCAGGAACCCGAAGCTCGACCCCATCGATATGCCGGTGGGCTGTTCCATCTTCCCGCGTGAGATCTTCCGCTGCAGCCGGCGCTGGGCGGAGAAGCGCTTCAGCAACCTGATCCACTTCGAGGAGATGCAGCGCGGCGGGCATTTCGCCGCGCTGGAACAGCCGGGGGATTTCCTGCAGGAAGTGCGCAACTGCTTTCGGCAGTTGCGCCGGTAGGCGCCGCCCTCAGGGCTCGTCCGGGTCCTCGAACTCTTTGCCGGTAATCAGGCTGTCACTGATGTGGCGGCCGCCGCGCCGGGCGTCTTCCTCGCGCTCGCGGCTGGCGCGCAGGCGATCGATGGCGCTGAGGACACTCTCCTCGTCCACCGGCGACCGGTCGCCGGGCAGCGGACTCAGGGACGGCGGCGGCGCGCCGTCCATGTCGATGAACGCGTCACCCGCCCGGCTGTCGCTGTCCAGCGGATGCGGCTTGGCCGCGGGCCGGAAACGCGCGGCGGCCTCCGTCAGGTCAGGTTCGGGCGGCAGCAGCACAGGCTCACGCGGCTCCAACTCGGGCAACGGCGCGCGCGTCGCCATGCCCTGTGGCTCCTGCTCGGGCCAGGGACTCTCGGGCGCGAAACTCTCGCGCTCGCCGGGGTGCGTCGTACCCGCGTCCGGAGCCGACACCTCTACCAGGGGCTCGGGTCCGAGAAGAGAGGACGCCGGACCCGAGCCGATGAACTCGAGGTTTTCCAGCGCGCTATCGGAACTGCGCCGCGCCGGCGCCGCGTCGTCGACGATATCCAGTTCCATGGATTCCGTTTCGGTGGGCAATTGCGGCTCGGGCGCAATGGGGCGCAGGGGAGCTACCCGCGCCAGGTTGGGGGTGTGGCCCGGCCCGTTGCCGGCGCGATACGCCCCGGGAGAGAGCCGGCTCGCCTGCTCCGCCAGGGTCGGTGCATCCGACTCCGCGAGCATGTTCGCCTGTTCCGCGAGCGTGGCCATGCGACTGTCGCCGCCCCGCGTCGGCCTGTCGCCGACCGCCTGTACCTTGGGCAGTTCGACGACGATTTCCTCGATAATGTCGTCTTCGTCGAAGGACGCCTCGTCGAGCGCCGCATCGCGTTGCGCGCGCTGCTTCAGCACCTCGCTGGCGCACTCGCTCCAGCGGCCGAAGAAGGCCGACTCGGCGGGGTCTGGCATCTTGTGCTTGCGGAAACTCGCCATGGCCTCGAGGAACCGCGCCCGCACCGCGCGATAGTAGTAGATGTGGTCTTCCGTCTGTAGGGGCGTCAGGTCGGCGCTGCCCGAGATCACCAGCATCTGCGGCGGCAGTTGTTTCTGCGCCGCGAGCAGGAGCTCAGCGAGCACACAGAGGCGGAACGGCGAATTGCGCGGGTCGCGCGGGCGCGCCTCGCAGGGAATGTAGAGAAAGTTGCCAAGGGAGGAAAACCCGCTGGTGCGCATGAGCAGGCCGGCATTGGCGCCGATCGAGTCCTGGGCAAGGTAGCCGCCGGCAATGAAATCCGCGCCGCTGCGCATGGCGGACAACGTGTCCTCACGGCGCTCGAACAGCGTCTGCGAGGAATCGATAACGGCGACGTTGCGCCCCTCGGCGCGCAGGGTCGCGACGATGTCGTCGACGGTTTCGGTGTGTTCGCGCGGCGGCGGCGCGTCGGCGTCGGGGAGGATGCCGTGATCGGGGTTCTCGAGCGTCAGCCGTTCCATCCAGGCTGCGAAGGGCGATTCCCGAAAGAGGACAAGGTCATCGGGTGTGTAGGTTACGGCGTCGTCGACATTGTCGCGGTGCATAGGTTACGGCCTACTTTTGCCACACTGGACAACAGCGTTAAGCCGTGGAAAAGCGCCTAAGCCGTTTGACTATTTATATCGAAATGGCCTGCGACTGTAAACGCGTCGGGGGGTAAACTGACCGCTATTGGGTAATCCTCACACGATTGCACTCCAAAGCGCCCACCAATTGCGCAAATTTCGCGCAATGCACTCACTGTCGCCGATAAACCGTCGCACCGCCGATCACGGTGCGGTCGACCTTCAGGTCGCGCATGTGCATCGGGTCATCCAGCGGATTGCCGGACAACACCACGAGGTCGGCGAGCTTGCCCGCTTCGATCGAGCCGATGGCGTCCTCGCGGAACACCTGCCACGCGGCGTCGATGGTGACCGACCGCAGGGCGGACATGACGTCGATGCGCTGCTGTGGGCCGAGCACGTCGCCGCCGTGGGTCTGGCGGAACACCTGGCTCCACACCGCCTGCAGCGGCTGCATGGGCACCACGGGCGTGTCGAGGTGCGAACTGTCGCGCACGCCGTACTGTCGCGCCCAGCCGTGCGGGCTGATGTTGGCGGCGCGCTCGGGCCCCATGAAGATATCGCGGTGACGATCGCCCCAGTAGTACGTGTGCGCCGTGAAAAAACTCGGCGTGACGCCGAGATCGCGCATGCGCGCCACCTGGTCCTTCCGCGCCATCTGGGCATGTATGAGGATCAGCCGCGGGTCCGCCACCGGGTGCTCCGCCTGGGCGGCCTCGAACGCATCGAGGATGTCCTCGATAGACTCGTCACCGTTGCCGTGAATCGCCAGTTGGTAACCCGCCTTGTGCAGCCGCGCGACCTTCTCGAACAGGTCCTCGCGCGACACCGTGGGATACCCGCGGTAGTTCTCATCGCCGTGGTAAGGCACATGGTAGGGGTAGCTCAGGTAACCCGTGTAGCCCTGGATACTGCCGTCGCCGACGATTTTCACAGCCCCCATCGTGAGCCGCTGCGTGTTGTAGTCGGCGGGGTCGTACTCGCCGTTGTACAGGGCGTCCCCGAACTCGGTCTCGAACGGGAACACCACGAGCCGCTGCAGCACGATACCGAGCCGGCTGACCCAGCTCAACGCGCTCGCCATGGCGCGCGTGGCGCCGCCGGACTGCGCGGTGGTCACCCCGAGCGCCGAGTACTCGTTGGCGGCGGCCTTGACCAGGTGATACCCGTCCACCAGGCCCAGGTCCTGGGTGGCCAGCATCACATCCATACGGGCGTTTTCTTCCAGCAGTCCGTTGGGCTCGCGCGAACCCTCGCGCCGCCCGATCACGCCGCCCTCTGGATCGGGTGTGTCCGCGGAGATGCCGACCATGTCGAGCGCCATGCTGTTGGCGACCAGCATGTGGCCGGAGATATGCGTGATCGCGATGGGGTGCTCCGTGGACACCGCGTCGAGTTCCGCGCGCGTCGGGTGGCGCTTCTCCGCCAGCAGCGTGTCGTCGTAGCCCCAGCCGGTCACCCACTCCCCCGGCTCGCGCCGCTCGGCCTCGGCGCGCACCGCGTCCAGCACACCGGCCATGTCCGTGATCGTGCCGATGGGCGGGCTGTTCAGGTCCGCGGACACCACGAACATCCCCGAGCCGGGGAAGTGCCCGTGGGCGTCGACGAAACCGGGTAACAGCGTGCGACCGCGCAGGTCGACCATGACCGTGTCGTCATCGACCAGCGCCATGATCTCGTCGGTCGTACCGACCGCCTCGATCAATTCGCCCCGCGTGGACACGGCATCAAGGACGCGGTTGTCGCCGTCCATGGTCAGTACCGTGCCGTTGAAGAACACCTGGTGCGCCGGCGGCTCGGGTACACGGGTGGCGATGCGCCCCAGCACACCGAGTCCGACGACCAGCGCCAGCAACACCACAAGGACAGTCTTGACGTTCATCGCCCGGCCCTCAGGCGGCCACGGGGCCGATCAGGATGTCCGCGAGTTTCGCGCGGTGCCACGCCGCGTCGCCGAACAACAACTGGCTGTGCTTCTGCCGCTTGAAATACAGGTGGACGAAGCACTCCCAGGTGAAACCGATACCGCCGTGGCACTGCACGGAACGACCGGAGGCGAACGCCGCGGTCTCGGCCGCGGAGGCCTTCGCCATGTGCGCGCAGCGCGCGGCCTCCTCCGGCTCCGTGTCGTAGGCGCAGGCGGCGTTGTAGGTGAGCGACTTGCTCTCGTCGATCGCGCACATCACGTTTACCAGCGGGTGCTTCACCGCCTGGAAAAACCCGAGCGAGTGATCGAACTGCTGGCGCGCGTTGACGTACTCCACGGTAGTCTGCAGTTGCCACTCGGCCGCGCCGCAGATGTCCGCGGCGAGCAGCGTCCACACCGCGGGCAGCGCGCGCTCGAGCGCGGCCGCGCCATCGGCGCCGACCTGCTCAGCCGCGGCGTTGTCGAAGGTCACGTGGGCCTGGTCGCGGGTGAGGTCGACGATGGCGTCGGGATGGAGGGTCACGCCCGGCGCGTCCGCGGCTACCCAGTACAGGCCGAGCCCGTCGCCGGAGGCCGCGCTGACCAGCAGGTAGTCGGACTTGCGCGCGTCCTGCACGAAGCTCGCGGTGCCGCTCAGCTTGCCGCCAGCGGCACTGACGCCTGTATCGCGAATATCCCAGGACCCCGCCGCGTTCGTTATGGCCAATGTGGCCGTCGCACCCTCGGCGATAGCGGCCAGGGCCGCCTCTCCGGCGTCGCAGGCGGCTAGCACATAGGTGGCGTTCAGGGTCCCGAGCAGCGGGCTCGGAAACGCCGCGCGGCCGAGTTCCTCCACCAGCCCGGCGACGGCCGCGAGCGGCATGCCGAGCCCGCCGGCCTCCTCGGGTACCGCCAGCGAGGTCCAGCCCAGGGCGACCATCTCCTGCCACAGCGCCTGGTCCCAGAGGCACTCGCTCATGCGCTCCGGGTTGGGGTCCTGCGCCACCATGCTGTGCAGCTTCTCGGTGGAAAAATTGTCCGCGAAAAATTTGCGCGCGGACTCCTTGAGCATCGCGGCCTCTTCGCCGAAGCCGTAGTTTTTAGGTTGTGCCATGTCCGTCCCCTACTTGGATTTCGCGAGGCCCAATACCCTCTCACCGAGGATGTTGCGCTGCACTTCACTGGTACCCGCGGCGATCGTCATGCCGTAGGAGTTCATGTAGGCCATGGGCCACTGGCCCCCGGCGGGAGCGTTGTCGTCGCCGAGGTACAGCGAGGCGCTGGCGCCTGCCACCTCGACGGCGAGGGACGCCGTGTCCTGCGCGATCTCGCTCGACAGGAGCTTGTTCTGCAACATGATGCGCGCCGGGTGATCCTGCAGCGCCGGTACGCGTGCGCGGCGCTGGTTCTGGCCCAGTCCTTCCTCGCGTATCACCAGTTGCATGATGCGGTCGCGAATCAATGGGTCGTCGGTTGCCGGTTTGCCGTTGCGCTGGGCGCCGCGCGCCAACTCGATCAGGTTGCCGGTCGTGGTGGCATGGGTGGCGGCGCTCTTCAGGCCACCGGAACGGGGCGTGACCTTCTCCCCCGCGCCGCGCTCGTGGGCGAGCGTGGTCATGGCGACCTGCCAGCCCTTGCCGAGTTCGTCCAGGCGATAGCTGTCGTCCACCTCCAGGTTATCGAACAGGACCTCGTTGAAACCGGTCTCCCCGGTAATCTTGATCAGCGGCCGCACCGTCACGCCGTTACCCAGTGCGGACCTGATCGGCACCACGAAGTAGGACAGGCCATCGTATTTGTGTGACTTGTCGGTGCGCAGCAGCAGGATCATCCACTCGGCGAAGTGCGCGAGGGAGGTCCACACCTTGTGGCCGTTGATCACCCACTTGTCGCCCTTCTTCTCGGCGAAGGTCTGCACGCTGGCGAGGTCCGAGCCGGCGCCCGGCTCGCTGAAGCCCTGGCACCAGATGTCCTCGCCGGAGAACAGGCGCGGCAGCAGGCGCTGCTTGAGCTCCTCCTGCCCGTGGTAGAACACGGTCGGCGCGGCCATCCCGAGACCGATGACATTGGGCATGAACGGGGTACGCGCGCGGATCATCTCCTCGTTGGCGACACGCTGGCAGTCCTCGCGGCCACCGCCGCCGACCTCGACGGGGTAGTCGCAACCCACCAGGCCGGCGTCGTACGCGGCCTTCTGCCAGGCCTGCAGGTACGCGAGCTGTGGCTCGGTCATGATCTCCAGCGGGGATTGCGGCAGGCGCACCGGCGGTTCGCCGGGCGTGTTGTCCTTCAGCCAGTCCTGGCAGTACTGGCGAAACTCGGCCTGTTCCGGCGAGTCCTTGCGTGCGCTTTCAGACATTGGGTACTCCGTTAGTGCGTTTTGTGTTGTGTGTTTTGTGTTGTGTGTTGTTGTTTGTGCGTTGTGCATTCTGCGCTTGTTCAGGGGCGTGCGGTTGCTCACCCATGACGACTACTGTTCCCCCTGTAGGGTCGAATTCATTCGACCTGGAGCGGTGGCCCTCGATTGCACTACTGCCCCTATTGAGAGCGCCGTACAGGTCGAATAAATTCGACCCTACAGGTATCCCGGGCGCATTGCAGGTCCAATTAATTTGACCCCACAGCATCCTCAGCGCCTCGCAGGTCCAATTAATTCGATCCCACAGCATCCTCAGCACATTGCAGGTCCAATAAATTCGGGCCCGCTGCATTCCCAGCGCTTTGCAGGTCGAATAAATTCGACCCCACAGTATCCGGGGCGCCCCGCAGGTCGTATCAATTGCCTCCGCAGGGGCGCGCGGCGCGCCTGATCGAACCGGCGATTCTACCCAGCACCCACCGCGCACGAAAGTCGGGCGTCCCGATCTGGCAACGGCCCCGGGTTGCCTCAGTAGTGCGGCGGCTTCTCGTCGGCCGCGCCGCCGGTCGCGTCCGCGAGCTGCTCCGCATGAGCCTTCTGTCGCTCGACCAGCAGTTCGACCTGGCGCCGCAGCAGCAGTATCTCCTGCTGTTGCGCCGCCAGCGCACCGTCCAGCGACGCGATGGCGTCTTCCTGGAACGCGAGCTGGCTCTGCAGCTCGGCCAGCATGTCGCGCAGCGTCTCGGTGTCGGTGTCGGTGGTCATGGGTGCGGCGTCCTCGGGTTGTACTGCTCATGGGAGCGCCTAATATACTGCCCGCCCTGCCCAATGAACACGGAGATCACCATGCCCCGGCACCGCGACGGGAACACCCGCCTCGTCTACTCGACCGATGGCGGCAAGCTCTGCCCCCAGTGCCACCGCCCCGTGGCGGAGTGCGCCTGCGGGCGGGACCGGCCGGCGGCCGTGGGAGACGGCATTGTGCGCCTGCACCGCGAGAGCAAGGGCCGCGGCGGCAAGGCCGTCACCCTCATCAAGGGCCTGCCGCTGGCGGGCAAGGAACTCAAGGCGCTGGCCAGGGAGCTCAAGGTGAAGTGCGGCGTGGGCGGCTCCGTGCAGGGCGACGTGGTCGAAATCCAGGGCGACCAGCGGGATCTCATCAAGGCAGAATTGGAAAAAAGGGGATTCCAGGTAAAAATCGCCGGCGGCTAGCTGAATGGTCATTTTTTAAGAAATTCGGCGCACGATCAATCCATATCACGCTCAAATCCGCCACCTCTCCCCGCTGTCCCACCTCTACTCATCTCACGTTAGTGCCCACTTACAACAGCTTTCCAAATTAATTCTAAATAAAACCCCTCAACCTCTTATTTTTATTGGACTTATTAATTTATTGTGGTAAAAAGTTACTTGTGAGCGCGGAAATGTCGCTATCTGGTGGGCTTCTCCATTGCCCTGCCGAA
>JAUIEP010000272.1 GCA_030428835.1 Gammaproteobacteria bacterium | reverse complement strand
GGCCGGGCCTCGTGGTTGAAGCCCTGTTTGAAGAGCGCCTGGTTTATGTCTCGTCCACGCCGGAAAGTAGCCCGCTGCCGGGCAGCGACTATGTCTACGTCGATTGGGGACCGGAATTTGCCAAGCAACACAACGCGGCATTTCCGGAGTATGACGGTGCCGCGCTTGCCGCGAACATTGGCTGGATTGGCCTGCAGCATATCGTGGTCAACGGAGGCGCCGGGTTTTTCCCGCTTCGGCTGGTGTCAGACGAATTGATGAGGGGGCGACTGTATCGTCGATCGGACGTGCCTGAGTTTGTTCTTCCCGTCTACCTGGTGCACCCTGAAGACCCGGACCGCGAAACCGTCGGCTGTGCGATTGAGGTCATTCGCGCTGCCGCGTCAGGTATCGTCGGAGGCGATGCCGGCTAGCAGCTACCCCGGCCGCGGGACGGTTGCAGTCCTCGTCCCGGCCCGCGCCCGGGGTGTCTCCCCGTCTGTCCGCTTATCCCGCCGCGCCGGATTGAGGTTCCAGCACGAGTCGGGAAATCTCCGCACCGAGTTGCAGGTCGGGCATATGACCGAATACCTGCCGCCGCAAGCGTCCGCTGCGATCAATCAACAGCAGCGTCGGCGTGCCCTGCATCCGGTAGGCCTGCATGGTCCGCGGTATCGGCCCGCCGTCATCCGCCGGTAGATCCACGCCCACGGGGAACTGAACCCGGTTTTCCAGCAGGAATGCGCGCAGCGAGGTAGTCGTCATTGCGTCATGGTGCTCGAACACCGTGTGCAGGCCGGCGACAAGCACGCCCTGCGGGGCGAACAGGTCGTGGACGGCCCTCAGTTGGGGAATCGCGTGGGAGACACACCCGGGACATAGCATCTGGAAAGCGCAGGCGACCACGACACGGCCGCGCTGCGCTTGAAGGTCGATAGGTTCGGGCGTGTTCAGCCACTCGGAAATGCGCCAGTGTGGCGCCATGCCAGGTTGATCCATGTGTTGCCTCAGTCCCGCAGGGCGCTGAAAACGTAGTCCCGGGACTGTTGCGGTGCATGACAGGCGAAGCAGGCCGAGGCCGCGTTCCCGCCCACGACCCGCTCGGACGGGTCGCCCCCGCCGAAGCCTTCAAAGCCCCAGCCGCCGGTGTCGCTGTACACCTGCGCATCCTTGTGCATGACGCCGACCACCTTGCGCTCGCCCTCGGTGACGGCATTGCCCTCCTGTACGGCCTCGAGCAGGTCGAAGATGATTACGGATCCGTCGGGAAAGGTTCCCGTCCGGTAGCCCTCCAGGGCCCTGTCGTTGGCATAAAGATGGTGAATGCCGCCGAAAGCGCCGTACAGGGGGTGCCCTTCCTCGATCACCATACTCTTCACGTGGCGCCAGTCGCGATAACCTTCGGGGTAGGGGACCGCGGTCTCGTCGGCCAGGGCGACGGTTGCCGTGGCGGCCAGCAATGCGGTCAGCACAAGTTGTTTCATCGTTCTTTGCAGGTGAACAGCGGCTTGATTTTTCATGATAGGACTCCTAACTATATAGATCAAAAATGACCCGCTCAACGCGAACGGGATTCGTCAACCGCCGTCAGGCGGCGTCGTGCTCCATGCAGTCGATGCGCAGGTGTCGCTCCGCCATCGGTGCGCCCACGAAGGCGCAGAAATGGGGGGTGCCCGTACCCGGTGCGACATTCTCGCGGAAATGCCGGCAGGTTACACAGGTGCGCTGGGGTGCGATCAACTGGCGCAGTTGTAACTGCCGGATGAGTTTGACCACCAGCGCGAGCAGTAACTCCTGCTCACTGTCCGACAGGCACTCGACAATCGGTGCGAAACTCGCCGGCCAGTCCCGGGCGATCCGTGACCCCTTTGCCGTCGCCTTCAGCGCGATGGCCCGCCCGTCGGCACTGTCCGGCTGTTTGCGCAGCAGCGACTTGCGTTCGAGCGCCGACACCGCGTCGCTGGCTGTGGCCTTGCGCACCCCGACATGTGCCGCGGCTGCCGTGAGCCGCGTTCCATCACCCCGATTCGCGATAAAACGGAGGATATCCGCCTGGGTGGGCGACAGGCCGGCGGCTTCCGCCGCCTGCCAATCCAGTTGCCGCGCCACCGCGGCGAGCCGGGCGAGGCCCTCGGCGATGCGGTCTTCCAGTGGTTCCGATATCTGGTTAAAGTCCATAGTTAGGTATCCTAACTATATAATCAGGTCTGTCAAGGCCCGTTGCGATCTTTTGCGCCCGGAGCAGGGCGCACCCGGGTCACCATCGGCAACGGGGCTGCTCAATCCTCGGTGTTGAAAACCTGTTGCTGCCAGTCCGGTCCCAGCGCCTGCTCGATGTACTCCCGCATGAACTGGCGTATCTTCTGGGACGGGGTGACATCTTCCTGCTCACACAGTTTCTCGAAGGTGGCCTTCTTCTGGGGATCGACCAGGACGGTCAGTCGCGCGGTGCGTTTTTCCATGGTGAGTCTCACTGTCTCCAAGTCCGGCATGTTAATTTCATTTGCAGCAGGGGGGCAATCGACTGGTCCGGCTGCGCGGGTCGGCATTTGCCGGGGTCCGGTCGCCGGGAGCCTGGCGGGCTCTGCCGGATCAAGCGGAGTCCGTTGCGGTAGGGCCGGCGCTGACCAGCGCCGCACCCTCGGCGGTATCGGTGAACTGCTCGAAGTTGGCGACAAATTTTTCCGCCAGCGCAAGGGCCTTTTCTTGCCAATGCAGTGCTTCGGTATAGGTCTCGCGGGGATCCAGCAGGCTTTCGTCCATATCCGCCAACGAGCGGGGGATCTCCAGGTTGAAAATGGGCAGTGTGCTAAAGGCCGCCCGCTCAATCGCCCCATTGAGGATCGCGTCGATGATAGCCCGGGTCGCGCGGATGGAAATGCGCTTGCCGGTGCCATTCCAGCCCGTGTTGACCAGGTAGGCCTGCGCTCCGACTTGTTTCATGCGCCGGTTCAGCACACTCGCGTATTGGGTCGGGTGCAGGCTCAGGAACGCGGCGCCAAAACAGGCGGAGAACGTGGGCGTGGGCTCGGTGATGTCTCGCTCCGTGCCCGCCAGCTTGGAGGTGTAGCCCGACAGGAAGTAGTAACGGGCCTGCTTCTCGGTGAGCCGCGCCACCGGGGGCAGCACCCCGAACGCATCGGCTGTCAGGAAAATCACCCGGGCGGCGTGGCCGCCCACAGATTCGGGCTTGACGATATTTTCGATATGGTAGATGGGATAGGACACGCGCGTATTTTCAGTTTTTGAGCCGTCTGTGAAATCGATATTTCCCTGCGCGTCGACGGCAACGTTTTCCAGCAGCGCATTGCGTTTGATTGCGGCGTATATCTCCGGTTCCTGGTCCCGGCTGAGATTGATGGTTTTCGCATAGCAGCCGCCCTCGAAATTGAATACGCCATTGTCGTCCCAGCCGTGTTCGTCGTCGCCAATCAGGGCCCTGGCGGGATCCGTGGACAAGGTGGTCTTGCCGGTTCCGGACAAGCCGAAAAAGATGGCGGTGTCGCCGTCCTCGCCGATATTGGCCGAGCAGTGCATGGACGCGATCCCTTTCTGGGGCAGCAGGTAGTTCATGACCGAGAAAATCCCCTTCTTCATTTCGCCGCCATACCAGGTGCCGCCAATCAACTGCATGCCCTCGGTCATGTTGAAGGCGACAAAATTTTCGGAATGCATTCCCTGCGCCTGCCAGTCCG
>JAUIEP010000271.1 GCA_030428835.1 Gammaproteobacteria bacterium | reverse complement strand
CCCGATGTGGAGGCGTTCCTCATGCGCACCGCGTACGCCGACAGCCTGCAGGACAGTTACACCACCTACGGACGGGTGTTCCGCCAGTTGTTCCAGTGGAGAGCGGCGGCTTGACCGCCGCAACGAGCGCGTGCCTGGCCTGTGGCGGAACGGGCCTGGAGGCGTGGGCCGACGCCTCCGACCTGGAGTACTTCACGACGCCCGAACGTTTCACTTTCCTGCGCTGCGCGACCTGCGCGTCGCTGTCGATTTCCCCGGTGCCCGCGGGGCGCCTCGGGCAGATCTACCCGGAGGATTACTACAGCTACGACACCGGCGATGCGCAGTCGATTACCCAGCGGGTGAAGGCGTTCTTCGACCGTCGTTTTTTCCGCGCCGCGACGGCCGCGGTGCGTGGTACCGAGCTGGCGGCGCTCGACGTGGGCGGTGGCGCCGGGCAGCAACTGGACACGCTGCGGGCGGCTGACAGCCGCGTCGCGCACACCGCGGTCGTCGACCTCGACCGGGGCGCGCAGCGCCTGGCGGAGGCGGCCGGCCACGAGTTTCACTGCATGCCCGTGCAGGAGTATCGCTCGGAACGGCGCTACGACGTGATTCTCATGCTCAACCTCATCGAGCACGTGGCGGAACCGGAGGTGGTGCTGCGCGCTGTCCGGGAATTGCTGTCCGACTCGGGCGTGATCGTGATCAAGACGCCCAACGTCGACAGCCTCGACGCGCGCTGGTTTCGCCACGGCAACTGGGGCGGGTACCACTGCCCGCGCCACTGGGTGCTGTTCACGCGCGACAGCTTCGAGCAGTGCGCCGCGCGCGCGGGCCTCGCGGTCGCGCGGTTCAGCTACGAGCAGGGCGCCCCGTTCTGGGCGACCAGCGTGCTGTTTGCGCTGCACAGGCGCGGCCTGATCCGGTTGTCGCGGGAGGTGCCGGTGTTCCGGCATCCGCTGTTTCCGCTTGCCATGCTGCTCGCGGCGGCGGTCGATATTCCGCGCAGCCTGCTGTGCAGGACCTCGCAGATGGTGTTCGTACTGCGACGCCAAGACTGACGCCGCTGTCCGGACAGGGAGCTGTTGCCGGTGATCGCGGCTACATGACGCCGTAGGCGAGCATGGCGTCGGCGACCTTGGTGAAGCCGGCGATGTTCGCGCCACTGAAGTAGTCCACGTGCTTGCCGCGGTGCGTGCCGTGCTCCACGCACTCGTCGTGGATGCGCTTCATGGTCTCGTGCAGGCGCTGGTCGACCTCGGCGGCACTCCACTGCAGGCGCAGGCTGTTCTGGCTCATCTCGAAGCCCGATACCGCCACCCCGCCCGCATTGGCGGCCTTGGCAGGCGCGTGCAACAGGGTCTCGACCTCGCTGAAGACCTTTACCGCGTCAGGCGTCGTCGGCATGTTGGCGCCCTCGGCGACGGCCCTGGCGCCGTTCTTGAGCAGCGTTTTTGCCTCGGCGCCGTCGATCTCATTCTGCGTCGCGCAGGGGAAGATCAGTTCTCCCGACACGTTCCACGGCTTCTTCTTCGCGTTGTATTTGAGGCCGAATTCCTTCGCGAGATCCTTGATGCGCCTGGTTGGGCCCTTCTTGCCATTCTTCAGCCAGTCGATATGCGCCTGGTTGAGACCGTCCTTCGCCAGCAGGAAGCCCCCGGAGTCGGACAGGGTGAGCACCTTGCCGCCCAACGCGATGAGCTTCTCCGCGCAGTAGATCGCCACGTTGCCGGCGCCGGAGATCAGGCAGTCGCGGCCCTCGATGTGTTCGCCGTGGTGGGAGAGCATCTCCTGCATCATGTACACCGTGCCGTAGCCGGTGGCCTCCGTGCGGATGTGGCTGCCGCCGAATTCCAGGGCCTTGCCCGTGATGACGCCCTCGAAGCGTTCCACCAGCCGCTTGTACTGGCCGAACAGGTAGCCCACCTCCCGCGAGCCCACCCCGATGTCGCCCGCGGGCACGTCGAGGTCGGGGCCGATGTAGCGGTGCAACTGCGTCATGAAGGCCTGGCAGAAGCGCATGATCTCCCGGTCGGAGCGCCCCTTGGGATTGAAGTTGGCGCCCCCCTTGCCGCCGCCCATGGGCAGCCCGGTCAGCGAGTTCTTGAAGACCTGTTCGAAGGCCAGGAACTTGAGGATGCTCTGGTTGACCGAGGGGTGGAAGCGGATGCCGCCCTTGTACGGGCCGATGGCGTTGTTCTGCTGCACGCGGAAACCCCGGTTGACCCGCAGGTCGCCGTTGTCGTCCTCCCAGACCACGCGGAAGGAAATGATTTTATCGGGCTCGGTCATGCGCTCGAGAATGCGCAGGTCCTTGTAGATCGGCTTGTCCGCGATGTAGGGAATGATATCCATCGCGACCTCGTGCACGGCCTGGTGAAACTCGATCTCACCGGGATTGCGCTCGATCACGCCCTCCATGAACGTTTCCAGGTTGGTGGCTTTGTCGATGGCCATAGGGGGAGTCCTTGTTGTTTTTAAAGTTCGGTGACAGGAAAGACCTTGCGGGCGAATGCCTCCACCACCGCGACATAGTAGTGAAAACGGCGGCGAATATGCTGACGAAAGTCAAAGTCTGCGCGGATGCGGCGGGCGATCCGGGAGAGAGTACCGCGTTCGTCGAGTGCCCGGCCCGCATTACAGGTAGAGCGGAATCTGGTCCTGCGGAAACAGCGATGACGCGAAAAACCACATCTCGATGGCGTAGCGCGACTCGGTCATCGAGGGACTCGCGCCGGTGCGGTGCAGGGTCCTGTCATCCAGCAGCACCACGTCGCCCGCGGCGAGCACCGGCCGTACGACCTGTTCCTCGCCCAGGCTGTTGATGGCCTCCTCGGTCACTGCCAGGCTGGGGATGTCCGTGCCGTCCGGCCGGAGAATCCGGTCCATGCGCCTGGCGACGATGTCCAGCGACGGTGCGTCGACGCCGCAGGGGCTGAACGCGGCCCAGATGTTCAGCGAGCGGATATCCTGCCCGAAGTAGGAGCCGTCCTGGTGCCATTCGGCGGGTACGTCGGCCGGCGTCCGGCGCAGTGCGGTCTTGAGGGCGGAGAACGCCGGGCGCTCACCAAAGTATTCGGTCAGCAGGTCGTCGATACCCATCGCGTACAGGCGGTCCAGGTAGCGGCACATCGCGCGGGGCGAATCTACCGCCAGCACGCCCGCGCCCGCCGCGGTAAAGTCGCGGATGAAGCCGCCCAGCCTGAAACCCCGGTTGCTCACGGGCGTGAAGTGCCGGAACCACGGGGAGGGTTCGAAGGATTCCTGCCCCTGGACCGCCGCCGCCGCGGCAAAGCTCTGGTCAATGGTCTCGCGCATGAAGGCGCAGGTTGGTGCATCAAACCACTGCCGCACGATCAGCGAGCCGTGGTGCTGTATGGCGGAGTGCACCAGCTCGGCCGTGAGCCGGGCGGCGGGAATCTCGGGAATACCCGTTGCCCCGGGAAACAGGTCGCGAACCGGTTGCGGCCAGGGTTGGGCGGGCTCTGGCGGCGTTGCCTCCACGAACTTGCGGTGTCGCATCTGCAGCAGGCGCGACTGGAAGTGTCCGTTTTCCCGCTCGCTGTTGGCGGCGGCGAGCAGTGCCATGGCGGCATCCAGGTTACCGGATGCCGCGAGGGCCGTGGCCTGTTGGTTCAAATCTGCCATGGTCTCGGTCCAGGCTGTTCAGTACGTGCGCGGCGCCCGGTTGGTGGGAGCGCCGTACGCCTGTGGT
>JAUIEP010000069.1 GCA_030428835.1 Gammaproteobacteria bacterium | reverse complement strand
CTTTCGCGACGGCGACCTTGTCTTCGTCACCCTCGTCGTCTTCCGCTTCGGCGTTGCGCTTTTTCATCATCTTGCGGAACGGGAACATGACGATGGCCAGGAAGGCCAGGCCGACGGTGGCGAGCAGTGCGAGCAGGGAGCCGATAACGCTGATGCCCGAGCCCGGGCCGATGTACGCCGCGGCGAACGGCGCAAAGGCCAGCAACAGCAGGCCCTGGAGCAACGGGGTCACTCTCCGGCGGATTGTAGTACGCATAGTTACCTCTCTTCCTGAATCCGGTTGCCGGCCGGTGTGAGTGCGGCGAGCGTGGGCGCTGTCCTGATCCTGTACATCGTTAAAGCGCGATAGACGCCCCGGATGGGCGGGCCAGTATACCTAAATTAGCTGACGGCGGTGAACCGTAACGTTAGCGATCCCGGTGGAGTAAGTCACTGAATTTCAAAGCATTGGTGGATATCTGTGACAGGCATCACGGGCCCGGGGCGCCCCTGCCGCCGCGTGCCCCGGAGCGTGTCCGGCGGGGTCTCAGGCCCCCGCGCGGCGCGCGCGACGGGCCGCGAACAGCGTACCGAGCAGCATGAGCAGGACCGACCAGGGGAAGGTCGCCGGCACTTCCTTCGCCGCGACGCCGATGCCCTCGGCCGAGTTGTCCGTGGCGTTCTGTTCGGGCTGGTCGGAGGTGGCCGACGCGCCGTTCAGGAACGGGCCGAAGGACAGGACCGTGGCCGTCACCGTAATGGCCTCCGAGCCGCCGGCGGGCAGGGAGGGAATGGTGCAGGGAAAGGCGTTGCAGTTGGTGCTGGCGACCGTATCGATCGTGATGTTGGTCGGCGTGTCCGTCACCACGACGTTGGTCGCGGTGGCGGCCAGCGGATTCGGGTTGCTTACCGTCAGCGTGTACTGCACCTGGGTGCCGGGCGCGTAGGGCGGCGGCGTGTCGAGGGTCTTGGTGACCCGCAGGTCCACGTCGTCGTTGGTGATGACGTAGCTGGCGGTAGAACTGCTGCCGCCGTCGCAGTCGGCGTCGTTGAACTGCAGGTCAGTCGCGGCGGTGTTGCCGCCGCCCGTGATGATGGCGCCGGGCGCATAGATGATGGTCTCGTCCGCCTCCACCTGGTTGTCAGCCAGGTAGAACAGCGGAATGGGAATGACACCCCGCTCGCCGTTGGTGTTGTCCGGCTCATTGGGGTCGTAAGTGCCCGCCGGGAGGGTGATCGTTATCGTCCCGTCCACCGTTGAATAGCTGTCGACCGAACCGCGGTCGGGCAGGGGCGCGGGCAGTGTGAAGTAGTCGCCGGGTGTGGCCGTCGAGGCGCCGTCGAGCACCAGCGTGAAGGTCGCCGGGTTGTCCAGCGTGCCGTTGACGTACAGGGTGAGCGTCACCGGGACGCCGGAGTCCTCGGTTTGCGTGATGTTGACCACGGGGACGATCTCGACCAGCGGTCGCAGCACCAGGCTGACATCGTCGAGAAAATTGCCGAGGCTGCCGTTGTTGATGCTGACGAAGCCCATCTGCCGCGGGCCGGTGGTGCCGTCGTTGGTCAGGGTGCCGGAGTGCAGAACCCAGCCGTCCGCGACGTTCACCGCGTCGTCCGGCCCCTGGTCGATGAGCACTGCCCCGGTGTCGTCGTAGAGTGTCGCCCGGGAGGTTTCCGGATTGGCGGAGCGCGCGCGGTGGTAGTAGCTGTAGCTCACGGTCTCGTTCGCCAGCAGGCAGGCGAACTGGTAGATGCGTGAGGGCTCGTTGGCGTTCAGCTCAACGTGCTGCAGGCCGCCCCGGGAAGTGACGCCGAGAAAGCCCGACTCCCAGAATTCGATGGCGCGATAGGGTGTGGGGCCGCCGCAGGCGTTGCCCGGGGACCACAGCGAGTGCGTGGTTTCCCAGCCCGGAACGATGTCGGCGTCCACCGGCCGCCAGGTGGTGCCCCCGGCGGCGCAGGCGACATCGAGGTCGGGTTCCTCGAATCCCGCGTTGACGAAGTTGCGCCGCGCGATCTGCGCGTCGGCGAACGGTGTCCAGAGGACCAGGGCTGCGAGTAATAGCGCCGGTAGATTCCGGCTGCAAGGTTTGCTCGAACGCGGGGGCACCGAATTCAGCATGACAAAGCTCCTGCCACTTTCGTCATCGTATTCGGGAAGACACTATATGACGAATGACATTGCGAAACAGCGGAACAAGTACCACTCGCGCTTGCGCCGCTGCCGGCTGCCTGCGGCGCTGCCGAGGCGTCTGTCCGGGTGTCAGGGCGACCTGGCGTTCGTGATGTCGCGGGCCACGGCACGCGCGAGAATGGCGTAGCCCTCGGTGTTGACGTGGCAGCAGCTGTCGACGTACAGCGTCTGTTCTTCTTCGCTGTAGATCTGCGTCAGGTCGAACGCGGCGATACCCGTCTGCTCGGGCAGGACTGCCATGCGTTCGATCAGTTGCGGATAGATGCGCCGGGCGATGGCGGCGGCGGGGTCGTCGTCGCCCAGCAGCAGGCGCTCTTCTTTCGCGCTGAACGGCTTGGAGCCGGCGACGTATTGGTTGGGCTGCAGGAAATGGTAGTACTCCATGCCGTTGGCGCGCGCCACGCCCGCCAGTTGTCGCGATGCGTTCGCCCAGACGTCGACGACGAGTCTGTCCACCGCCGCGGTGTCACCATACTCCTTTATGGGCCCGGCGATGTGCGCGGGTTGCGTGCCCGGGCGGCCGCCCGGATTCGCCAGCGCCTGCTCGGCGCGGAACACGGCCGTGGCCTTGCGGTTGTTCAGCACTTCCCAGGCTGTGCCGGCAAATACGCTGTATCCCACCGGGCCGCTCGCCAGGCGGGCGAGGTTGACCTGCTCCTCGCGCAGCCGGGCCAGGTTGCCGATCAGGACGGCGCGGTCGAGGTCCAGTGCCTGCTGTGCATAGACATTCCAGGCGCGCGGAAAAAACGGCGCCGAGCCGCGGCGGTGGTTCTCATCCAGCGACAACACGCCCTCGTTGTAGCCATCGATATTGATGACGACATCCAGTGGTGCCCCGAGGGTGAGCATGTAGGTTATCGCCATCAGTTGCTGCGGCTGCTTCATGCCGCCGAGGGCCACGCTGATCAGCACGATGTCCCTGCCGTAAACGCGCTCGAGTTCATTTTCCAGGACGTCGCCGGCGTAATGGAACAGCTGCGCGGCGACGGAGCCGCCCGCAACCGCCACAAACAACTGGCCCGGTTCCTTCGCCGCCAGTGGCGAGGGGCCGCGATAGCCGAACCCGTTGTATTGCTTGTCGGCGAACGGCTTGCCCGTGAAGCCGGAGAACGGGTGCAGGAAATAGCGGTCGTTACCGCCGTTGGGATTGCGCAGTGCGGCAATGTCGTCCTGCGTCGCCGCCGGATCGATACCGGCGACTTTCGCCGCACTCTCCCGCTGGGCGCTGTAGCTGTACCAGCTATCGAACTGGGCCCGGTAGACCAGTGCGGAGCCGAGCTCCAGCAGCCCGAGACAGAACAGCGCAAACAGCGCAGCGAAAAGGGTGTTTTTCATGCGGTGGTCGGGCGCGGCCCGGTTATTTTTATCCGCCAAGTATACCGGAGGGGAGTACCCGCGCTATGCCTGCGCCGTGCCGATTCTCCGCCAGTGTCGCGTGGCCAGGACATCGAGTACCACCTCGCGGCCCGTGCCGGTCGGCAGGACTGCGGCGCGGGCGCTCAGTTGCAGCATGTCGCCGCCGGCAAAGTCGGGCAGCAGGATGCCACAGGGCGGGTGGCGTGCAATATTGCCCAGTGTGTTGAACAGGTTGTTGCCCGGAAAATCCGCGAAACGCAGTGTGTCGCCCTCCGCCTGCAGGAAGCCCGGCTCGCCGCCGCGGTGCGATACATCCGCGCCCCAGGCGCCGTATTGCGTGGCGGGATCCGCCGCCGCGGCGCCGCTCGCCGTGGCGATGAAGAACGTATCGCTGCGCTGCGCGAGTGCGCGCGCCGCGTCGCTCAGCCCGGCCTGCGTGGTCGGGCGAAAGCTGCCAGTGAGCGCGGCGGCGGGCCATGCGCGCCCGGTGATGTATTTGGGACAGTTGCCGAACCCCTGTTGGATTGCCACGCGCAGGTGGCCCGTAGCGGTGCGCAGGACCGCCCCGTTGAGCCGGTTGCGCCGCCGGGAGGCGAGGTCGATGCCCAGCAGGCCGATCGCGTCACCCGGTCGCGCGTCCGGTTGTGCGGGGTTCGCGCCGCGCTCCCACGCGATAGTGCAGTGACGTCCGTGGGCATCTATGTCCACGAAACCGGGCTCCCCCGCCAGCAGTCCCGCCCAGGGCTGGCCATCGCTGTCGACATGCCCGGTGATGAGGAAGGGCAACGCCCCGAAAAAAGCCACCTGCTGCGGGTTGAGGTCGGCGTTCAGCATGCGCCGGCCGCGCTGTTCCGCCTCGTCGCGGACGCCCGCGGCGGCCTGGACCGCGCGCTCCCCCGGGTGAAACGGACTCGGGTCCGCGGCTGTCTGCAGGTGTTCCATGGCGTTGCCCCTCCCCGGTGCTCAGGCCGCCGCCGCGACGTCAGTTTTCGGCATCGCGACGAAGCCCCGCAGTGCCTCCACGTTGGCGAGCCAGCGTCGCACGTGCGGATAGCCATCCAGCGCAACGTGTCCCTCGGGCGCGTGGGCGATGTAGCTGTACGCGGCGACGTCGGCGACGGTCGGCCGCTCCAGTGCCAGCCACTGCCGCCGGGCCAGGTGCGAATCGATCGCGGCCAGCAATTCGTGGCTTTGCGCGATCAGCGCCGCGTGGTCCAGCGGTGCATCGAACACGGTGACCAGGCGGGCCGCGCCGGGACCCGCGGGGATGTCCCGGGTCGCGGTGGCCAGCCAGGCCTGCACCTCTGCCTGCCCGGTGGGGTCTGACGGGTACCACTCCGGCGCGTAGGCACGCGCGAGGTACACCAGGATCGCCGTTGACTCGCGCACCACCAGGTCGCCGTCTACCAGCACGGGTACCACGCCGAAGGGGTTGAGTGACAGGAACGCGTCGCGCTTGTGCTCACCCTGCGCGAGGTCCACGTGAATGAGCTCGTAGTCGATGCCGAGCAGCGCCAGCATGAGGCGCGCGCGATGGGCGTGACCCGAGAGGGGAAAGTCGTAGAGCTTGATCATGTCGGTCTCCTTTGATGGGGAGACAGAATTGTCTCCTCAGGGAGCAATCTTAGGTATACAGAACTGTCTACGTCAAGCAAAACGTGGATATTTTTGCTTGCCGGCGCCAACCTACTGATAATGTTTGGCTTTTGGCGGGATAGAGAGGAAAAATCGGGGCGGGTACTTGAAATACCGCCGGAACTGCCTCACTGACAGTAGAAAGACCGGTCTGTATACTGACTGGAAATACTGGAGCACAGCCCATGAATACCACCGCAACCACCCGTCGCAATCATCTCGTGGCGACCGCGCTGCGCCTGTTCTGTGAGCGGGGCTTCCGCGCCACCGGTATCGACCGGGTGCTGGCCGAGTCCGGCGTCGCGAAGAAGACCCTGTACAACCACTTCCGCTCCAAGGACGAACTCATCGTCGCCACGCTGCAGAAGCGGGACGAGGACTTCCTGGCCAAGATGCGCACGGCCATTGCGCGGCTGACACCCCAGCAGGAGGGCGATCCGCGCATGGCGCCCGTGCTCGCGTTCTTTGACGGGCTGCACGAGTGGTTCACCGGGCCGGGCTTTAACGGGTGCACCTTTATCAACGCGTCGGCCGAGTACCCGGACGAGAACGACCCGATCCACGCCGCCTGCGCCGAGCACAAGCGCCTCGTGCTCGAGACCCTGGAGGGATTGTTGGCGCCACTGCCGCTGGAAGATTCCGCGCTGGTGGCGCGACAGATGGCGTTGCTGGCCGACGGCGCGATCGTCAATGCCCACACGGCCGGTGACCTGGAGGCCGCGCGTTGCGCGAAGGCGGCGGCGCGCCGCCTGCTCGAAAGTTACCTGGAGAATTAATCCGCCGCGGGCAGCCAGCCGCCGGTCGCCTGCAGCGGGCGCAGTTGTCCCACCTCGGTGACCCAGGCGGCGAGCGCCATGCGCTCGCTGGTGACGGCGCTTCCCGGAAGTGCCATACGCCACTGCGTGCCCGCGTCCGGCGCCCGTGCGTGCGCGAGCACGGCAAACTGGTGCGTGAGTTCGCGGCCGCGGTTTTCCCCGGCGCGTACGTCGGTGCTGAGGTCGAATCCCAGCAGCGCCACTTCCAGTAGAAAGGTGCCCGGCTGCGACGGGGGCGGTGTGTAGCGTGCCTGCAACTCATCGCCCACTACCGCAACGTGCAGCACGCCCGCCTGCCGCTCCCCCTGTGGCGGGGACTTGCCGCTGAACCAGCCGCGCCACTCGCGCCCGTTCACCACGAAGCCCGGTGTGTAGACGGAGCGCACGCCGCCCTCCCGCGCGTGGCGCCGTTGGCGGGCACTCCACGCGGCCGCGCTGTAGGGGTCTTCCCAGCCCAGGTAATTCCAGTAGTCGACATGAAACGCGACGGGAACGATGCGTTCCCACAGGTCCGGGTGCGCGGCCCAGTCCGCCAGCCAGCGCTCGGCCGGCGGGCAGCTGCTGCAGCCCTGTGATGTGTACAGCTCGAGCAGTTGCACCTGCTGCGGACCACTGCTGAAGGTCGCCGCGCCGGACTCGCCGCCGGTTGCCCGGCCGGCACCGAGTGCCGCCACACACAGCGCGAGCGCGAGGCCGGGCAGGGTCAGGCGCCGCGGTGCGCGGCGCCGGCGCGTCGCTAAAGGCCGCTCTTTATGGTGCATGCCCCTTAGAGCGGGTGACGCCGCATTCGTTCCGGTTCGATGCGGCGCAGGCCGTAGCCACCCGCCAACAGCGCCAGCAGCCACACCAGGCCGAAGGGCAGCGCGGGTATGGGCTCCGGCTCGGGGTCGGGGTCGAAGGTGCCCGGTGGCTGCGACGCGCACGCGGGCGAGGGCGCCACGTAGTTCAGCAGGACGCGCACGGTACCGCCGACCTCAGCCTCCAGCACAATCTGCGGAATGCGGTCGTCGGGCACTGCCACAAAGCCGCCGCCCTGCGCGGCCCAGCCCGGCCACGCTATGCCCATGTCGGCGCCGTCCACGGCCGTGCCCGGCCACAGCAGCGTACCGGCGGCGGCCTGATCCGGCAGGATCTCCACCAGGCGATTCGCGACGGTGAAGAAGCGCAGCGTGATGGGCGGCGGCGTGCCCGCGCCCGGGCCGGAGAAGCCCGGCAACTCGTAGGCGATGCGCACGGCGTTGTTGTCGCAGTACGCGTTGGCGTTCAGCGCCAGGCCGCCGCCGTCGAGGATCTCGCCGAAGTTGTACTCAATGCCGTCCTGTCCCGGCGCCAGGGTAATGGCGCTGAACTGGTCGTTGACCGAGTCGTCGCCGTTGCCGCTGCCCTGCACCGTGCCCAGTGTGTCCAGCCCGTCCGCGAATGCGCCGGGCTGGGTCTCGGTCACGGTGTAGCTGCCGGGCGGCAGGCCCGTGAAGCTGTAGCTGCCGTCCGCCGCCGTCGTGGTGCTGGCAGTCACCGGCCCGCCGAGGTTGACGGTGACGCCGCCGATGCCCGCTTCATCCGGGTCGAATACGCCGTCGTTGTCGGCGTCGTAGTACACGTTGCCCGCGATGCTGGCCGGCGCGATCTCCGAGAAGTTGTTGCCGGGAGACCCGCTGACCTCGTCGGCGTTGCCGTTGTTGTTGAGCACGATGCCCGCGACCTGGCTGGTGGGCGTGCCGCCGGGCGGGTTGGTTGCCGTACCGGGGGTGCCGGTGCTGCCGGCCACCGGCACGATCGTCCCCGCTGTGCTGATGCTGTTCAGGCTGTCATCGGGCTGCGTCGTCTGGCACACGGAGTAGGTGCCCGCCACGAGTTCGGTGAACAGGTAGTTGCCCATGCCGTCGGTGACGGTGGTGTCGAGCACGCCGCCGCTGCAGTCCGCGCCGCTGCGCAGCTCTATGGGGTTACCCGCTACCGGGATCGAGATGCCGGGAATGTAGCTGCCGTCGGGCACGGCCTGCGGGTCGAGGAACACCTTGCCCGCGATGTAGCCCAGCGTGGAGGATTTCAGCGGGCCGTCCGCCGGTTCCTCGTTCACGCCGAAGTTGGTCTGCAGCCCGCCCACCGGGATGCGGTTCAGGTAGTCGCCCGGCACAGGGGCCACCACCGCGACGGTCACCTCGCAACCGCCCGACGGTACGGACGCGCCCGAGGCCACGGTCACGGAAGTTGCGCCGGCGAGTGCCGTCACGATGCCGTTACCGCCGGGACAGGTGGTGCTGACCACGCTGGGGTTGGCCACCGTGACCTGTCCGGGCAGGCTCGGCAGGTTGTCCACCAGCGGCGCGGTCAGGGCCAGCGGCAGCAGGTTGTCGTTGGCGATAAGGATACGCAGCGTGGTGTTGACGTTGGGCGCCACCACCGGCGGGTCGAACTCCTTGGCCAGCATGGGCCGCCGCGTGATGATGAGGCGCGCCTGTGTGCCCGGGTCGTTCTCCACGCCCTCGAAGCTGGTCACGTCGCCCGCGGGTATTTCATTCACGTAGACACCCGGGATGTTGCTGACCACGTTGGCGGTCACGGTGCACACCGCGCCGGCCTCGCCGGTGGCCGCCAGGGTCGCGCCGGTCAGGCGCACCTCGCGGCCGGACGCCACGCCCACCACGCTGCCGTTGGTGCAGGTGGTGGCCAGCGCCGGGTTCTGCGCCAGCACCAGGCCATCGGGCATCTCGTCGATGAAGTTCACCTGCGTCAGTTCGACGGAGTTCGGGTTCTCGAGGCGAATGGTCATCGGCGCGGGCACGCCGGGCTGGCGCACCGCGGTGCCGGTGGTGAAGCCGACGGGGTCGTCCGCGTCCAGGGTCAGGTTGTCGAAAGCCTTGTTCACGATCAGGCGCTCGCGCACCCGCAGGCGACCGCGGCCGGGCGGGTGGGGAACCGGGTTGCCGTTCGCCCTGAGCGTGTCCTCGGGGATCTCGTTGAGGTACTCGCCCTCCACGGCGGAGGTGACATCCACCTCGATCACGCACTGGGCCGCCTCGTTGCCGATGGCGGGGCCGATGCTGCCGCCGTCGATCTGGATGCTGCCCGGGGTCGGGAAGGTGAGGCTCAACCCGCCGCCGCAGTTGGAGAACTCGTTCGCCGGGGTGGCGATGACGAGACCGGCGGGGAAGTCATCGCGCAGGCTCAGTCCCGTCACCGCCTCGGCCTGGGCATTGAGTATGGTGATGCGCAGGCGCCCGGTCTCGCTCGGTGCCACGACCGGCGGGATGAAGTGCTTACTGACGCCCACCTCGCTGGTGGTGCTCAGCGTGCTCTGGGCGAAGGTGCTGGAGTTGGTCGCACCCTGGTCGCTATCGATGCTGTTCATCGGGATCGTATTGGTGAGGGTGCCCACGGTGGTCGAGGTGACCCGCACTGTCACCTGGCAGGCGAGACCTGCGCTGAGGGTGGCGCCGCTCAGGCTCACCTCGTTGCCGCCGGGCGTGGCGCTGACGATGCCGTCCGGGCAGTCCGTGCTCGCCTCGGGGTCGGCGGCCACGAACATGCCGTTGTTGGCGCTGCCCGACAACCCGTCCACGGTAAAGTAGTCGGCCACCGAGACGTTGGTCAGGGCCTGGGCGCCGTTGGTGACGTTGATCGTCAGCGTGGCGGCCTCGCCGGGTACGATGGTTCCCGGCGTGATCGCCTTCGAGATGAGCGGGATGTCCGGTGGCACGTAGCGCAGTGTTGCGCTGGCCGCCACACGGTTGTTGATACCGTTGTCCGCCGTGACGCCGCCGGCCGGGATGGTGTTCACCCAGTCGGAGGTGCCGCTCACGGTGACGTCGAAGCGCAGTTCGCAGACCGCGAGCGGCGACAGCGTGGCGCCCGTGAGGCTCGCGCTGCCGGCGCCCACCGGCGCGGTGACCGTCGTCGCACCGTTACAGGTGGTGTAGGCGTTGTCCGGGTCGGCGACGGTCATGCCCGCGGGCAGGTTGTCGGTAAAGCCGATGTTGGTGATCGGCAGCGCCGGGTCGAGGCTGGTCAGCCGGATGATCGCGGTCGCGCGCCCGTTCGGGCCCACCTCATCGGGCAGGAAACTTTTTTCCACCTGCAGCACGTCGGTGAAGGTCACCGTTGCCGGGTCGGAGCCTGTGACCAGCGTGGTCGAACCGTCGGCGTTGGTGCGCACCGCGGAGGCGTCCACGTTGTTGGGATATGTGCCGGCCGGTGCCGTCACGTCCAGTTCCAGCGCGCAGCGGCCCGGGTTGCTGCCGTTGTAAGCGGGCACCGTGCCGTTGTTGAGTGCGACCGAGGTGCTGTCCGGCGCGGCGATGACGTTGCCGCCGCAGGTGTTCACCACGTTGGGCGGGTTGGCCACCCGCAACTGCTGGAACGGCCCGGCGGTCGGGAAGGTGTCGCTGAAGGTGAGATTGGTCAGCGCATTGATCGAGTTGTTGTCGATCTGGATGCGCAGGCGCGACGGCGAGCCCTCCTGTTGTGAGCTGTTTTCCACGCCATCGAAGGTCTTGGACAACGCAATGGGATTCAGTCGCACCGTGTTGACGTTCTGTGAGGGCACGTTGTTACAGGTGGGCCCGGCGCCGAAGCACACGTTGCCCGTGCCGACCTGGTTCTGGGTGTTGGTCGTGGCGCCCGGGGCGATCATCGCCGAGAACTCGATGACGCAGACCCCCGGCGTATTGGTGCCGGTGCGTGCCGGCACGGTGGGAATCGTGAACGTCACCGATGTGTCGCCCTGGGCCGCGCCGTTCAGTCCGAGCGCGCCGCAGCCGGCGGTCAGTGTGGGGGCGAAGGCGCCGCCGAGCAGCAGGCTCGAGCCGTTCTGCAACGCATCGACCACCGACGCGTTGGCGATGGGCGCGGGATCGAAGTTCTGGATGGTCAGCGTGTAACGCACGGGGTCGCCGGGCGCTGCGTTTGCCGGTGCGCGTGCCTTGAGCACGCGCAGTCGGTCCGCCACGAGTACGGTGGCCGAACGCGCCTGGCTGACAAGGCCGAGCACCGGTGTCTGCACGGCGCCCGCCGGGATCGTGTTGGTGTACGTGGTGGGTTCGTCCGCACCCGGCGTGATGCCCGTGTACGTCACGTCGATCTGGCACTGGTCATTGGCGGGTATTACGAAGCCGCCGACGGAGAAGCCCTGGCCGCCGCTCTCCAGGGAGGCACTGCCGCCGCAGTCGTTGCTGATGTCCGTGTTGCTGGCGATGTTCATGCGCGCCTGGTGCGGCGCCGCGGCAATGGGGTCATCGGTGAAGTTGGTCACCGTGATCGGTGTGTTGCCGTTGTTGATCAACCGCACCCAGAAATTGTTCGGCTCGCCGCTGGCGACGATGCCCGGGTTGAAGCGCTTGTTGACGGCGAGCGGTGAGCGCACGCGCAGTTGCGCGGTGGCGTTATTGACCGGTGTCAGTCCCTCGTCCGCCGTCCAGCTCGACGTGAAAATTGTGTTGGTCAGCGTGCGCTGGTAAACGCCGTCGGTCTGCCGGCCCTGGATAGGTACCTGGATCTGGCAGGCGGACGCGGGGGGCAGGTCGAGGCCTGACACGGCGACCTGCGCTGCGGCTCCCTGGGTCAGCGCGATATTAATGCCGGCCGGGCAGGTGTGGGTCGCGGCCGCCCCCGTGGGTTCGGCGATCGCGCCGCCGGGGCCGCTGGTTGGAAAGACATCGGTAAATGCGATGTTGTTCAGGGCGATATTGGTGTCCGCGTTGCGCACGGTGATCTGCAGCGTGCGCGCGGCCCCGCCGACCACGAGGATGTTGTTGGGCTGCACGCTCTTGCTGAACAGCGGCCTTTGCACCGCGCGAATCGTGATCGCCTGCGGTCCGCCCGTGGCGTTCACGCCCTGGTCGGAGGAGACCTCGCCGGCGTTGATGGCGTAGGACACCGAGGTGCTGCTGCCGTTGGTCGAGTACGCCGCGACGGGGAGGTCGAGATAACACTCACCCGTGCCGGGCACACCGACCTGCCGCGGCGGCACCGTGAGTCCGCTCAACGTGACACCCGAGGACCCCGGCGTCGTGGTCAGGGTGCCCCCAACGCAGCCCGAGTCGCCGTTGATGGCGCTGGCGCCATTGATAATGAGGCCGATGACCGCGCCGTTGGGCAGCGCTTTCGAGTAACCGACACCGGTCAGCGGATCGACCGTGGAATTGTTGCTCAACGTCACCCGCAGGCTGGTGGGCTCGCCGGGAAACACCGTATCACTGTTCGGCGGCAGCGGCCCGGTATTCACCGTGACATTGAAGTCCGCGTTCTGCGCCGCCGCCCAGCCGCTGAACACCAGCACTGCGAGACCCGCGACAAGGCGCGACGCCCGCCCTCTTCTGGCGGAGGAAGTAAACGTGTTGGTAGAAACAAAACAAAAACGCGACGAGCGGCGAAGCTCGCCAGACAGATTTATGCGCACTGCGGGTCCCCTGCTATCCGTAATGTAAACGGCCTGGCGCCCGCTGCCTTGTTTTTACGTTAATGGCATGAAGCGACCGCCTGCCCCGGCCAGCATTCAGTATATACGCGTGACGTAGTTATTCTGAATAGTTATGGCGCGTATGGAATTGGTAATAGTTGGTGCTGAACTGATGTATCCAGCGCGATGGAGAGCTGTAGGTGGCGGGTGCACCCTCACGCGGGCGTCGGCGGCCATGGATGGCCGTCGTCGAGCTGCCATGGATGGCGCTTTTGCGGTCCGCGTGAGGGTGCACCCGCCACCTGCAGATCGGCCATGCAGCAAGAAACAGAAAGTTCGAACCCAAAATGAAAAAGCCCCGGACAATGCCGAGGCTCTTTCTAGAACTAAAGACGAAGCTCAGGTTTCGTCGAGGAAGCTGCGCAGGTAATCCGAGCGCGTCGGGTGACGCAACTTGCGCAGCGCCTTGGCCTCGATCTGGCGGATGCGCTCGCGGGTCACGTCGAACTGCTTGCCGACCTCTTCCAGAGTGTGGTCCGTGTTCATGTCGATACCGAAACGCATACGCAGGACCTTCGCCTCGCGCGCGGTGAGACCGGCGAGGACCTCCTTGGTTGCCTCCTGCAGGCCCTGGCTGGTCGCCGCGTCCACCGGCGAGTGGATCGTGTTGTCCTCGATGAAGTCGCCCAGGTGCGAGTCCTCGTCGTCGCCGATGGGCGTCTCCATGGAGATCGGCTCCTTGGCGATCTTCAGCACCTTGCGCACCTTGTCCTCCGGCATGTCCATGCGCTCGCCGAGTTCTTCCGGGGTGGGCTCGCGGCCCATCTCCTGCAGCATCTGGCGCGAGATACGGTTGAGCTTGTTGATCGTCTCGATCATGTGCACCGGGATACGGATGGTGCGCGCCTGGTCCGCGATGGAGCGCGTGATGGCCTGGCGAATCCACCAGGTCGCGTAGGTGGAGAACTTGTAGCCGCGGCGATATTCGAACTTGTCGACCGCCTTCATCAGGCCGATGTTGCCCTCCTGAATGAGATCCAGGAACTGCAGGCCGCGGTTGGTGTATTTCTTGGCGATCGAGATCACCAGGCGCAGGTTGGCCTCGACCATCTCCTTCTTCGCACGTCGCGCACGGGCCTCGCCCATGGACATCTGGCGGTTGATCTCCTTGATCTCGGTCACCGTGAGGCCCGTGTTCTCCGCCACCTGCGCAATGCGGCGCTGCATGCGCTGGATGTCGTCCTTGTGCGCGGCGAGTTTGGAGCCGTAATCCTTCTTGCGGGTGTGGCGACCGACCCACTTGAGGTCCGCCTCGTGTCCCTGGAAGGTGCTGATGAAGTCCTTGCGCGGCATGCCGCAGACCTTGACCGAGATGCGCATGATCTCGCGCTCCTGGTCGCGGATGGCCATCAGCATGTTGCGCGGGGTGTCGCTCAGCGGGTCGGATACGCGCGGGGTCAGCTTGAAGAACTTGAACAGTTCGCCGAGCTTTTCCATTTCCTTGCGCGCGGTCTTGTCGTTGCGACCTTTCGCGGCGATTGCTTTCTCGGTCTTGTTGTACTGGCGCTTGAGTGCGGTGAAGCGCTTCTTGGCCTCTACCGGGTCGGGGCCGGAATCGCCCTCGTCGTCATCGTCATCATCGTCCTTGTTCTGGGCCGCCTCGGCCATCTCCGCGGCGGAGGGCACGTCCTCGGTCGGGTCGAGATAGCCGACGATGATGTCACCCAGGCGGCGCTCTTCCTTCGCCACCAGGTCGTATTCGTCCAGCACCTGCTTGACGGAACCCGGGTACATGGCCAGCGCGGCGAGCATTTCGCGAATGCCTTCCTCGATGCGTTTGGCGATGACGATTTCACCCTCGCGGGTGAGCAGTTCCACGGTACCCATCTCGCGCATGTACATGCGCACGGGGTCAGTGGTGCGGCCGGCTTCGGTCTCTACCGCGGCGAGCGCGGCGGCCGCCTCGGCGGCGGCGATATCATCGGCTGAGGGGTCGCCCTCGGACATCAGTAGTTCGTCGGCGTCCGGCGCGGCTTCGAAGACCTGTATGCCCATGTCGTTGATCATCTGGATGATGTCTTCGACCTGGTCCGGATCGGAGATGTCCTGGGGCAGGTGGTCGTTCACCTCGGCGTAGGTCAGGTAGCCCTGCTCCTTGCCCTTGGCGATCAGATCCTTGAGGCGGGACTGCTGTTGTGCGACGTCGCTCATGCGGCGGGAACCTTTAATTTGTGCGAAAAAAAATCAGCCGGCGATTATACCCGGAATCCATTACCTGACCTACGGAAAAGTAGGTGAATTGGCGCGTTTTTTTAGGCTTTTCGGGGCCATTTCGGCCCAATTATTCCCATATGGGGATGGCGCGGTGGAAAATCAACGGCTGCGTCCCGGCGCGTTGTCCCAACCTTGGGAGGGGGGAGGCCGGTCGCTGTGTGTGCTTCGACCGGGCCTTAGCTGGGTTTGTTCCGCCGGGTGTCCTGTTCCAGCTTTTCCTGCAGCAGTTCACGGAGGCGCTGTTTTTCCAGTTCGCTGACCTCAGCGTAGTTGGTGACTTTGATTTTGTCGACTTGCGCGGCGAATTTTGACTGATGCGGCAGCACCCGCGCGAGTTTCGCCATCGTGTCGACGAATTGTTGTTCAATTCCCTCCGCCGGGATGAGGCGTTCCTGCCCGGCGAGGCGACTCATGAGCGTGCCCTCGGGTGTGCCGTACCAGTGACCGAGCAGCATTGCCGTGCTCGATTCCGGACGGCGCTGCAACAGTTCGATCAATTCCCGCAACAGCGCGACATCCTCGCCCACGAGGCCGGCCAGGTCGTCGGGGTTTGCCACCCGGGCGATCGCCGGCCGGTGCAGTAGTAGCGCGATGGCGGCCTGCGCGAGATTCGAATAGCCCCTGGCCAGCGGGTCCGGCGGCGGTGGCTCCGCCCGGTCGGGGGCGCGATACTCGTCGGCGTAATCCTCCGGCGGCGGTGCCTCGAACGGCGCCTCCAACTCGTCCGCGGGCGGTGGTTCGGGCGCCAGCGGCGCGGGGGGCGGCGCCTCCAGTTGCATGAGGCTGGCCAGTTCCAGGCCCGTGCGGTCGGCCAGTGCCTGGAACATGAGCTGGCGGAATACGCCCTCGGGTAACTGGCGGATGTAGGGCAGCGCCTGCTTGCTCATGCGCGCGCGGCCCTCGAGGCTCGCCAGGTCCAGGTTCTCGCCCACCGTGTCGAACAGGAAGGTCTCCAGGGGTATGGCCCGCTCCAGCAGGGCCTCGAAATAGTCGCGGCCCTGCGCGCGCACGGCGTCATCCGGGTCCTGCCCCTCGGGCAGGAACAGGAAGCGCGCCTGGCGGCCGTCCTCCATGCAGGGCAGGGCGGCCTCCAGTGCTCGCAGCGCCGCCTTGCGCCCGGCCTCGTCGCCGTCGAAGCAGAACACGACCTCGGGGCAGAGCCGGAAGATGCGCTCGAGGTGGGTCTGGCTCGTCGCGGTGCCCAGCGTGGCCGTGGCGTACGTGATGCCGTGCTGCGCGAGGGCGATGACGTCCATGTAGCCCTCTACCACCACGATGCGCGCGAGTTGTCGATTGGCCTGGCGGGCCTCGTACAGGCCGTAGAGTTCCCGGCCCTTGTGGAAGATGGCGGTCTCCGGCGAGTTCAGGTACTTCGGTTTGTCGTCGCCCAGCACGCGGCCGCCGAAGGCGATGACGCGGCCGCGGCGGTCGCGGATCGGGAATACCACGCGGTCGCGGAAGCGGTCGTACTGGCGGCCCTTTTCGTTCTGCACCAGCATGCCGCTCTTGAGCAGGAGGTCGCGCTGTGCCTCGCCCTCGCCCAGGGCCTCCAGCAGGTTGCCCCAGCCCGGCGGCGCGAAGCCCAGCCCGAAGGTCCTGGCGACCTCCCCGGTCAGGCCGCGACCCTTCAGGTAGTCGACCGCGCGGTGCGCTTCGGGGTGCTTGCGCAACTGTTGCTGGTAGAAGGCCGCCACCTGCTCCATCAGCGCGTACAGTGGTTTGTTGCTGTCCTCGCGTTCCTGTGCCCGGTCGCCCCCGGCGGACTGTTCCCGCGGCACCTCCATGCCCATGCCCCCGGCGAGCGTGTCCACCGCCTGGGGAAACTCGAGGTTCTCGTACTCCATGACGAACGTGATGGCGTTGCCGCCGGCACCGCAGCCGAAGCAGTAGTAGAACTGCTTGTCGGGATTGACGCTGAAGGAGGGCGTCTTTTCGTCGTGGAAGGGGCAGCGGGCGGAGTAGTTCTTGCCGGTCTTCTTCAGCTTCACGCGCCGGTCGATGACCTCGACGATGTCGACGCGATCGAGAAGGTCGTCGAGGAAGGCCTGGGGAATCCGTCCGCGCATGGTGATCCGGGGGTGGTTGGTGGGTCAGTGTAGCGCTGTTGGGCGGGTCCAGTCATTCACCGATACCCGTCGCCCCGCGTGGGCGCCGGGAGGCGCTACCCCGCCAGCTTCTCCTTGACCAGCTTGCTCACCGCGCCCATGTCGGCGCGGCCCTGCAGTTTCGGTTTGAGCTCGGCCATCACGACGCCCATGGCCGCCATGCCCTCGGCGCTGGTGCCGGCGATCGCCTCGTCGATCAGGGCGGTCAACTCGGCCTCGCTGAAGGGCGCGGGCAGGTACTCCTGGATCACGGCGATCTCGGCCTTTTCCCGCGCGGCGAGTTCCTCGCGCCCGGCGGCCTCGTACTGCTCGATGGAGTCGCGGCGCTGCTTGACCATCTTGTCGAGCACGGCCAGCGCCCGGGTGTCGTCCACCGCGATGCGCTCGTCGACTTCTATGCGTTTGAATTCCGCCAGGATCAGGCGGATGGCTGCGAGGCGTTCCTTCTCGCGGGCTTTCATGGCGGCCTTCTGGGCCGCCTTGATGGTGTCTGCTATCGTTGTGTGCGGGTTGGCGTCGCTCATGGCGGAGGTGCCTTGGGCTGTACCTGCGTACTCAGTACAGGCGGACGCGCTTGCGATTCTCGCGGGACAGCTTCTTCAGGTGACGCTTGACCGCGGCGGCGCTGGCGCGCTTGCGTACGGTGGTGGGTTTCTCGTAGTGCTCGCGCTTGCGCACTTCGGCGAGGATGCCCGCCTTCTCGCAGGAGCGCTTGAAGCGGCGCAGGGCCACGTCAAAAGGCTCGTTTTCCTTGACCTTGATGTGGGGCATTGATGAATGGCCTCAGTGTGTTCGGTTACCGGCTGCGTCCCGCAAGGGTCTGCAACCGCGTTGAAGGGCGCGCATTCTATACTCTAAGCCAGGCATTTGCAAAGGGCGCCAGGCCCCGTATTCTCTGGTCTGGCGGGGGTTGCGGGCTTATCATGCCGCCCCCTTTAGGCGGGTGACTGTATGCTGATACTGGGTCTGGAGACCTCCTGCGACGAAACCGGCGTCGCGCTCTACGATACGGAGCGCGGACTGCTCGCCCACGCGCTGTTCAGCCAGGTGGATATCCACGTGGAGTACGGCGGCGTGGTGCCGGAACTGGCTTCCCGGGACCACGTGCGCAAGACCCTGCCGCTGGTCGAAGAGGTGCTGGCGCAGGCGGGTGTGGCGGGGCCCGACATCGATGCCGTGGCGTACACCGCGGGACCGGGCCTGGTGGGCGCGCTGATGGTCGGCGCGACCCTCGCCCGCGGCCTGGCCTTCGGCTGGGGCGTGCCCGCTCTGGGGGTCCACCACATGGAGGGGCACCTGCTCGCGCCGATGCTCGAGGAGGAGTCCCCGGACTTTCCCTTCGTGGCCCTGCTGGTCTCGGGCGGGCACACCCAACTGGTCCGGGTCGACGGCATCGGGCAGTACACGATGCTGGGTGAATCGCTGGACGACGCGGCGGGTGAGGCCTTCGACAAGGCCGCCAAGATGCTCGGCCTGCCCTATCCCGGCGGCCCCCACATCGCGCGCCTGGCGCTGGACGGCGACCCGGAGCGCTTCGACTTCCCCCGGCCGATGGTCAACCGGCCGGGACTCGATTTCAGCTTCAGCGGCCTTAAAACCTATACTCTGAACACGGTGGAAGACTGCCGCGCGGCGGGCGGGCTGTCGGAGCAGGATCGCTGTGACATCGCGCGCGCCTTCGAGGAGGCGGTGGTGGCCACCCTGGTCATCAAGTGTCGCCGGGCGCTCCGGCAGGAGGGCCTGAAGACGCTCGTGATCGCCGGCGGCGTGAGCGCCAATACGAATCTGCGCGCGTCGCTGGCGCGTAAACTCGAACGGGACGGCGCGCGTGTGTTCTACCCCGCGCCCGTGTTCTGTACGGACAACGGCGCCATGATCGCCTACGCCGGCGCCCAGCGCCTGCTGGCGGGGCAGGTCGATGCCGACGACGCGACGGTGCGCCCGCGTTGGCCCATGGAAGAATTGCCGCCACTGGCGGCCGAGGGAGTTGCCTGAATGGATATCGTCTACATCACCGGCCTGCGGGCAGAGACCATCATCGGGATACATCCCTGGGAGCGCGAGGAACGGCAGACCGTCATTATCGACCTGGAGCTCGGGTGCGACACGTCGCGCCCCGCCCGGTCCGACAAGATCAGCTACGCCCTCGACTACGCGAAGGTGTCCGAGCAGGTCATCGCGCTCGTGGAGCGCAGCGAGTACCAGCTCGTGGAGACCCTGGCGGAGGCGGTCGCGCGGCTCCTGACCCGTGACCACAATGTGCCCTGGCTGCGCCTGCGCCTGAGCAAGCCCGCCGCCCTGGAGCGGGCGGACGACGTGGGCGTGATCATCGAGCGGGACCGCCGCGGCCGATGACCGACGTCCTGCTCGGGGTCGGCAGCAATATCGAACGCGAGCGTTACATCACCGCCGGCCTGGACGCGCTCGCGGCACTGTTCGGCGACATCGCACTGTCTCCCGTGTACGACAGCGCGGCTATCGGCTTCGACGGCCAGCCGTTTCTCAACCTGGTGGTGAAGGTAACCACAGACCTGCCGCTGCGCGATCTCGCGCGCACGCTGCGGCATATCGAGACCGAGTTCGGCCGGCCGGACAACGCGCCACGCTACAGCCCGCGCCACCTCGACATCGACATCCTGACTTTCGGCGACCTCGTGGGCGAGCACGACGGCGTGCGGTTGCCGCGCCCCGAAATTCTTGACAACGCGTTCGTGTTGCGGCCGCTCGCCGACCTGGTGCCCGATGAGCGGCACCCGCTGGATGGAAGCACCTACGCGGCGCTCTGGGGCGCCTACGACAAGGACTCGCAGCCCCTCGCGCAGGTCAGCTTCGAGTGGCGGGGCAGGGCGGTGCCCTGACCCGGTCCGTGCGCTGTCACGGTCGCAGCGCCTCCAGGCGCCGGGCCTGTTCCGTGGCGATGGCCTCGCCGAGTGCCCTGCCCTGCACGCCGTCGGCGGCGAAGTCCGCGGCCGTCACCTCCCGCGCGACCCGCAGCGCCTCGGCCAGGTACCGGGCCTGTGGGTAGTCGCGCTGCTCGAACCCCGTGCGGCCCCGCGCGTCCGCCTCGCAGGCGAGCAGGAAGTCGGTGAAGCGTTCGGGCTGGCGCAGCGCGCCCGTGGCGCGCAGCAACTTGAGCAGGGTCTTGCCGCGCAGCTCCAGCGCGCGGTGGCTGAGCAGGTGGTACTCGCACACCGCGAGGGCGAGTTCGCGGTAGCGGTTGGGCGCCTTCAGTCGACTGCAGGCCGCCTTGACCAGCTTCACGCCGCGTTGCTCGTGTGCGATATGCGAGGGCCAGTCGCTCGCGGGCGTCGTGCCCTTGCCCAGGTCGTGCAGGAGCACGGCGAAGCGCACCGCCGGGTCCGGCGAGAGGGTCGCCGCCTGTTCGAGACACATCAGGACGTGTACCCCGGTGTCGATCTCGGGATGGTACTCGGCGTTCTGCGGGATGCCGAACAAGGCGTCGACCTCCGGCAGGAGCACCTGCAGCGCGCCGCATGCGCGCAGCGTCTCGATGAATACCTGCGAACTGCGCTCGCCGAGGGCGCGTTCCAGTTCAGCCCACACGCGCTCCGCCGGCAGGTAGTCGAGTTCGCCCGCGGCGGTGATCCCCGCCATCAACGCGAGCGTTTCGTCGGCCACCGAAAACCCCAGGTGGGCGTAGCGCGCGGCGAAGCGCGCGGTGCGCAGCACCCGCAGCGGGTCCTCGACGAAAGCGTCGGAGACGTGGCGCAGCACCTTTGCCTCGAGGTCCCGCCGGCCGCCGTAGGGGTCGATCAGGTTGCCCTGCGCGTCCTGCGCCATCGCGTTGATGGTCAGGTCGCGACGCCTGAGGTCTTCCTCCAGCGTGACGTCGGGGTCTGCGTGCACGACGAATCCGTGATAGCCGTGGCCGCGCTTGCGTTCCGTGCGCGCCAGGGCGTACTCCTCCTTCGTCCCGGGGTGCAGGAACACGGGGAAGTCCTTGCCGACCTGCGTGTACCCCGCCTCGAGCAGCGCCTGTGGCGTCGCGCCCACCACGACCCAGTCCCGTTCGCTGCAGGGGTAGTCGAGCAAGGCATCGCGCACGGCGCCGCCCACGAGGTAGGTTTCCATGGGCCGAGTGTAACGCGCGCCGGTCGGCGCCGTCAGCCGACGGGCAGACCGTCGCGGCAATCGCAGTGCGTGCGTGCGCCGGTGTCCAGTTCGAACATGGAGAGGGAGCCGCCCCACACGCAGCCCGTGTCCAGGCCGATCACATCGGCGTTGTCGGTGCGCCCCTGCAGCGCGGCCCAGTGGCCGAAGATTATGCGCTTGCCCGCCCACTGCCGGTTGGGATGGCTGAACCACGCGGACACACGCTTGCCGTTGGCCGGCGGTTCGGGGCCCTTGCTCTCCAGGTCCAGCCAGCCCTCGCTGGTGCAGTAGCGCATGCGCGTCAGGTAGTTGGTGATCACGCGCAGGCGTTCCATGCCCCGCAGGTCATCGGACCACACCGCGGGTTCGTTGCCGTACATCGAGCGCAGGAACTCCACGCACTGCTCGCTCTGCAGCACGACCTCCACCTCCCGGGCATACCTGGCGGCTTTCTTGACGCTCCATTGGGGGGGAATGCCCGCGTGCACCATGGTGTAGCCGTGCTCGCGGTGCAGCAGTGGCTGGCGCAACAGCCAGCGCAGCAGTTCCTCGCGGTCGGGCGCCGCGAGGATTTCATCGAGCGTATCCGTGCTGCTCGCGTTGCGCACTCCCGCTGCCACGGCGAGCAGGTGCAGGTCGTGATTGCCCAGCACCAGCACGAGGTCGTCGCGCATGCGGTAGAGGTAGCGCAGTGTCGCCAGGCTGTCCGGCCCGCGATTGACCACGTCGCCGACGCTCCACAGCACGTCGCGCCCGCGCTTGAACTTTACGGCCTCGAGCAGGCACTTGAGGGGTTCGAGGCAGCCCTGCAGGTCTCCGACGACGTACGTGGACACGGTGCGACCTAGTTCAGCGCGGTCGGTGTGTGCAGAGAGAACGCGGGTATGGGGACTTCAAAGGTGGGCAGTTCATGCGGGTCGATGTCCATCGGCTCGCGCACCACCATGTAATAGCTGCCCTCCATGTAACCCACCGGCGTGTTGATCGTGGCACCCGACGTGTACTGGAAGGCGTCGTCCGGGTAGATGATGGGCTGTTCGCCGATGACGCCGTCGCCCCTGACCTCCTGCACGTTGTCGGCCGCGTCCGTGATGACCCAGTGGCGTGAGAGCAACTGGACCGGCACGTCGGAGGCGTTGCTGATGGTGATGGTATACGCGAACGTGTACCGGTCGTCCTCCGGCTGAGAGTGGCTGGGCAGGTAGGTGGTTACCACGTTGATGCCCACGAGCGCGGGATTGAAGGCAGTGCTAGACATGAACAGCGTTGGTTATCTCGACAAATTGTGCCAGTGACAGGGTTTCCGCCCTGGCCCCGGGGTCAATACCCAGTGCCTCAAGCGCTGCGCTATCTATAAGCCCTTTGAGATTGTTGCGCAAGGTCTTGCGACGGTGTGCGAATGCCGCCTGCACCACCTGCGCGAGTGCGCGCCTGTCACATTGGTGTAACGCTTCATTCGCCCTGGGAGTCATCCGCACGACCGCGGAATGTACTTTCGGCGGTGGGGAGAACGCTTCCGGTGGTACGTCGAAGAGTGCCTGCACGTGGCAGTGGAACTGCGCCATGATCCCCAGGCGGCCCCAGTCTTTCCCGCCCGGTTCGGCCGCCAGGCGCTGCACGACCTCGCGCTGCAGCATGAAGTGCATGTCCTGCAGTTGCGCACCCAGGTCCAGCAGGCGGAATATCAGCGGCGTCGAAATGTTGTAGGGCAGGTTGCCCACCACGCGCAGCCGGGAACCCGGAGCGACCGCGAGGGACGCGAAGTCGAATTTCAGCGCGTCCGCGCTGTGCAGCCTGAAACCGGGCCGCAGGCCGTAAGCGGCGAGCAGGCCCGGTACGAGATCGCGGTCAAGTTCGATGACGTCCAGGCGGGCGCCGCTCGCGACCAGCTCGCCCGTCAATGCGCCGTGGCCCGGACCGATTTCCACGAGGTGATCCCCGGCCTGTGGCGCGACGGCGCGCACAATCCGGTCGATCACTGCGCCATCGCGCAGGAAATTCTGGCCGAAGCGTTTGCGGGCGCGGTGGGGCGCCGGCTGGTCGGGCTTCACAGTGGTTGGCTCACAGTGTGACGAAAGTCCGGAAATGTGGCTGTGTTCTTTTTGCGCCTCGGGAAGATTTGCTACACTCAGCGCTCCCTAAACATACCAAAAAAGTACAAACCTGATGCCGTTTTCTCAATATTGGCGCCTCGTTGATATTCTCGCGCGGATGTCGCTGCGTGCCGACGCAACGAAGTTTGTACTCGGGTACATCTGGTGGGTTCTCGAGCCGATGCTGTACGTGGCGGTGCTCTACGTTGTTTTCAGTGTCATCCTGGTCAACCGCGCGCCTGACTTCCTCATTTTCCTCATGACGGGCAAGCTGGCTTTTATCTGGTTTTCCAAATCGATCACGCTGGCAGGGTCGAGCATCGTTAACGGGCGCGGCCTGGTGGGTAAGATCAGTGTACCCATGAGCCTGTTTCCCATGTCGATGGTGCAGGAGTGTATGTATCGCCAGGCCGCGGTGTTCGCCTTCCTGTTCACGGTGCTGTTGTTTAACGGTTATGCAGTAACCGTTACCTGGTTTTACCTGATTCCCCTGCTGATCGTGAATTACGTGATGATCCTGTCGCTCGCCATGCTGGCGGCGTGTGTGGTGACCGTGGTGCGCGACTTCTCGCCCATTATTTCGCTGGCGATGATCTTCCTGATGTTCACCTCCGGGATCTTCTGGGATGTGCGCGCCCTTGGCGACCCCGCCAAATCTGAGTTGCTGCTCTCCCTGAATCCGCTGGCCTTCATACTGGATGCTTACCGCCAGATCCTCATGTACGCGACGCCACCCGACATGCTGCACCTGTTGTCCGTGGGCGCCGGTTTCGGCGCCTTGCTCTGCCTGGCGGTCCTGCTCATGCGGCGCGGCGGCCAGTTCCTCGCGCTCAAGGCGCTCACTTCATGAACGGCGGTCGCAGGGTCATGCTCGAGCTGGAGGATGTCTCTCTCAGCTACCACGTCGGGCGCAAGCGTTTTGACCACGGCCAGCACCACGTGCTGGACCGGGTGTCCCTGAAGGTGTACGAGGGCGAGACC
>JAUIEP010000270.1 GCA_030428835.1 Gammaproteobacteria bacterium | reverse complement strand
TCGGGTACGTGGTGGAAAACGCGCAGATGGGTGCGGCGCTGGTGCAGGCGCTGCACCGCCAGGACAGGGTGGACGTGCTCAGCCCGGCGCGGGTGACCGGTGCGGAGCTCGGCGCGGACGCAGTGGAACTCGCGCTCGAGCACGACGACTGCCCCCGGGTCGCCGCGGGACTCGTGGTGGTGGCGGACGGCGCCGAATCCGGCCTGCGCGACCTGCTGGGCGTCGCGGTGGCCGCCAAGCCCTACGCGCAGCACGCGCTGATCGCGAACGTGGCGACCGCTGCAGCCCACGGTGGTTGCGCGTTCGAGCGCTTTACCGACGAGGGTCCGCTGGCCCTGCTGCCCCTGCGCGACATCGACGGCCTGCACCGCTCGGCTTTGGTCTGGACACTGCCCCCGGAGCGGGCCGGGGAATTGCGCGCCGCGGATGACGCGGCGTTCCTGCGCGAGTTGCAGGAGCGCTTCGGCTACCGGCTCGGTCGTATGGCCCAGGTGGGCGAACGCCACTGTTACCCGCTCTCGCTCGTGCGGTCCGAGGAGCAGGTCCGCCAGGGCCTGGTGGTCATGGGCAACGCCGCCCACGCGCTGCACCCGGTCGCGGGCCAGGGCTTCAACCTGGCCCTGCGCGACGTGGCCGGACTCGCGGCGGCGCTGGCCGGGGGCCTGGATCGCGGGCGTGCGCCGGGGGACCTCGCGGTGCTGCGGGAGTACCAGCAATCCCAGGCGCGCGACCAGGCGCGCACAATCGGATTCAGCGACCGTGTGCCCGGCCTGTTCATGCACTCCGACCCGGTGCTGGGCCTCGGCCGTGACCTTGCGCTGGCGGGACTGGATGTGCTGCCGGGCCTGAAGCGCGAGTTCGTGCGCTTCGCCGCGGGCGTGGCCGACCTGGCGGTGGCCGCCCGTGGCTGAGTTCGACGTGGTGATCGTCGGCGCGGGCATCGCCGGCAGTGCCCTCGCGGCGCGCCTGTCCGGCGCGGGTTTGTCCATCGCGCTGGTCGAGGCGCAGCCGCTTGCGCCGCCGCGGTTGCCCGCCGCCCGGGACCTCGCGAGCTTCGACCCGCGGGTCAGCGCGCTGACGCCGCGCTCCCGCGCGCTGCTCGAGGAGGTGGGCGCCTGGCAGGCGATCGCCGATTACCGGCTCTGCACCTATTCCCACATGACGGTCTGGGATGCCGACGGTACCGGCGTCATCGAGTTCGACCGACAGGAAGTGGGCGCTGACTGCCTCGGGCATATCGTCGAGAACCGCGCCATCGTCGCCGCGCTGCTCGCGGTCGTCGAGGCCGGCGCGGACATCACGCTGTTCGGTGAGACCGCCGTGCAGGCGTGTGCGCGCGACAACAACGGGCGGCTGCACCTGACGCTCGCCGGCGGCCGGGAGCTGCAACCGGCGCTGGTCGTCGCCGCGGACGGCGCGCAGTCGCCATTGCGCGACATGCTGCAGTTCCCCACGCGGGAGTGGGACTACGGCCACCGCGCCGTCGTCGCCACGGTGCAACTCGAACGCGCTCATCAGGACACCGCGTGGCAACGCTTCATGCCATCGGGGCCGCTGGCGCTGCTGCCGCTGCCCGGCGCGGACGACGAGCATTACTGCTCGATCGTCTGGTCGCTGTCCGAAGCGCTGGTGGACGAGATCATGGCGCTGGATGACGCGGCATTCTGCGCCCGCCTCGGGCTCGCGAGCGAGCACTGCCTGGGCGAGGTCGTGGGAACCTCGCAGCGCTTTGCCTTCCCCCTGCGCCAGCGCCACGCCGTGGACTACGTGCAGCCCGGCGTCGCCCTGGTGGCGGACGCCGCCCACACCATTCATCCACTGGCGGGCCAGGGCATCAACCTCGGACTCGCGGACGTCGCTGTCTTGGCCGCGGAGGTGACGGCGGGCACGGCGCGTGGCGCGGGCCCCGGCGATTTCGCCCTGCTGCGCCGCTACCAGCGGCAGCGCAAGGGCGAGAACCTGTTGATGATGGCGGCGATGGACGGCTTCAAGCGCCTGTTCGAGCAGGATGCGCTGCCGCTGCGCTGGTTGCGCAATACGGGCCTCAAGGGCGTCAACCGGCTGCCGCCGGTCAAGCAACAACTCATGCGCCACGCCATGGGACTCGGCTGACTGACCGCGCGCGTCATTGTTTTTGGGCGGCGGTGCCTTAGAATGGGCCGCTCGCAGTCCGCGCTCCGCCCGGGGCGCACTCGATCACAGGGGAAGCCAGTATGAGCCAGACGCCGAGTGAACTCAGGTACGCCGCCAGCCACGAGTGGGCGCGGCTGGAAGAGGACGGCACCGTCACGGTAGGCATCACGGACCACGCCCAGGACGCGTTGGGCGACGTGGTGTTCGTGGAACTGCCGGAAGTCGGCAGCACCCTGGCCGCCGCCGACGAGGCGGGCGTGGTCGAATCGGTCAAGGCGGCGTCCGACATCTACGCGCCGGTCGCGGGCGAGGTGATCGCCGTCAATGAGGTGCTCGAGGACGCCCCCGAGACCGTCAACTCCGACCCCTACAACGACGGCTGGTTCTTCAAGCTGCAGCCGTCCGATACGAGCGAACTCGACGCGCTGTTGTCCGCCGAGGATTACCAGGCGCAGTGCGAGGACGAGTAGCACTCTTTCGCAGACGTTCACATGCGGGACCTGTTTCTTCGCCGCGGCGCCGAGCGCCGCCTGCGCGGCGGCCATCTGTGGGTCTACTCCAATGAAATCGACACGGGCAGGACCGCGCTGGCGGACTTCGCTCCGGGCGACACCGTGCGCGTGCGCGCGGCGGGCGGGCAGTTGCTCGGCAGCGCCTACCTCGACCCCAATGCGCTGATCTGCGGCCGGCTCTACGCGCCGGACCTGGAACGACCGTTCGACGGCGAACTCCTGTGCGAGCGCCTGCGGCAGGCGCTCGCGCTGCGCACCCGACTGTTCGATGCGCCGTACTACCGCCTCGTGTACGGCGACAGCGACCTGCTGCCGGGGATGGTCGTCGATCGCTTCGGCGATATGCTCGTGTTGCAACTGAACAACCCCGGCCTCGAGCGCTACCTGCCCGACATCACGAGCGCACTCGTGGACACAGTGCAGCCCGCGGGCCTCATCTGCCGCGCCGACAGCCGCGCACGGCGCGAACAGAACGCGGCGAGCGAGCCCGAAGTCCTGCATGGCAGCGTACCCGAGCACGTGCCGCTTCTGGAGAACGGCGTGCACTTCGAGGCGCCGGTGTACACCGGCCAGAAAACCGGCTGGTTCTACGATCACCGCGAATCCCGTGCGCGGCTGAAGAATTTTGTCGCGGGCGCGCGTGTGCTCGACGTGTACAGCTATATCGGCGGCTGGGGCGTACAGGCGGCGGTGTTCGGCGCGGGCGAAGTCACCTGCATCGACAGCTCGGCGGCGGCGCTCGAGGGCGTCCAGGCCAACGCGGCGCGCAACGGCGTCGCGTCCAGCGTCAGCACGCAGCGCGGCGCCGCGGCGGACACGCTGCAACAACTCGCAACGCAGGGGCGCCAGTTCGACGTGGTGATCCTCGACCCACCCGCGTTCGTGCAGCGCCGCAAGGACCTCAAGAAAGGCATCACCGCCTACCGCCGCATCAACGAGCTGGCGCTGAACGTCCTCGCCCCGCAGGGCCTTTTAGTAACCGCGTCCTGTTCCATGCACCTGTCCCGCGCGGACCTGACCGGCGCCGTGCAACAGGCCGCGGTGCGCGCCGGTTGCGCGGTGCGCATCATCGACCAGGGCGGGCAGGGTCCCGACCATCCCATCCACCC
>JAUIEP010000269.1 GCA_030428835.1 Gammaproteobacteria bacterium | reverse complement strand
GTCACACCAGGGTGCGTTCGAGTACAGCATCGATGAGTTCGAGGTGAGCCTTGAACGGATCGAACACGAGCTCGACGACTTTTACACACGCTTCGGCTGGCCACGGGCCGGCGCGACGCCAGCACAGGAGTCCTGACAACCATGGCAGCACTGACCGGAATGACAGCACTGATCACGGGCGCCAGCCGCGGTATAGGCCGCGGCATCGCGCGCCGCTTCGCCGCGGAGGGCGCCAGGCTGGTGCTCTGCGCCTCGCGCCTGGGCGCCCACGGCGACCTCAAGGGCACGCTGCAGGAGGCGGTGGCCGAGATCAACGACGGGGGCGGCGAGGCGGTCGCCATCGCCTGTGACCTCGCGGATGCGGGCGCGCGCGCCGACCTCGTCGCGCAGGCGCAGGAGGCGCTGGGCCCCCTCGATATCATCGTCAACAACGCCGCGGCCGCCGTCATGCAGTTGCCCAGCCAGGTGAGTACGGCGGAGCGCAACATGATGTACGACGTGAACCTGAATGCGCCGATAGACCTCGCGCAGCAGGCGCTGCCCGGCATGCGCGAGCGCCGCCGCGGCTGGATACTGAATATTTCCAGCGCCTCTGCGCACCAGCCGGTGGTGCCCTACCGCGACTCGCAGATCGCCGCGCATGTCATCGCCGCCTACGGCTCGACCAAGGCGGCGCTGGATCGCTACACACAGGGGCTGGCCCACGAGGTGGCCGGCGACGGTGTGTTCGTCAACACGCTCGCCCCGGAGAACATCGTGCTGACCAGCGGCGCCGACTACGTGCGCGACATCGCCCGGCGCAATCCCGACATGGCCGAGCCGGTGGAGGTGATGGCGGAGGCGGCCCTGGAGTTGTGCTGCGCACGCCACGTCGGCCAGGTGTGTTACAGCCGGCGACTGCTGCATGCCGTGGGGCGGGATGTCTACAGCCTCGACGGGCGGGAGCGCCTGGGCGACGCCTTTCTGCCCGCCGACCTGGAAGCGACTGCCTGAGGAGAGGACACCGTGACTGATTCCGAGAAGAAGAGTACCGCGGCGTTGCGCTCGGCCTGGGACGACATGATCGCGGCGCTGCAAAGCGCGCGTGACGCCATCGACCAGCCCGACCTGATGCCGCCGCCGTTGAACGAACGCAACCTGGCCGAGGGCTACCGCTACCTGATGGGCTTCCTGCACTACGGCATCGAGCGGGCGTTCCACGAGGACCCAGACCGGCCGCACTTCCGCAACGCCCTGTCCATCATCAACCGCAGCACCATCGATAATGCCGACGCGATCTATTTCTACGCGCCGATCGACGGTCGGCAGACCTACCGCCTGCGCGGCCGTGTGGCCGACTGCCGGCACTGGCGCGGCGAGCCCGCGGTCAGCGGCGCTGCCAAGGCGCCTTTCTACATGATCTTCGAGGCGATGAACGGCGTCATGGCGGGAGACTCCGGGTCACTCGCCGAGCTCGCACCGGGAGTCAAGACCCAGACCGGCCGCCTGGACAGCTCCGGCCTGGCGGTGGCGCAGGACGGCAGCTTCGAGGTGCTGCTCGCGCCGGAACGACCTGCGGGCTACGAGGGCAACTTCATCAGTACGCTGAAAGTGGTCAGCCGCCCGCACCCGTTCGACCCGGAGATGCCGAGCGAGCGCTACGCCAACGTGATCAGCGGCCGCCAGCTGTTCGCCGACTGGGAGTTCGAGGAGCCCGTTCACTTCGAGCTCGACCGCGTGGGCGCGGAGGGCACCGCGGGCCCCGCCTACGACCTCGAGAGCGCCGCGCGGGAACTGCGCCTGTGCGGCGAGCTGGTGCGCAACCAGATGCACTACTGGAACGCCTTCTGGACCGACCTGTTCGGCACCTACGGCGAGCGCCCCGGCACGCTCAAGGAGTTCGCGTTCCCGCGCAACGGTTTCAACAAGGTCAACGCGGCGTCCGGCGCCACCGGTGGCGGACAGAGCACCAACATCTATTGCGGCGGCGTGTTCGAGCTGGAGCCGGACGAGGCGCTGGTCATCGAGAACCGCATCAAGGTGCCGCCCCAGTACATCGGCTTTCAGGTGGGCAACCTGTGGGGCGAATCCATCGAGTACGCGAACGCGCTGGGCAGCCTGAACGGGCACCAGATGGTCGCCGACGACGACGGCGTATTCCGGATAGTGGTCGCGCACCGCGACCCGGGTGTGCCCAACTGGGTCGACACCACCGGGCACCGGGAAGGATTTCTCACCGCGCGCTGGGCCTACAGTGAACAACCCGCACAGGCCGACTGGCCCGAGATCAGCGCGCGCAAGGTGTCGTTCGATGAGATACGCGCGGTACTGCCCGCGGCGACCGCGCAGGTTTCTCCCGAGGAGCGGCGGCGCCAGGTCTTCGTGCGCCAGCGCCACGTGCGCAAACGCTACCGCGTGTTCTGAGCAACCCCCCGGGCGTTCACCGTCGCGGACAGCGCTAGTTGATTACGAGCAGGTCGGAGCGGGTCTGGTCGAGCAGGCGCTCGCACGTGTTGCCGACCACGCGCCCCTTGATGCCGTCGCGGCCCACCGTGCCGACAATGATGAGATCGACATCCAGTTCTTCCGCCACGTCGCGGATGACATCGGCCGCCTTGCCCTGGCGCAGGTGCACGTGCTGTTCCTCCACACCGCAGTTTTTCGCGATCGCCCCGGCGTCGGGTTGGTGGTTGAGGTCCTGGAAAGCCGTCACGAAGTGCGCATCGGAGCCATAGGTGGCGGCGAACTGCTGCGCGAGCGCGGTGACCTGGTGGTCCAGCTTGATGTGCGTGTGTTCCGTGGAGGCCGGGTTCACGGCGGCCAGCACGCGCCGGTGTTGCCAGTCGTGGAAGTTCTTCACCATCAGCACGGGGCAGGGCGCCATGCGCAGCAGGGTCCAGTCCGAGGTGCGGCGCTTTTCCCGGTCTACCGTTGAATGATCGACGGAGTTCTTGAAGATCATCGATGCGCCGCAGCGCGCTGCCGCTGCCACGGCCTGTGTCGCCCAGTCGGGTGCCCACTCCAGTGCGTTGGTGCTGTTGTGGCCCGCTGCTACGGCGCGCTGCGTCAATGACTCCAGCTTCGGTTGCAACTCGGCGTTCGCGGCGTCCAGGTCCGGGAAGCCACTCGCCTCGTTTACGCAGCAGTAGATATGTATCGCGGCGCCGGTCTCGCGTGCGGAATCCAGTGCGCGCTCGAAGGCGGGCTGTGCATCGGCGGTGGGGTCGACAACAACGAGAATCCTGGTCAGGGGCATGGTTCAAACTCTGCAGTTACAGGCGCTGGCGCCCATTATCCCGCGGTCAGCAACCTGTGCCAGCGCCGGCCTGCCCCGATTTATTGACCTCGCTCAATACTTTGATTGTCGAGTTTGGTGAGGTCCCACTTCGGGATGGGTAGCTGCGGCGTCTTGCCGCCGTCGACGGGCAACACCACGCCGGTGATGAACGATGCCGCATCGGAGGCGAGGAAGCAGATCGCCTCCGCCATCTCTTCCGGCAGGCCGATACGCAGCATCGGGATGGACTCCGCGATGCCCTGCTCCATGGCGTCGCTCTTGCCGGTTGAGGCGTCGAAGCCGTGGGTCTTCACCGCGCCGGGCGCCACCACGTTCACGCGCACATTGTGCGGCGCGGCTTCCATGGCGGCGCACATGGAGAACTGGTTCAGCGCCGCCTTGGCGGCGGAGTAGGCGCCGGCCGCCATGCCCGCGCGCAGGCTGCTGACGGACGATACGTTGATGATGGAGCCGGAGCGCTGCGGCTGCATGACTTTCAGCGCCGCCTGTACGCCGATGAACACG
>JAUIEP010000068.1 GCA_030428835.1 Gammaproteobacteria bacterium | reverse complement strand
CGATGCTCAACGGGCTGATCGAGAAACAGGCGACGTTCCTCGCGTTCCTCGACAATTTCCACCTCATCATGCTGGCGTCGCTGGCGATGATCCCGGTCACGCTGCTCCTGCGGCCGCCGCCCACCGGCGCGAACCGGGCGGTCTGAGGGGGGCCAGGCGGGCGGCGACCCGACTCCATTGCGCAAATAAAAAAGCCGCCTCGCGGCGGCTTCGTGTGCGGCGCAATAACCGTACTACAGGTCATACCCCCGCTCGTCGTGCAGCACGAGGTCGAGGCCCTGGGTCTCCTCGTCGTCGCCCACGCGCAGCCCGATGACCACGTCGACCAGCTTCAGGAGAATGAAGGTGACGATGGCGGTGTACACGAAGGTCACGCCGACACCCGTCGCCTGGACCCCCAACTGGCCGGCGATGCTGTCGATGCCGTCGGAAAATCCGTTGCCGCTGAATATGCCGAGCTGCTGGGAACAGAACACACCCGCGAACAGCGTGCCGAGTATGCCGCCGACGCCGTGCACCGGAAAAACGTCCAGGCTGTCGTCGATCTTCAGGGCGTTCTTGATGAAGTTGGTGGCGAAGTAGCAGATCACACCGGCGCTCAGACCGATGACCACCGCACCCGCGGGACCCACGGAGCCGGAGGCCGGGGTGATGGTGCCGAGGCCGGCCACCATGCCCGTGACGATACCCAGGACACTGGGCTTGCCGTGCCGGATCCACTCCATGGCCATCCACGCCAGCGATCCGCAGGCCGCGGACAGGTGGGTGACCAGCATGGCCATCGCGGCGCTGTTGTCAGCCGCCACGGCGGAGCCTGCGTTAAAGCCGAACCAGCCGACCCAGAGCATGCCCGCGCCGGCCACCGTCAGGGTCAGGTTGTGCGGCGGCATCGCCACCGTACCGAACCCGCGCCGCGGACCCATGACAAGGGCCGCGACCACCGCGGCCACGCCCGCGGTGATATGCACCACGGTGCCGCCGGCGAAGTCCTGCAGACCCATGTTGCCGAGGAAGCCACCGCCCCACACCCAGTGACAGACCGGGGAGTACACGAGGATCAGCCACAGCGTACTGAACAGCAGCATCGCGGAGAAGCGCATGCGCTCGGCGAAACCGCCGACGATCAGCGCCGGGGTGATGATGGCAAAGGTCATCTGGAAAATGGCGAACAGGCTGGCGGGTATGCTGCCGTTGAGCGAATCGATGCTCATCGAGGCGAAGAACATGTTGCCGAAGTCGCCGATGAACGCGCCCTGTTCGACGCCGTCGCTGCCGAAGGCGATGGTGTAACCCACCGCAAACCAGACCAGCGACATCAGGCAGGTCAGTGCGAAACACTGCATGAGTACGGACAGCACGTTCTTGACCCGCACCAGGCCCGCGTAGAACAGCGACAATCCGGGGATCGTCATGAAGAGTACCAGCGCGGTGGACGTGAGGATCCACGCGGTATCCGCGCCGTTGATGTCATCAGCGCTGGCGGCAGTGGAGGCGAGGAGCGCCACCACGGCCGGCAGCAGATACTTGAGGGCTCGCATGGCTACAGCGCCTCCTCGCCGGTCTCGCCGGTCCGTATGCGGATCGCCTGCTCCAGCGGTGCCACGAAGATCTTGCCGTCGCCGATCTTGCCGGTGTTGGCGGCCTTGCTGATGGCCTCGATCGCCGCGTCGACCTGGCTGTCGGCCAGCGCGACCTGCAGCTTTATCTTGGGCTGGAACTCCACCACGTATTCCGCACCACGGTAGAGTTCCGTGTGGCCCTTCTGGCGGCCGTAACCCTTCACCTCTTCCACTGTCATACCGGTGATCCCGATCTGGTGCAGGGCATCACGAACGTCATCAAGCTTGAAGGGCTTGATGATTGCAGTCATCATTTTCATTGTATTTCCTCGCCGTTGCCTGCCCCCGCTTGCGTCATTTATTGGCTATTTTTCAGGGGCTGTGGGGTACTGAACACGCTGCCTCGCGGCGCAGCGGAGCGAGCATCGTGCCACAGAGTAGTGCAAAGGTTAACTGCTTTGGGGCGATCGCGGTGCAATTTATGTGACCCAACAAGGCCAGCGCAGCCCGGGCCGGCAGTGCCCGGCGCCCCAAAACGGCGCAGGGGATGAACACCCTGGAGCTGCCGTCCGTCGGCGTGCAGCGTGCGGCCGGTCGTGGTTCAATACGCACTCCCAGCGACACCCGCAACGGTACCTTCCATGACCAGACTCCCCGCCGCCGCCCTCGCCGCATTGCTGACCTGCACCGCCTGCCCGGCGCCGGCACAGGAGCAAGCGGCCAATGACGGCCCGCGCAACGTCATCCTGATCGTCGGCGACGGCATGGATGAGCAGCAGGTCACCATTGCCCGCAACTACCTGCACGGCGCGGGCGGCGAGTTGCACCTGGACCGATTGCCACTGCGCGGCGCGATGCAGATCCTCACCACCGAGAACAACACGAGCGGCCGCCCGGTCTACGTGGCGGATTCCGCCAACACGGCCACCAGCATGGCGACCGGTGTCGTTACCAGCCGCGGGCGCCTGGCGACCACTGCGGGCGCGGACGAGGATGTACCCACCATCGTGGAACTGGCCACCGCGGCCGGCTTCCGGGCGGGCATCGTCAGCTCCGCCAGCGTGACCGATGCCACCCCGGCGTCCTTCGCGGCACACATCAGCTTCCGGCTGTGCGAGAACCCTGACCTGATGCAGGAGGTGGTGGTCTCGGACATCCGCCTGGGCGACTGTGTTGCCGACATGAAGTCCTCGGGCGGCCGGGGCTCCATCGCCGAGCAGCTCGCCGAGTCCTCGCTGCACGTGCTGCTGGGCGGCGGCGCCAAGCACTTCGCACCCACCGCCGAGGGGGACACCCGCAGCGTGAAGCAGGTGGCCCGCGACAACGGCTTCACCGTGCTGGAATCAGAACAGGAGCTCGCCGGTGCTCCCGTGGACGCCCGTCTGCTGGGCACATTCGCACCGAGCACACTGCCCGTCAGGTTGCGGGGCGAAGACGGTCGCACCGCGGAAAAACCGCGCCGCAGCTTCCTCAACTACATTCACCGCTACCTCGGCAGCGTCACCCTGCCGGCGCCCATGCGCTGCGAACCGAACCCCGCTTTCGAGGGCATACCCAGCCTGCAGGCCATGACCGACATCGCCCTACGCAACCTGAGCCACGACAACGACAAGGGGTTTTTCCTGATGGTGGAGTCCGCGTCCATCGACAAGCAGTCCCACGAGCGCAAACCCTGCGGCTCCATCGGCGAACTGCAGCAGCTGGAGGAAGTACTGGACAGCGCGCTGGCCTTCGCCCGGCAGCAACCCAACACGCTGGTCATTGTCACCGCGGACCATGCACAGGCCGCGCAGTTGATTCCCGAGACCAGCCTGTTCGCGGCCTACCCCATTCCCGTGTTCACACCCGGTTACCTCGCGCGCATCGTCACTCCCGAGGGATCGACCATGGCGGTGAACTACGCCACCACCACGTTCTTCATGGAAGAGCACACGGGTGCGGCGGTGCCGTTGTACGGCAATGCCGAGGCCCTCGGTCGCGTGCCGCCGTTCCTGCAGCAGCCGGACCTGTTCCGGATCAGCAGCGACTACCTGGGACTGTAGCGGCACGGGACTGCGACCGCCGGGGACAGCCGCGACCCCCGCGCCGCGTCGTTGCGCCAGATCAATGCGCGGCGCCCGCCTGCCCCTAGACTGGGTGCCAGGCCAGCCAGGAGCGCAGCCATGTCCCGTTTTACCCGAACCACCGCCATCGTCTCGCTGTTCACCGTCATCCTCGCCAGCGGCTGCGAACACTCGGCATACCTGGAGTCCTCGCGCCCGGTGGAGGACAACTGGTCGATCATGCTGCCGGTCAGCCTGAACGAGGTGATGGTGGCGCTGGTCAACGACGCCGCCGACCCCATCTGGCACGCGGACTGGGAACCGCCGGCGAACGAAGCGGGTTGGCGGGCACTGGAACGGCACGCCTACCAACTGGAGATCGCAGGTACCCTGCTCACAGTCCCGGGCACCGGCCCGCTGGACCGCTACTGGGTCTCCAATCCCCAGTGGATCTACTACGCCGAGCGGCTCAGCGCCACCGGCGCGAAGGCGCGCGAGGCGCTCGCGCAGCGCGACAACGCCGCCATCAGGGCCGTGGGGAACGAGCTCGTGGAAGTCTGCGAAGGCTGCCATATCGCCCTGAAGCCGGACGAGCCGACCGGCGGCAAGTACGGCGAACTCCCGCCACACTCGGACGACCGCGAATAGATTGCAGCCCCCGCGGCAGCGCGGGGGCGATGCGCCCTAGCAGTCGATGTCACTCCTGGACACAGCGTCAGGCGCCGCGAGCAACGCGGCATAGATGGATCCGTCCTTGCTGTCGCTCCTCGAGCGCCTCCACCAGTCCTCGACCGGCGCGAGATAGTCGTAGCCGGTATCCGCGGCGAGCCGCCGCAGCCGCGTGCACATCGCGGCGCGCAGCTCGGTGTGCGCGGTGGAATCGGCGAGGTTATCGACCTCGAGGGGATCGGCCACGAGATCGTACAACTCGGTGAATTCCGGCCTGCCGCGATAGGTAATGAGTTTGTGCGTGCGCGTGCGCACGGCGGCGATGGTCGGTGTATCGTGCGTTGCGATCACGCCCGCGTGGCCAGGATCGCCATCCCGCCACTTCCGCTTGTCGTAGGGCAGGTACCAGAACTCGTACAGGAAATCGTCACGCCACGATTGCGCGCCCCCGGTGAACAGCGGCAGCAGGCTGCGGCCCTGCATGAAACCGGGCACGTCCGCGCGCGCCGCGTCCACCAGCGTAGGCGCTATATCGATATTGAGTACCAGATCGTCCGCCACGCTGCCCGCGGGCACCACCCCGGGGAAACGCGCGAGCAACGGCACGCGCATGCTCGGCTCGTATGCCGACCGCTTGTCGCCGAGCATGTGCTCCCCGAGGTAATAGCCGTTGTCGCTGGTGAACAGCACCAGCGTGTTGTCCGCCAGGCCACGTTCTTCCAGGGCGCGCATCACCCTGCCGACGCTTGCGTCCACACTCAGCACGGTCTCCAGCATGGCGGGCAGGACGTCCGCGTTGCGCGGCGGCTCGCTGCCCACGTCGCGGGCCTGCACCCAGGGCGGCAGCGCGGACCAGTTGGCGGGAGGGACCACCTCGCGCCCGGCATAACGCCCACGGTGCTGCTCCATCGGCGTGAACGGCTGGTGCACGCCCTTGAACGCCAGCATGATCGCGAAGGGTTTGTCGCGCGGCGTGTCCAGGTAGTCGACCATGAAATCCACCGTGCGCTCATCGACATAGCCCTCGGTCGTTGTCCAGCGCGGCCCGAAACCGAGCTTGTCGAGCCAGCGGTTGGTGACGATGAACGGGGTGTCGTGGTACTCCCCCTGGCCCATGAACGTCGCCACGTAATCGAAGCCGGGACGCTCGCGCTGCACACCCTGGTGCCACTTGCCGAAATACGCCGTGGCATAGCCGGCATCGCGCAACGCCGTGGCAAAGGAGGGCCTGTCGGGGAAGTGTGTCCTGTTGTCGATCACCAGGTGCTGGTGGACGTACTGTCCTGTCAGGATAGACGCGCGGCTGGGCGAGCACAGCGAGGTGGTCACGAAGGCGTTGCGAAAACGCACGCCCTGGCCGGCCAGGGCGTCCAGGTGGGGTGTCTGCAGGAACGGGAACTGCGCCGCGTCTCCCAGCTCGTTCTGTACGACACCCAACTGGTCCCAGCGCAGGTCGTCCGCGACAAGCAACAGGATGTTCGGGCGATCCGTCTCCGGCCAGGTCGCACGCCCGGAGCAGGCCGTGGTGAGCAGCGCCGTGAGCGCCATCAGTACCAGGGTGAGCACCCGCATCCCAACCCGGCTGCGCGCAACTCGCGGCACACGCGAATCGCTGTGCAATCCCGCCGCTCGAGGCGCGCGGTAACACGTCGCGCGTGTCAGAGGTTCACCCAACTGTTCAGCGCGCGCAAACGAAACTGCGTGCCGCGGTAATCCAGGATCACGGAGTCCTCCAGGATCTCGTCCACCTTCAGGCCGGCGGCGGGGCTGCCGCCCACGCGCACGGTCTTGCCGTTGAGCGTCACACTGGAGCGACCGCCCTGGCTGCTGTAATCGTGGCGCTGGTAGAGAATCGTCGGGATAGCATTCTTGGTCTGCTGGGACAGGTCGACTAAAAATGGCGCGGGATGCTCGACCAGACCGGCATTGGCAACTTCCTGCTGTGCCTGCCGCAGCACCTGCTCGACGTCAATGGCCTGTTCCTGTGCCGGCGCCGCCGGGACAACCGGCGCGGCCGAGGTGGCAGGCGCTGCCGGCGCCGCTTCCCCCTTGGCGCGACGCGCGCGTTCCAGCAGCGCCTCCCCCGCGGCCCTGCGCTTCTCGTACAGCGCCCTGACCGCGTCGGATTCCAGCGCCGCCGCGGGTGGTGGCGCGGGCGCGACGCCCGCCGCCGGTTGCGGGGGAGCAGCCGGAGTCGCGTTCTGCCCGGGCGGCGCCGCGGTGGCCACGGGCGCCTGCGTCGCACGTTCCTGCCTGGCCTGTTCGGCCCGCGCCTTGAGTTCGTCGGTCACCGACGTGGCCGCACTGCCGATGTTGCGCGACAGTTCGGCCACTGGCGCGACGATATCCTCCTCGGGCTCGCCGCGACCCGTGGCGAGCAGCCAGGCCACGAGCGCGAGGGCCATGGCGAGGCCGGCCCAGGGCAGGTACCTGAGCCAGGGCTTCGCCGGCGCCTCGCGGTAGTGTTCCGTGCCCAGGCCCGGCACGTCCTGCGTGTCGTTGCGCGACTTGTTGAGTGCGTCGAGAATCAGTGACACGCCCGCGCGCCCCGCTTGCCGCATTCCATTTTCAACCCTCCCCCGACGTCGATAGTTGCCGCCGCGCCGCTTCCGCGGACAGCTCCAGCCCCAGCGCCTCGTTCAGCTTCAGCAGCGTGCGCTGCCCGACCACCCCGTCGGGTTGCAGCGTATGTTGCCGCTGGAACAGCCGCACCCTTTCCTCGAGGTGCTCATTGAACAACTCATCGGCCAGTGGCTGTTCCATGCCGTCGAGTTCGGCAAAGCGTTGCGCCACCTGTGCCACCACCGGCCCCTGCGCGCCACGCGCGAGGGGCTTGTCGAAGCCGGCGGGCGGTCGCCAGAGGTAGCTGTAGAATCCTGTCCAGTGGGGCGCGAGTTCGGCGAGCGCGACGCGCGTGGGTCCGTTGCTCCCGAGCACCCACGCCTCGCGATCGTCGATGCCGAGCAGCAGCGTTTCCGCCGCGAAGCGCTCCGCCGTCACCATGTCGAGCAGCACCGGCCGGTCCAGCACGGCAACGTCGTCCCAGGTACTCGCCTCGCCCTGCACGCACTGCACGCCGTCGCGCAGTACGGCCGGGCAGGTGTTCGCCGGCGGCGGCGTGTTGGTGACCAGGGTCCACAACGTCGCGCCGCCCTCCCCGGGGGCGAGCAGGCCCTCGGTACCGGGCGGGGCGGGCTCCGCCGCCGGCGGTGCGACCGGGGCCGGCGACGGCGCCGCCTCCGCGTCGGGCGCGCCCTCGGCCACAATTGGCGCGACGGCGGGCGCGGGAGCGGGTGCGGCGACGCTCACCGGCACCTCGCCGCCGTCGCCGCGCAGCCAGATCAGCCCGCCCGCGCCGGCCAGCAGGACAAGGGCGGCCGCCACACCCCAGGGACGCCAGCGGGGCGCCTTGTCCACGTCGGTGCCCAGCACCTCCTGCACCGCCTGGCGCAGCATGCTCTTGTCTACCCTGCTCTTGTTGCGCCCGTAGGCGCCCAGCAACATGCGATCGCACAGCACGTTGATCAGGCGCGGTATCCCGCGGGTCGCGCGATAGATGCCGCGCACCACGCGGCGCGGGAAAATTTCGCGATCGGGACTCATCCCCGCCACCTGCAGCCGATGGCGAATATAGGCGGCCGTCTCGTCCAGGTTCAGGGGCTCGAGGTTATAGCGTGCGGTGATGCGCTGGTTGAGCTGCCGCAGCTCCGGCCGCGACAGCAGGGTCGCGAGCTCCGGCTGGCCGATAAGAATAATCTGCAGCAGCTTCTCGCTGTTCGTCTCCAGGTTGGTCAACAGGCGTATCTGTTCGAGCACCTCGAAGTCGAGGTGCTGCGCCTCGTCGATCAACAACACTGTCTTGCGGCCGCGCTGGTGGTTGGCGAGCAGGTAGCGGTGCAGTTCGTCGGTCAGCGACTTGAGCGACGGGTTGGTGCTGTCGTAGGCGATGCCGAGTTCATCGCAGGCGCTGGCGAGCAGTTCCCTGGCGTCCAGCGCCGGGTTGAGGATGATCGCAATGTCGGTGTCCTGGGGGAGTTGCTCCAGCAGGCAGCGGTTGATGGTCGTCTTGCCCGTGCCCACCTCACCGGTCAACAGGATGAAACCGCCGCCGGCGCCGACGCCGTACAGCAGGTGCGCGAGGGCGTCGCGATGCCGCGGGCTCATGAAGAGATAGCGGGGATTGACCGCGATGGAGAAAGGCGCTTCGGTCAGTCCGAAATACTGGTGATACATGCGCGTGGTAGGACTCTGGTGTTGGGGCATTATGCCCAAGCGACCCGGGCAATACCATGGCGCCCGCACTTTGCCCTGCCGTACAATGCAGGATTTTCCGGGGTCCCATGCTCGAGCAGCGGCAGAACACGCGACTTGCCATCTACCTCTCGGTGCTGATGATATTCCTCGCCAGTACGGCGGTGGCGGCGACCAAGTTCGCCTCGCAGAACGCCAGTACCGAGGCCATCGTCACTATCCAGTACCTGGTGTGCACGCTGCTCTGCCTGCCGCGCGTGTGGCGCGCGGGCCTGAAGGACCTGCGCACCGAGCGCGGCGGCCTGCACCTGTTTCGCGGAGTCGCGGGCGTCCTGGGCTTCTACCTGTTCTTCGCGTCGGTGAAGCACATCCCCATGGTCGACGCCATGCTCCTGCGCCAGAGCGCGCCCCTGATGGTGCCGCTGGTGCTCTGGCTGTGGCTGCGTGAGCGCGTCACGGGCGCGGCGTGGCTGCCGCTGGTCATCGGCTTCGCGGGCATAGCGGTAATCCTGCGGCCGAGTCCGGAGGGGCTGAGCTGGTGGCACGCCGCCGGGCTCCTGTCCGCCCTCACGCTGGCCGCCTCGATGGTGGCCACCCGGGTACTCGCGCGTACTGAACCCACCGCGCGCATCCTGTTCTACTACGCCGTCCTCTCGCTGGGTTGTGTCGCGCCGTTCAGCATCGGCGACTTCGCCGGCCTTGGGTCCGCGGACTGGCTCGCCATGCTGTACGTCGGACTGGCCATTTACTGGACGCTGGAGCTCTACACCCGCGCCTACGGCATGGCGCCCACGGAGGTCATCGCGCCGATCAACTATTTCGCGGTGGTGCTCGGCGGCCTGTGGGGCTGGCTGTTCTGGCAGCAGGTACCCGATGCCTGGACGGTCGCGGGGAGCCTGCTGGTGATCGGTGGCGGCTTGTGCACGGTATTCCTCGCGCGCCCGCCACGCGCGAGCGACTGAGGACGGTGCTGCCCGCGGGTGGCGCGGGGCACTATACTGGACGGCGGACATAACAAGGGGGAAGGCACGACATGCACGACATGGTGATACGCAACGGCACGGTCTACGACGGTACGGGCGCCGCGCCGGTGCAGGCGGATGTGGCGATCGACGACGGCGTGATCAGCGCGGTCGGCGTCGTGGCCGGGGCGGGCCGCGAGGAGATCGACGCGAGCGGCAAAATTGTCACGCCCGGCTTCGTCGACATCCACACCCACTTCGACGGCCAGGTGACCTGGGACCCGTACCTCGCCCCCTCCTCCTGCCACGGCGTGACCACAATCGTGATGGGCAACTGCGGCGTGGGCTTCGCGCCGTGCAGGCCCGAACAGCGCGACTGGCTGATCGGGTTGATGGAAGGCGTGGAAGACATCCCCGGCACCGCGCTGCACGAGGGCATCCGCTGGGACTGGGAGAGCTTCCCCGAGTACCTGGACGCGCTCGAGGCGCGCCCGCTGGCGCTGGATGTCGCGGCGCAGGTGCCCCACGGCGCCGTCCGCGCCTACGTCATGGGCCAGCGCGGCGCGGACCACGAGACGGCCTCGCCCGCGGAGATACAGGAGATGGCGCGCCTGGTCGTGGAGGGTATCGAGGCGGGCGCCCTGGGCTTCAGCACCTCGCGCACCGAGAAGCACAAGGATTCATCCGGGGTGTTGACCCCGACAATCACCGCCCACGAGGACGAGTTGCTGGGCATCGCGCGGGCGGTGGGCGCAGGCGGCAAGGGTGTGCTCCAGGGCATCTCGGACTTCTACGATTTCGAGGGTGAATTCGCCCTGTTCAAGCGCATGGCGAAGGAATCCGGCCTGCCCATCTCGCTGACGGTGGAGCAGCAGGACGCGCGCCCCGAGTGGTGGCTGCAGTTGCTCGACGGTATCGCCCAGGCTCAGGCCGAGGGCGTGGATATGTACGGGCAGGTGCCGCCGCGGGCCACCGGCGTGCTGCTGGGACTCACCGCCACGGCGAGCCCGTTCACCCTCAACCCGGTGTTCGGCGAGATCGCCGGCCTGCCGCTGGACGAGCAGCTCGCGCGCCTGCGCGAGCCCGACTTCCGCGCCCGCGTGCTGGCGCAGGAGCGTGCGCTGCTGGGGGTACCCCTGTTCGACGAGGTGCTGTACAGCTTCGACAAGATGTTCGCGCTGGGCGACCCTGCGAACTACGAGCCGGACCCGGAGGACTCCATCGGCGCGCAGGCCAGGCGCCGCGGCGTCAGTCCCGAGGAAGTCGCCTACGACATGATGCTGGAGGAGGACGGCCGGGCGCTGATCTACCAGCCGCTGTTCAACTACGAACCGGGCAACCTGGACCATGTAAAGACCATGCTGGACCACCCGTACACCGTGTCCGGCCTGTCCGACGGCGGCGCGCACTGCGGCATGCTGTGCGACGCGAGCTTCCCCACCACATTGATCCAGCACTGGGGCCGCGACCGCTCCCGCGGCGACAAATTACCCCTGGAACAGCTCATCGCCATGCAGACCTCCCGCACCGCGCGGCAGGTCGGACTGCTGGATCGGGGCATCCTGCAGCCGGGCTATCGCGCGGACGTGAACATCATCGACTTTGACGGCCTCACGCTGCACCCGCCCCACGTGGTCAACGACCTGCCCGCGGGCGGACGCCGCCTGGTGCAGAAAGCAACCGGCTACGAGGTAACGGTGATCAACGGCAGGGTGGCGTTTCGCCAGGGAGAACCGACGGGTGAACTGAATGGCCGGGTGATACGCGGGGCACAACCGGCGCCGGCGTTATTGCAGTAGAACCCGCGGCATCGCGGCAGAGCTACAAGTGCCCGCAAGGGCACGCGCCGCGTCAGGGATTGCCGGCGAGGCCGCTGCTGGTGACGGAGCGACGCTCCTCGTTGTAGTCGACCCCGGTCTTGCGCTCATCTTTCTCGCTGTTCCAGGTCTTGCGCTTGCCGGACTTTGCGTAGCGCTTGCCCGAGTCCAGGTTCGCCGGGTGCACGCGCACTTCCTCGCGTGTGCCCTGGCTCGCGCAGCCCGCGTCGGTGAAGTACGCCTCCCCGGTCGCGTCGTCGACACACATATACACGCGCGCCGCGCTCACCTGAGAGACACCCAGTAACAGTGCCATGATGATTAGTTTCTGCATTTCCCCGGCCCCTTGCGCTCGCGCGCTCTGCCCCATGACTGCTAGCTTAGGGGTCGGGGCTTGTCGTTGCCAGTAATCGCTACGTCTTGGGCAAAATAGGCATATTATGACTTTATTTTCGAATTTAGACGCGCATTTTCTGCGCCTACTCCATTATTCAGGGCGATATATCGCGTGTTCTGTGAAATTACTGAAAAGAATATCTAAGTTATATCATGATATTCCTTGATTATAGTGAAAGCGGCGAGTCGATTTGTGACCGCGGTCACACTCCTCGCCGGGGGCTCAGGCGTTCTTCGCCTTGCGCTTCACGCTGGAGCCCGCCTCCACACCGGCGAGCAGTTCCAGGGCCTGGTCACACCAGGCGAGGAACTGTTCGCCCTGGGAGATTCCGGCCATCAGGGCGAGGTAGACGCCCTTGTGCCGGGTGGGGAGCGACGCGGGGTCGTCGTAGTGGCGTATGCGGATCTTCTCGTAGAGGTAGAGCAGCCGCATCATCTCCTGCCGCCTGTCGGCAACCTCCCCCGCCAGGTGCGAGGCGTTGTCCTCGCTCAGGTTGTAGAGCTTGATCATGAGTTCGTCTTTCGCCGGCCGTGTCTTGGTGGTGTCGAACACCCACCCGGCGAGCGCGTCGCGGCCCGACTTGGTCATGCCGTAAACGATCTTGTTGGGCTTGCCGCTCTGGCTGACCTCGCGCTTGTTCAGCCAGCCCTTGTCCGCGAGTTTGTGCAGCTCCTGGTAGATCTGCTGGTGGGACGCGTTCCAGAAAGAGCCCAGGGAGGATTCAAAGTCGCGGGCGAGTTCGAGCCCGGACAGGTCGTTGTCGATCAGGGCCGTCATGATGGCGTGTGCCAGCGCCATACCTCACCTCCAGTCCATGATGATGCGCGCAGTGCGCAGGCGGGTTCATCCAAACCAGTTGGCGGCGTGACTGGTGGCATCGAGACACCAGGCACAGCCGGTGTACAGCAATGCCAGTCTAGCACGCGGGTTTCCGCGGGCAACAGCGGTCGCAGCATCCACCGCGTCAGGAAAGGTGTTCCGGGGTCGCGCCGCCCGGGATACGGATATTCTCCACCAGCTCGGAAATGTGCGCCGGCGGCGGTTCGCTCACGCGGCTGACCGCGAACGCCACGGCGAAGTTGACCAGCGCACCCACCGCGCCGAACGCATTCGGCTCGATGCCGAAGAACCAGTTCGCCGGCGTGTCGCCCAGGAAGGCCGTGCCGGGAATGAACATGATGCCCTTGTGCTGGAATACATAGAACAGCGTGACGCCGATGCCGCTGAGCATCCCGGCGATAGCGCCGGCGCGGGTAACCGATGGCGAGAAAATGCCCATCAGCAGCGCCGGGAAAATAGAGGATGCAGCTAGGCCGAACGCGAGCGCCACGGTGCCGGCGGCGAAGCCCGGCGGATTGAGGCCGAGGTAGCCGGCCCCGAGGACGGCGACCGCCATCGACAGGCGACTGGCGAGCAGCTCCTGCTTCTCGGTGATGTCCGGCTTGTAGATGCCCTTGAGCAGGTCGTGTGAGATCGCCGAGGATATCGCGAGCAACAGGCCGGCGGCCGTGGACAGTGCCGCCGCGAGCCCGCCGGCCGCGACCAGAGCGATAACCCAGTTCGGCAGTCGCGCGATTTCCGGGTTGGCGAGCACCATGATGTCCTGGTCGACCGTGGTCATCTCGTTGACCTGCGCGTCCGCGCTGTACTGGATGCGGCCATCGCCGTTCTTGTCCTCGAACGCGAGCAGGCCCGTGGTCTCCCAGTTGCGGAACCACTGGGGCCGCTTTTCGATCTCGAGGTACTCTCCCGGAGACGGCTCGATCGTCTGCATCAAGTTCAGCCTGGCCATGCCGGCCACGGCGGGCGCGGTGGTATAGAGAATCGCGATGAACACGAGCGCCCAGCCGGCGGAACGGCGCGCGTCGCTCACGTTGGGCACGGTGAAGAAGCGGATGATGACATGCGGCAAACCGGCGGTGCCGATCATGAGCGACAGCGTGAAGGCAAACATGTTGAGTCCGGACAGGCGCACGTCGGTGGTGTACTCGCGGAAGCCGAGGTCGGTCACCACCTGGTCGAGCTTGTCGAGCAGGTAGGTGTCCGTGCCCGCGAGCGTGGAACCCAGCCCGAGCTGCGGCAGCGGGTTGCCCGTGAGCTGCAGGCTGATGAAGATGGCGGGCACGGTGTAGGCCATGATCAGCACGCAGTACTGGGCGATCTGCGTATACGTAATGCCCTTCATGCCGCCCAGGACCGCGTAGAAGAACACGATGAACATGCCGATCTGTACGCCCGTATCGTAAGGAACCTCCAGGAAGCGGGAGAATGCGACGCCCACCCCCTTCATCTGCCCGATGACATACGTCACCGAACACACGATCAGGCACAACACGGCGACCGCCCGCGCGCCGTTGGAATAGAAGCGATCCCCGATGAACTCCGGCACCGTGAACTTGCCGTACTTGCGCAGGTAGGGCGCGATCAACATCGCGAGGATCACGTAGCCGCCGGTCCAGCCCATGAGAAAGACGCTGCCGCCGTAGCCCATGAAGGCGATCAGCCCCGCCATCGAAATAAACGAGGCGGCCGACATCCAGTCCGCCGCGGTGGCCATGCCGTTGGGGATGGCGTGCACGCTGCCACCGGCCACGTAAAACTCTTTGGTCGAACTGGCGCGCGCCCAGAATGCGATGCCGATATAGAGGGCGAACGTCATGCCCACGACGATGTAGGTCAGCAGCTTGAGGTCCATGGCCCGGCTACTCGCCTTCGCCGAACTCGCGGTCCAGCGCGGCCATTTTCCTCGCGTAGTAGAAGATCAGCACCACGAAGACGTAGATGGACCCCTGCTGCGCGAACCAGAAGCCGAGCTTGTAACCGCCGATGCGAAACTGGTTGAGCCAGTCGACGAAGAGGATGCCGCAGCCGTAACTGACGACAAACCAGATCACCAGCAGCCGTATCATCAACGACAGGTTGCGCCGCCAGTAGGCCTGGGCGCGCTCGTGGGACATTTGCGACACGGTTCACCTCCCCCGGGGATGTTCTTGTTATGGGCCCTACTATACGGGGTTCATCGGGGAAATGCCCAGTGCTGACGGGTGCCTCGAGCCCCAACCGCGCAGCGAACGCGCGGCGAGCGAGGGACTTGCCGGACGCGGGCGCCTGTTACAGCGCCGGTATCAGTTTCGAGAACTCCTCGATCATCGGCATCACGATCTCGGGCCTGTCCCAGTTGTCGACCCCGACGCCGATGTTGCAACGGTCGATGCCGATGTCGCGGTAGCGTTTCAGCAGGTCCGCGGTCACCGGCGCCATCACGACGAGCGTGATCTCGACGTCATCGGGATTGCGGTCGAAGCTGCGGACCTTCTCGCGGAAGTCCTCGATGCCCTGCTGCACATCGGGCATGGCGACATCAACGGGCATCCAGCCGTCCGCCCACTCCGCCGCGTGGCGCACGCCGAGTGGCCCCATGGCGCCGAACGTGACTGGCGGGCCGCCGGGCCGGGTGGCCTTGGGTTCGAACCACACCGGGTCGAAATCGATCAGTTCGCCGTGGAACTCCGGTTCCGCGCCGGTGAGCAGTTCACGCTGGGCCAACACGGTCTCCTTGAGTGCCAGGTAGCGCCGCTGCCACGGCAACGTGGTGGCGTTTTCAAATTCCTCCTGGTTCCAGCCCACGCCGCAGCCGATGATGACGCGGCCATTGGAGAGGCGATCGAGCGTGGCAATCGTCTTGGTCTGGGAAAACAGCTCGCGCTCCATGAGCAGCGCAATGCCGGTGCCGAGCTTGAGATGCTCCGTCGCCGCGGCGGCCGCCATGAGGGACACGTAGGGGTCCATCATCTTCTTGTAAGGCTCGGGCAACTCGCCGCCCGCCGGATAGGGACTCGTGCGCGACGTGGGGATATGGCTGTGTTCGCCGTACCAGAGGGACTCGAAGCCGGCCTCCTCCAGCGTTCTGGCGAGCAGATCCGGCGCGGGATCGTCCTTGGTGTTCATCGAGCTGAAGCCCAGGTGCATGGTCAGTACCTCGTGCTGTGCTGGCGGATTGAGAGCAAGGCGGTCACCTTAGCGCCTGGCGGCGCCAGCGTGAAGCACCGTCGGACAGCTTGCGGTTCAGGAAGATAGGCCGTCAGGCGCTACGGCGCTGCTGTACCGCCTGGGCCAGTTCCTTGAGGAGCGCCCGCGTGTCGTCCCAACTCATACAGGGGTCGGTGATGCTCTGGCCGTAGGTCAGCGGCTGCCCCGCCACCACGTCCTGGCGCCCCTCGACGAGGTTGCTTTCCAGCATGACGCCGAAAATGCGCGCATCGCCGCGGGCAACCTGCGTGGCGATGTCGTTAGTGACATCCACCTGGCGCGCGGGGATCTTGCGGCTGTTGGCGTGGCTGGCGTCGATCATGACGCGCGCCGGCAGTCCGGCCTTCTCCAGCAGCGCACAGGCGTCGTCCACGGAGAACATGTCGTAGTTCGGGTGTTCACCGCCGCGCAGGATGACATGGCAGTCCTCATTGCCCGCGGTCTGGAAGATCGCGGAGTTACCCTGCTTGGTCACGGACAGGAAATGGTGTGGCTGTGAGGCGGACTTGATGGCGTCGATGGCCACCTGGATGGCCCCGTTGGTCGCGTTCTTGAAGCCCACGGGACAGGACAGCCCCGAGGACAGCTCCCTGTGCGTCTGGCTCTCGGTCGTGCGCGCGCCGATGGCGCCCCACGCGACCAGGTCGGCGCAGTACTGGGGGCTGATGAGGTCGAGGTATTCCGTGCCGGCAGGCAGGCCCATGTCGGCCAGGTCGGACAGCAGTTGCCGCGCGAGGCGCAGGCCCTTGTTGATCTTGAAGGTGTTGTCGAGGTCAGGGTCGTTGATGAGGCCCTTCCAGCCGACGGTGGTGCGCGGCTTCTCGAAGTACACGCGCATGACGATGAACAGGTCGTCGGCGAGTTCGTCGGCCTGCGCCTTCAACAGTGCGGCGTAGTCACGCGCGGCGGCCGGGTCGTGAATGGAACAGGGACCGACGATGGCGAGCAGCCGGTCGTCCCGCCCCGCCAGGATGTCGTGGATGGCCTGGCGCGCGCCGGCCACCGTCTGCGCTCCCGCCTCGCTCACCGCGATCTCGCCCATCAATTGCTGGGGTGATATGAGTTCAATGATCTCGAGGATGCGCAGATCGTCCGTTGGTGTGGTCATGGCCGTGCCCCTGGCTGCGGCGGGCGGTCGCGGCCGCCCCGAAAAAAGGGGCGCTACTATACCACATCACCCTGATTTTTAAGGTGTTTACGCCAGTTCCGTCAGCCCGGTGGGGGCGTCTTCCCGGCCCGTGTCCCGAGCGCCCCGGAATGGCACGGCGTTCGTGTCGGGAAGCGGCCGGTAGGGTCGAACGCATTCGACCCCTGAGGTCAGGCGTCCTGCGGCCCCTCCTGGGACCAGTGCGCCTCCAGCAGGCGGCCGATGGTATTAGGCATGACCAGGTGCGCGGCGTACCAGGTGTGCAGGCAGCGGATACGCGTGAAGTCGCCGATCCCGCCGATGCCTTTTTCTGCAAGCACCTGCGTATAGCCGAGCGCCTCGATGCGCGCGCGCTCCTGGGCGCTCGCGAGCGCCATGCGCCGGGCGATGTAAGCCGCGTGATCCGCGGCCATGGCGACGCGCAGGTCCGGCTCCGCGTCGACCCGGGCCTGCAGTCGCGCGATCAGGCCGCTGGCCTCCGCGCGATCGATACGCAGGTTCAGCTGCGGGTCCACGAGCCAATAGAGCGTGGGGAACGGCTTGTCATCGACCAGGGACGCCACGCGAATCACCCTGGGTGCGCCGTCTGCACCCGGGATGACCTCGCGCAGGCCGCGGGGCGCACGCCCTAGCAGCGCGGCTACCGCCGCCTCGGTTTCAGGTGTTATCAGCAACGCATCTCCCCCGCTCAATGCGCCATTGTAAGGCAATGGCCGTCGCCGGACAGGCGTCACGGGAGCCTGCACAACCCGCGGTACTGTGACTCCTACAGATTGACAAAACCTGGACCCGCCTCTAGAGTCGCCCCCAGACTAGGTGCCCTTCGGCGGAGCTGTGCTGATTTTCAGCGACGCCTGGAAGGGTCAAATGGGAAGTGTGGAGAGAGGCGCCCCGCGCCACTCCAACCACCGCTGCCCCCGCAACGGTATGCCGTGTGCACCGGCGAGCAACGCCACGCATACAGCGAGCCCGACACCAGCCTGGCAATCATGGCCCCGTAGGGGTTCATGCGATGATGCGGAGGGCGTCGTCGGGTGACGTTTGCTCATCTGCTTTCTCCCTCCCTCGACTTTTCACACTGTCAAAAGATTGAGGGCTTCATGAAAAACCTATATTCCATAGCCGGGCTTTGTATCGGCGGCGTGCTACTATCGAGCCAGATCGCATCCGCCGCCGGGAGCGGCGATATCGAACACATGATCGTAAGTGGCACGCGTTCCGTGCAACCGACTGTCGAAATCCCGGCGAGCATAAAAGTACTGACCGGGGAACAGATCAAGCTGAGCGGCGCCAACAATCTGGTCCAGATACTCAACGCCCAGCCCGGTCTCACGGTGAATGACACGCTCGGCAACCAGCAACGCGGCGCCACCATTTCAATGCGGGGTTTCGGCGGGAATTCCGCCAACAACGTGCTGGTCATGGTCGATGGCCGCAAGCTGAACAACCCCTCGCTGGCAGGACCCGACCTCGCCGGCATCGCGACCAAGGACATCCAACAGATTGAGATCGTCAACGGTAGCGCCGGGTCGCTGTACGGCGAGCAGTCCTCGGGTGGCGTCATCAACGTGATTACCCGCCAGGCTACCGATTTTGGTGGCTTCTTCGAAGCCTCCGGCGGAACCGACGGCTACGAGAACTACCAGGGCGCCATCGGCCAGTCGTTCGACAACGGACTGTTTTTCCGCGCTTCCGCGGAAAAGGAGGAAGCGGACAACTATCGTGATAACAACGAGGCCGACTACACCAATCTCTTCCTGAACGGCGGGTTTCGCACGGAGCGTTTCGGCCTTTTCCTGGAGGCGCAGCAGATCGAGGATGACCTGCGCTTGCCGGGCAGCCTGACCGCGGAGGACATCCGCAAGGATCGCAAACAGACGCTGACACCGGATGACTTCAGTGATCGCGAAACCGATGTCTTCAGGGCCGGCGGCTCCCTGGTAATCGTCGACGGCTGGGAACTGCTGGGTGAATACACGACCCGCGAGGAGGATTCCGAGGGCTTCTCGTTTGGCGCGGGCTTTGCAGGCAAGACCGAACTCGACAGCTTCGAACCGCGCATCACTGGTGAAATAGCATCGGCAAATGGGCCCATCCTGATCACCGCGGGCGTCGACTGGGAAGATACCGGTTACGGGCGCTCCGACGACTTCAGCAACACGGACGTCGAGCAGGAATTGTTCGACCTGTATGCACAGGTCGTCGCGCCGCTCACGGAGAGCTTCAAGCTCACGCTGGGCGCGCGCAACAGCGATTTCGAGGCAAGAGACAGCGTGGCGGGCACCAAAGCGGAGGATGACCTGGACGTCTACCAGGCGGGCATCGCGTGGTCGCTCAATGAGACATCACGCGTGTTCCTGCGTCGCGATGAAGCGTTCCGCTGGCCGAACGCCGATGAAAACGGTTTCATTCCGCCGGATATCGCGTTCCTGGCGCCGCAGGAGAGCGCTTCCTGGGAACTCGGCGTGGAATACGGTTTCGCGAGTGTCTTCCTGTCGGCCGTGGTCTATGACATGGAGGTGGACAACGAGATTATCTATGACCCCTCCGCGGATGGACCCTTCGGCCCGGGAACCGGCGCCAACATCAACCTGGACCAGAGCCGGCGCACCGGCATCGTACTCGATGGCACCTGGCAGGCAACGGAGAATTTCAGCGTGCAGGCCAACTACAGCTACACGGACGCTGAAATCAGCGCGGGCACGTTCGACGGCAATGACGTGCCATTCGTGGCGGAATCGACCGCGAATCTGGCACTCACCTACATCGTCAACGAACAATGGTCGTTCTATGCTGATGCCCAGTACACAGGGGAACGCTATCCCGTGGGCGACGAGGCAAACTTTGGCGACAAGCTCGATGACTTCACCGTCTTCAACGCCAACATCCGCTTTGACTACAATAACCTCTACGCCAACCTGAGACTCAACAACCTCACCGGCAAGGAATACAATGGATTCAGCGGCGGCACTGCGCCCTTTGACTATAACTACCCGGCGCCCGATGAAAGCTTTCAGCTCGCCGTCGGCTACCAGTTCTGAAGCGGGCCGCAAGCCGGCAAACACCTGACCGGATACTCCCTACATGACCAGTGAAGTTGACAGCAAACAAGCGAAACACAAAGCGGCTATGCAGAAGCAGAAAGCTGCCGTGGACGCCAGTATCAAGGCTGCTGAAACCGAACGCGGCGTCGCCGTCCTTCTGACCGGGTCCGGCAAGGGCAAGACCAGTTCGGCGTTTGGCATGGTGATGCGCGCCCTGGGTTACGGCCAGCGGGTCGGTGTTGTCCAGTTCATCAAGGGCGTGCAACTGTCCGGAGAGGAGATCTACCTGCGAGAGCACTGCCCACAGGTTGCGTTCTACCAGATGGGTACCGGTTTCACCTGGGATACGCAGGACCGGAGCGGCGATATCGCCGCGGCCAGGGAAACCTGGGCCAGGGCGCTGCCGATGCTGTCGGACGCCAGTTTCGACCTCGTCGTGCTGGACGAACTCACCTACATGATCGCCTACGACTACCTGGACGAGCAGGAAATCATCGACGCCATCGCGCAGCGACCGGAGAACCAGAGTGTCGTGGTAACCGGGCGCGGCGGCGGCGCCGCCCTGCAGGAAATCATGGATACGGTATCCGAAATCAAGGACGTGAAGCACGCCTACAAGGCCGGCATCATGGCGCGCAAGGGCGTGGATTACTGAGCCGGCGGCGCGGCGCTCCGGTAGTGGGCCCGCGCCGCGGCCAGGTGCCTGCACAGGCTGTCCGCCCCTTCCATGATGCGCGGCGTGTGACGCTGCAGCAGGTCCGGCGGCACGAAGTACAACTGGTCGTGCTCCACCGCACGGATGCTGTCCCAGCGCCGCCAGTCGTCGAGCCACTCCGGACGCGCCTTGTCCATGCCGCTCGCGACGATGACGTCCGGGTCGGCGCCGAGCACCGACTCCACGTTGATGCGCGACACCAGCGCCGGCGACTCCCCGAAAGAATTGACCCCGCCGCAGAGCCGTATCACGTCGGAGACGAGATGCTCGCCGTTGAGCGTGAGCAGCGGCTCGTTCCAGACCTGGTAGAAGACGCGCACCGGCGACTCGCCGCTGTACGTGTCGCGCAGGCGCGTGAGTTCGCGCAGGAATTCCGCGGCTGCCGCGTCGGCGCGGGCCTCGTTACCGGTCAGGTGGCCGACTTCGCGCAGCGCGCGCGCGACATCCTCCAGCGTGCGCGACTCGCTCACAAAGACCCTGAGTCCAAGCGCCTCGATGCGACGCACGATCTCCTCGCCGTTACCGCTGCGCCAGGCGAGCACGAGGTCGGGCTGCAGCGAGACGATAGTCTCAAGGCTGATGCTGTTGTACGCACCGACACGCGTGACCTCAAGCGCCTCGGGTGGGTAGTTGCTGTAGGCCACCGCCCCCACCAGTCGGTCGCCGGCGCCCGCGGCGTAGACGATTTCCGTGATGTGCGGCGCCAGGCTGACCACCCGCTGCGCCGGGCCGGGCAGTACCAGTTCGCGTTCCAGCGCGTCGCGTATACGGATTTCCGCTCGCGCCGAGAGGGCACACAGCAGTGCCAGTAACAAGGCAACCCCCCGCATCAGATCACCACCAGCGGTGTGCCCGCCACCGGGTGCGTATCGATGTGGGCCTCGACCTGGAAGACGGTCCTGAGGTTGTCCCTTGTGAGCACCTCGATCGCGCTGCCGCTCGCGGCTATCCCGCCGCACTGCAGCAACAGCAACCGGTCGGCGCAGCGCGCGGCGAGATTCAGGTCGTGCAGCACCATGACTACGCCCACGCCGCGCCCGGCGAGGCGGCGCACGATCTCCAGGGTCAGTTGCTGGTGGGCGAGGTCGAAAGATGCGGTGGGCTCGTCCAGCACGAGATAGCGCGCCGCGCCGCCCTCCTCCCAGATCTGCGCCAGCACACGGGCCAGGTGAACACGCTGGCGCTCGCCGCCCGACAGGTGCGTGTACTCGCGCCCGGCGAGGTAGGTGCCGTCCACCGCCGCCAGCGCTTCGGACACGATCTCCCGGTCGCGACGGGCGCCGGTGTCGTGGGGAATGCGCCCGAGCATGGCCACCTCGAGCGCGGTAAAGGGAAAGTTCAGCGTGGACTGTTGCGGCAACACAGCGAGCTGCCTCGCCCGCCCGGCCGGAGGTATGTGCTGCAGGTCGACCCCGTCCAGTGAGACACCGCCGGATGTCGGGCGCCACTCGCCGGTGAGCAGGCGCAATAGACTGGTCTTGCCGGCGCCGTTAGGTCCCATCACGACATGCACCGTGCCGGGCTCGATCGCGATGCTCACGTCACGCACCAATTGCGCGCCGCCGATCGTCATGCACAGTTCCCGCCCCGCAAGCGCCACGCTAGATACCCCCGAAACGCCGCTTCTGCAGCAACAGGAAGAAAAAGAACGGCGTGCCGAGCATGGCGGTCAGGATCCCGGCGGGCAGTTCCGCGGGCGCCACCAGGATACGCGAGAAGCCGTCCGCGACGATCAGCAGGATAGCGCCCGCCAGTGCGGAGCCGGGCACCAGGTAGCGGTGGTCGGGCCCGATCGCGAGTCGCACGAGATGGGGAATGATGAGGCCGACGAAGGCGATGGTGCCCGCCACCGCCACCGAGATACCCACGGCGAGCGCGGTCAGCAAAATGAGCCGGCGCTTGACCCGCTGCACGTCGATGCCGAGATGGCGCGCTTCCGACTCGCCGAGCAGGAATGCATTCAGCGCCGCGCTGTCACGCGGCAACACCACCAGCAACGCGGCCACGACGGCGAGCGCCAGCCACACCCGCGCCCAGTCCGCGGCATCGAGGCTGCCCATCTGCCACAGGCTGATGCGCCTGAGCATCTCGTCGTCGGCAAAAAAGCTGAGCAGGCTGTTGAGGGCGCCCGCCAGCGCGCTGATGGCGATGCCCGCCAGCAACATGGTCACGACCGACGTTCCCGCGCTGGTCGTCGCCAGCCGGTACACGAGGATGACGGCGCCGAAGCCGCCCGCGAAGGCGCCCGCCGCGACCAGGGACAGGCCCGCGAACTGGCTGCCGTGCAACAGCGCGCCGCCGCCCAGCACGATCGCGAGGCTGGCGCCCGCGGAGGCGCCGCTGGATACGCCGATGAGCGACGGGTCTGCCAACGGGTTGCGGAACAGCCCCTGCATGGCGGTTCCGCAGACGGCCAGGCACACGCCGACTAATCCGGCCAACAGCACCCGCGGCAGGCGTATGGAGAACAGGATGAGCGCCTGCTGCGCCGCCGATTCCGGTGCATCCAATCCCAACACCCGCGCGAGGGCGGCGAACAGCCCGGCGAAGTCGGTCGTCACAGGGCCCAGCATCAGGCCCATAAGGCATACCGGAAACAGGGCGAGGCCCAGCAGCAACAGCAGAGTCCGGGGCCGCAGCAGCCTCACGCCGCGCGACCTTCGAGTCCGGGCAGGAGCGTCGCGAGGTCGAGGTCGCGCTCGATGACATCGGCCAACCTGTCCAGTTGTGCCGCGCGCACCTCATCGGGGCCTGCGACAGCGGGCGCGTCCAGTCCGCACCACCGCAGCAGGGCCGCGCGACTCTCGGCGGTATCGAACAGGCCGTGCAGGTAGGTGCCCAGGACCTGCCCGTCGGCGGACACCGCGCCGTCCACACTGCCGTCGTCCAGGCGTACCGCGGGCAGGCGCAGGGCACTGCCGTGGCTGACGCCGCAGTGGATTTCGTAACCCGCGACACGCGCGCCGTCCAGCGCCAGGGTACCGGCGACATCCGCCAGTCGTTTTTCGGGCGCGAGTGTCGTGGCGAAAGACAGCAGGCCCAGGCCGGCGCTACTGCCCGGCGCCTCCTCGATACCCTGGGGGTCATCGATGCGCTCGCCCAGCATCTGGAAGCCGCCGCAGATGCCGATCAACTTGCCGCCGTAGCGCAGGTGTCGCGCAATCGCGGCTTCCCAGCCGTTGTCGCGCAGCCACTGCATGTCGCGGCGCACATTCTTGCTGCCGGGCAATACGATGAGGTCGGCGCCCGGTATCGCTGCGCCCGGACCGACGAACTTGAGGTCCACGTTCGGGTGCAGCCGCAACGCATCAAAGTCGGTGTGGTTACTCACGCGTGACAACACGGGAACGACCACCGCCAGCGGCCGCCTGTCGCCATCCAGGCGCTGCTCGCTGTTCACGGCATCCTCGGCGTCGAGGTACAGGCCCTGCAGGTATGGCAACACGCCGTGCACGGGCTTGCCCGTGCGCTGTTCGAGCCAGTCGTTGCCCGGCAGCAACAGGCCGATGTCGCCGCGGAACTTGTTGATGATGAACCCCGTGACCCGCGCCTGCTCGCTGGGCGACAGCAGTTCCAGCGTACCGACCAGGTGCGCGAACACGCCGCCGCGGTCGATGTCGGCGACCAGCACAACCGGGCAGTCCACCGCCTCGGCAAAGCCCATGTTCGC
>JAUIEP010000067.1 GCA_030428835.1 Gammaproteobacteria bacterium | reverse complement strand
CCGCCTGGGCGTTGACCTCGAGGCCCTCTGCGCGGGGCAGCTCAAGAACGGCGAGAACCGCATCGTGTCTGGCTCGGTGCTCGGTGGTCGCCGTGTACAGGCGGGCACCGCCTACCTCGGCCGCTACCACAACCAGGTCTCGGTGCTGCGCGAGGGGCGCGAGCGCGAGTTGTTCGGCTGGTTCTCACCGGGCTTCAACAAGCACTCCAACCTCGGCATTTACGTCAGCAGTTTCCTCGGCAGCAAGCCGCTGCCCATGACCACCAGCACCAACGGCAGCGAGCGCGCCATGGTGCCGGTCGGCAGCTACGAGCGCATCATGCCGCTCGATATCCTGCCGACGCAGTTGCTCCGGGCGTTGATAGTGGGTGATACCGAGATGGCCCAGGCGCTGGGCTGCCTGGAACTGGAAGAGGAGGACCTGGCACTGTGCAGCTATGTCTGCCCGGGCAAGTACGAGTACGGCCCAATCCTCAGGGACAACCTGACGCGTATCGAGAAGGAGGGTTGACCCGTGGGTATCCGCAAATTCTTTGACAGCATAGAGCACCATTTCCAGGACGGCGGCCGCTTCCAGAAGTTCTACGCCGTGTACGAGGTGTTCGACACCTTCTTCTACAGTCCCGACGATGTCACCCGCTCCACCGCGCACGTGCGTGACGGGGTGGACCTCAAGCGCATCATGATCACGGTCTGGCTGGCCACGTTCCCCGCCATGTTCTACGGCATGTACAACCTGGGCTTCCAGGCCACCGACGTCATGGCCGCGGGCCAGGGCGTCGACGGCTGGCACGGCTGGCTGATCGAACTGCTCGGCGGGTATGACGCGGGCAACCTGTGGCACTGCCTGTGGTACGGCGCCGTGTTCTTCCTGCCTATATATATCGTGACCTTCCTGGTCGGCATCAGCTGGGAGATCCTCTTCGCGGTACGCCGCGGTCACGAGGTCAACGAGGGCTTCTTCGTCACCTCTATCCTCTTCGCACTGACCTGTCCGCCGGATATCCCGCTGTGGCAGGTGGCCCTGGGTATCAGCTTCGGGGTGGTGATCGGCAAGGAGGTGTTCGGCGGGACCGGCAAGAACTTCCTTAACCCGGCGCTGACAGGCCGCGCATTCCTGTACTTCGCCTACCCGGCGCAGTTGTCTGGCGACTCCGTGTGGGTCGCGGTCGACGGCCACACGGGCGCCACCGCGCTGTCGCTCGTGGCCTCGGAGGGCATGGAGGTGCTCGAGTCCACGTATAGCTGGATGGACGCCTTCATCGGCGCGATACCCGGGTCTATCGGCGAGACGTCCACCCTGGCCATTTTGCTCGGCATGGTGCTGTTGCTGCTGACACGCGTCGCCTCGTGGCGGATCATCAGCGGGGTATTCCTGGGTATGTTCCTCTTCTCGAGCTTCCTCAACTGGGTGGGCTCGGACAGCAACCTGGCCTTCGCGATGCCCTGGTACTGGCACCTGGTGACCGGTGGTTTCGCCTTCGGTATGGTGTTCATGGCCACCGACCCGGTGTCGGCGGCCATGACCGACGGTGGCAAGTGGGCCTTCGGTATCCTTATCGGCGTGATGACTGTCCTGATTCGCGTGGTGAACCCGGCCTTCCCCGAGGGCATCATGCTCGCCATATTGTTCGCCAACCTCTTCGCGCCGCTGATGGACCACTTCGTGATCCAGGCCAACATCAAACGGAGGCTCGCCCGTGTCCAGTAACGACAGCATCGGCAAGACCCTCACGGTCGCCGTCCTCCTGTGCATCGTCTGCTCCGTGATCGTGTCCGGTGCGGCGGTGATGCTCAAGCCCGCGCGCGAGAGCAACGAGGCGCTCGATCGCAAGCGCAATATCCTCGCCGCCGCGGGCCTGCTCGACGAGTCGCGCGATGTTGAGGAACAGTTCGAACAGATCGTCACCCGAGTCGTGGATTTACGGACGGGCAGGTTCACCGACGCGGTGGATGCGCAGGACTACGACCAGCGCCAGGCCGCAAAGGACCCGGCGGCCTCCACGTCCCTGAGTCCTGAGGAGGACATCGCCAAGATCGCGCGCCGTGCCCACTACGCGCTGGTCTACCTCTCGCAGAATGCGGCGGGCGACATCGAGAAGATCATCCTGCCCGTGCACGGTTACGGCCTGTGGGGCCAACTCTACGGATTTATCGCCCTCAAGGGCGACGCCAACACGGTGGCCGGCATCGGTTTCTACGAGCACAAGGAAACCCCGGGCCTCGGCGGCGAGGTGGACAACCCGCGCTGGAAGAGCCTGTGGCCCGGCAAGCAGGTGTACCGCGAGGGTGACCTCGCGATCAACGTGATCAAGGGCTCGGTTGACCCGTCCGCCGCGAATGCCGACTACCAGGTGGACGGCCTCGCCGGCGCTACGCTGACCACGCGCGGTGTCGATCACCTCGTGCGCTACTGGCTGGGCGAAAACGGTTTCGCCCCGTTCCTTGCCAATCTCAAGTCCGGGGAGGCCTGATTCATGGATTCCGTAAAAGACACACTCACCACCCCGATCTTCCGCAACAACCCGATCGCCCTGCAGATTCTCGGTATCTGCTCGGCCCTGGCGGTGACGTCGTCGCTGCAGGTCACGCTGGTGATGTGCGTCGCACTGACGTTCGTCACCGCGTTCTCCAACCTCGGCGTGTCGCTGATCCGCAAGCACATTCCGGGCAGTATCCGCATCATCGTGCAGATGGTGATCATCGCCTCCCTGGTGATCGTGGTGGACCAGTTCCTCAAGGCCTATGCCTACACGATCTCCAAGCAGCTGTCGGTGTTCGTGGGCCTGATCATCACCAACTGCATCGTCATGGGCCGCGCCGAGGCCTTCGCCATGAAAAATCCGCCGCTGCCCAGTTTTATCGACGGCATCGGCAACGGTCTCGGGTACAGCGTCGTGCTGATCGCGGTCGCTATCGTGCGGGAGCTGTTCGGCGCCGGTAAGTTGTTCGGCGTTGAGATCCTGCCGCTTGTGACGGAGGGCGGCTGGTACGTGCCCAACGGCCTGCTGCTCCTGCCGCCGAGTGCGTTCTTCCTGATCGGCCTTTTCATCTGGACGCTGCGCACGCTCCAGAAGGAGCAGGTCGAAAAGCCGGACTTCACGCTCGCCAAGCACCAGCCAGCCAGGGAGGGCGTGTAAATGGAAGCCTTGCTAAGCCTGTTTGTTCGGGCGATCTTCATCGAGAACATGGCGCTCGCCTTCTTCCTGGGCATGTGCACATTCCTGGCGATCTCCAAAAAGATCTCCGCTGCGTTCGGCCTCGGTATCGCGGTCATCGTTGTGCTGACAATCACCGTGCCGGTGAACAACCTGCTGTACAACTACCTGCTGGCCGACGGCGCGCTGGCCTGGGCCGGCTATCCCGAACTCGACCTCAGCTTCCTGGGCCTGTTGAGCTACATCGGGGTGATCGCCGCCATCGTGCAGATCCTGGAGATGTTCCTCGACAAGTTCGTGCCCGCTCTCTACAACGCCCTCGGCGTGTTCCTGCCCCTGATCACGGTGAACTGCGCGATTCTCGGCGCCTCGCTGTTCATGGTGGAGCGCGACTACAGCTTCGCCGAGAGCGTGGTGTTCGGCGCCGGTTCCGGTGTGGGCTGGGCACTGGCCATTGTCGCGCTGGCGGGTATCCGCGAGAAACTCAAGTACTCGGATGTACCGGACGGCCTGCAGGGGCTCGGCATCACCTTTATCATCGTGGGGCTGATGTCGCTGGGCTTCATGTCCTTCGGCGGCATCGACATCTAGCGGGGCGAACAGATATATGGATTTGACTACTATCGGCTTCGGCGTCGGCATGTTTACCACCGTGGTGCTGGTGCTGGTGTTCATTATTCTCGTTGCACGCTCGGCCCTGGTCAGCAGCGGCGAGGTGCATATCGAGATCAACGGCGAGAAGACCATCACCGTGCCCGCCGGCGGCAAGCTGCTGCAAACCCTGTCCGAGGCCGACCTGTTCCTGCCTTCCGCCTGTGGCGGCGGCGGCACCTGCGCCCAGTGCAAGTGCATTATCACCGAGGGCGGTGGTTCGATGCTGCCGACCGAGGAGTCCCACTTCACACGCCGCGACGCTGAAGAGGGTTGGCGCCTGTCCTGCCAGACGGCGGTCAAGCAGGACATGAAGATCCAGGTGCCCGAGGAGGTGTTCGGCGTCAAGCAGTGGGAGTGCACGGTGGAGTCCAACCCCAACGTTGCGACCTTTATCAAGGAGCTCACGCTGCGCCTGCCGGAGGGCGAGAACGTCGACTTCCGCGCCGGCGGTTACGTGCAGCTCGAGTGCCCGCCGCATCACGTGAAGTATTCCGATTTCGATATCGAGGAGGAATATCGCGGCGACTGGGAGCGGTTCGGCTTCTTCGACCTCGAGTCGGAGGTGAAGGAGACCGTGATACGCGCCTACTCGATGGCGAACTACCCGGAAGAGAAGGGCATCGTGAAGTTCAACATCCGCATCGCGACCCCGCCCCCGGGCAGCCAGGGCATCCCGTGCGGCCAGATGTCGTCCTGGGTCTTCAACCTGAAGCCGGGCGACAAGGTGAAGGTCTACGGCCCCTTCGGCGAGTTCTTCGCCAAGGACACCGACGCCGAGATGGTCTTCATCGGCGGCGGTGCGGGTATGGCGCCCATGCGCTCGCACCTGTTCGACCAGTTGAAGCGCCTCAACTCCAAGCGCAAGATCTCCTTCTGGTACGGCGCGCGTTCACTGCGCGAGATGTTCTACCAGGACGAGTACGACCAGCTCGCCGCGGAGAACGACAACTTCGAGTGGCACGTGGCGTTGTCCGATCCGCAACCGGAGGACAACTGGGACGGCCTGACCGGCTTCATCCACAACGTGCTATACGAGCAATACCTCAAGGATCACCCGGCGCCGGAGGACTGCGAATACTACATGTGCGGGCCGCCCATGATGAACGCGGCCGTGATCCAGATGCTGACGGACCTCGGCGTTGAACCGGAGAACATCCTGCTGGATGATTTCGGCGGCTGATACGGCGACCGCGCCTATTTAGGGTCGGATTTTTACGACCCTACACTGCTGTCATGCGCCCGGTGTCCTCATCAAGCTCGCCCGACCCCACAGGGGGCAGAGGTACCCGTATCCTGCGCCTGTGTGTTCTTCTGTTGCTCGTGTTAGTTGCGGGCTGCGGGGAACGCGACCCGCGCGGCGAGCCGGTCCGGCTGTCGGGCGCCACGATGGGCACCACCTGGAACGTGACCTACCTTGAGCCCCCGGGTGCGCCCGCACCGGAGGCCGTGCATGCGGGCATCCAGGCCGCCCTGGACGCGGTGAACGCGACCATGTCCACCTACCGGGCGGATTCGGAAATCAGCCGCTTCAATCATGAGCATCCGGTCGGCGTACCGTTCCCCGTATCCGCGGGTTTTGGTGTCGTCATCGAGGCGGCGCTCGCCGTCGGGGCAGCCACGGGCGGCGCCTATGATATTACGGTCGGCCCGCTGGTGGACCTGTGGGGCTTCGGCGCCACCGGCGACATTGTCACACCGCCGCCCGCGGATGCCGTCGCCGCCGCCCGGGCGCGGGTGGGGCAGGACGCGCTGGCTTTCGAGCGGGGTGACCTGAGCCTCACCAAGAGCAAGCCGGTCGCGCTCGATGTCTCCTCGCTGGCCAAGGGCTACGCGGTCGACGAGGTCACTGCCTGGCTGTCCGGCCAGGGGTTGGCGGACTACCTTGTTGAAGTCGGCGGCGAGATGCGACTGGCCGGCCGGAGTCCGCGCGGCGGGCCGTGGCGTATTGCCATCGAGCAACCCGAACCAGGTCGTCGCGGTATCGCCGGCGCTATCCTGGTGAGCGACGCCGCGGTGGCGACATCCGGCGACTACCGCAACTTCTTTGAGGCGGGCGGCAAGCGCTATTCCCACACCATCGACCCGCGTACCGGCTACCCGGTCGCGCACGACCTCGTGTCGGTCACCGTGGTGCACGACAACGCCATGCTGGCCGATGCATGGGCCACGGCGTTCAGTGTGCTGGGCGCTCAGCGGGGCCGTGCAGTGGCAGAGGCACGGTCATTGGCGGTATATTTCATACAGAGCGCGCCCGATGGGTATGTGCACAGCCACACACCCGGCTTTGCGCGCTACATGGAGAGCCCCCTGAAGGAGGGAGCGAGGTGAGAGGGCAATGATGGAATTCATCCTGGCAGCGCTGGTATTCGGCATCGTGGTACTGGGTATGGCTGTCGGCGTGCTCATGGGTCGCGAGCCGATCAAGGGCTCCTGCGGTGGCATGGGCGCACTGGGCATCGACACCGCCTGCGACATCTGCGGCGGCGACCCCCGCCGCTGCGACGAGGAGACCCGCGACGGCAATGTCGGCCGCGACAATCCCGGCCTGTACTACCCGGCGGACAAGTAAGCGCCACTCTTGGGCAGCCGCACCTTACCGCTCGCGAGTTACGCTCCTTTCATCGGCCTGCGCTACAGCCTGAGCCGCAAACGCAACCGCTTCACGTCCCTGATCTCCGCCGTCTCCATGCTCGGCATGGTACTGGGGGTCACGAGCCTGATCGTCGTACTGTCCGTGATGAACGGTTTCGCGGGCGAGCTGCGCGGGCGCATCCTGTCACTGGTTCCCCACGGCTACGTGGAAAGCGACGCGGGCCTCGCCGACTGGCAGGGACTCGCGGCGACGCTCACGTCCAAACCGGGTGTAGTGGCCGCGGCGCCCTATATCACCGAGAAGGTCTTGCTGCGCAGCCGTCGCACGCTGCAGGGCGCCGTGCTGACGGCCGTCGAACCCGGGCTGGAGCGGGGTGTGTCGGACGTGAGCGCCAGCATGGTAAGCGGCCGCATGGAACAACTGTCCGCCACCCCCTTCGGTGTGGTGCTCGGCGCCGCCCTGGCGCGGGTGCTGGCGGTGGTGCCCGGCGATTCCGTTGAGGTCACGGTTCCGAGGCTCACCGTCACTCCCCTGGGTGTGTTCCCGCGCAGCAAGCGGCTGACAGTGGTCGGCGTGTTCGAGGTAGGGGCACAACCCGACAGCTACCAGGCGTTTGTCGCGCTCGAGACCGGCCAGCGCCTGTTCGGCGGGGGCGACACGGTCGACGGCCTGCAGCTGCGCACACGCGACCTCTTCGCCGCGCCGCGGATCCTCGGCGACCTCGATCCCGGGCTGCCCGAGGGGCTGCACGCGGTGGACTGGAGCCAGACGCAGGGTTCGCTGTTTCGCGCCGTGCGCATGGAGAAGCTGATTGTGAGCCTGCTGTTGCTCAGCGTGGTGGCGGTGGCCGCATTCAATATCGTATCCACGCTGGTGATGTCGGTGACGGAGAAGCGCCGCGATATCGCGGTCCTGCGCACCATGGGCGCGCGCGCCACGGGCATCATGGCTATTTTCATGGCCCACGGTCTCGCGCTCGCGGCGATCGGCATCGGCGCCGGCACGGTACTGGGGGTATTGCTGGCGTTGAATATCGCGGATATCACGGTCCTCATCGAGAACGCGCTGGGAGTGAAACTGTTCGACCCCACGGTGTACTTCATCAGCGAATTGCCCGCCGAGTTGCAGCTCATGGACGTGGTGGCGGTCGTTGTCGCAGCGCTCGTCCTGAGCCTGGTCGCCACGCTCTACCCGGCGTGGCGCGCCGCGCGTATCGCACCGGCGGAGGTGCTGCGTTATGAGTGACACGGTGTTGCGCTGCAGCGGCCTGGAGAAGATCTACCTGGACGGCAGTCTCGAGGTCGCGGTCCTGCGCGGCGTGGAGCTCCACCTGGCGGCGGGCGAGAAAGTCGCCATTGTCGGCGCTTCCGGCTCCGGCAAGTCCACGCTGTTGAACCTGCTCGGCGGGTTGGACGCGCCCACCTCGGGCAGCGTCGTGCTCGCCGGTGAAAACCTCGCGGGCATGGATGAAAAGGCCCTGTGCGAACTGCGCAACCGGCGCCTGGGGTTCGTTTACCAGTTTCACCACCTGCTGCCCGAGTTCGACGCGCGGGAGAACGTGGCGATGCCACTGGTCATACGCGGCGTGGCGCGGCGCGAGGCGAACGCGACCGCGGACACGATGCTGGAGCGGGTGGGCATGGGGCACAGGCTTGGCCACCGCCCCTCGCAGTTGTCCGGCGGCGAGCGCCAGCGCGTGGCAATCGCCCGGGCGCTGGTAGGGCGCCCCGACTGCGTCCTGATGGACGAGCCCACCGGCAACCTCGACCCCGCGTCCGCCGCCCAGGTGCTGGAGCTGATCGACGAACTGCGCGCCGACCGCGCGTGCTTCGTGGTGGTCACCCACGACCCCGCCATCGCCGCGCGCATGGACCGTACCCTGGTGCTGGAAGACGGGCGCCTGCGGGCGCAGTCATGACGTACGCCGAGCGCCTGCGCGTTGCGGTGCGCTACACGTTTGCCGTCAGCGGCGGCCACCTCTCCGCGTTCCTGTCGTCACTGTCCATGCTCGGGCTGGTCATGGCGATCGCGCTGCTGATCATCGTACTGTCCGTGATGAACGGCTTCGACAAGGAGATGCGCGAGCGCATCCTGTCGCTCGTGCCGCACATCACCCTGTACGCGGAACTGGACGCCGGGGAGTGGGAGGAGGGCGCCGCAGACATCGCACGCTTTCCGGGCGTGGAAGACGCCTCGCCCTTCGTGGAATTCGACGCGTTGCTGTTGCGCGGTCGCGACATCGAAACCGCGCGCGGCATCGGACTGGACACCACCCACGCGGGCACGGGCGCACGCCTGCTGCAGTACCTTGCGCCGGAGCAGGCGCAGCGCTTCGCGACCGAGCCGGACGGCATCGTGGTGGGCGCCGGACTCGCGGACAAACTCGATCTCAAGCCCGGCGACGCCGTGACGCTGATCGTACCCGGCAGGGGCGGGCTCGGTGTGACCGAGCCAACACAGTTCAAGCGCGTCAACCTGACCGCGGTGCTCGAGACCGGTACTGAGCTGGACCAGGGCATCGCCCTGGTGCCGCTCGCGCTCGCGTCGCAGCTCGCCGGGCTGGCCGGCGGTGTCAGCGGCTACCGGGTTACCACCGGCGACCTGTTCGGGGTGCGGGACCTGGCCTGGAGCCTGTTGTCCACCCTGCCGCCGGGTTACTTCAGCACGAACTGGATGATGACCCACGGCAACCTGTACGCCGCCATCCAGCTCTCGCGTGACCTCGTGAGTATCCTGCTTTTTTCCATTATCGCCGTCGCGGCGTTCAACGTCGTGTCTTCGCTCGTGCTCGTCGTGCTCAACAAGCGCAGCAACATCGCCATCCTGCTCACGCTAGGCGCGAGCGGGCGTGACATCGCGTGGATCTTTCTCCTGCAGGGCGCGATGATCGGCGCCGTGGGTGTGCTCATCGGGAGCGTGCTGGGCATACTCGGCAGCCTGGCCGTACCCGCCGTGGTCGAGCGTCTCGAGGCGCTGCTCGGCCTGCGATTCCTCAGCACCGATGTGTATCCCGTCGCGTTTTTGCCGGTGGATGTGCTGTCGCGGGATGTGTTGCTAGTGGCGGCCACGGCGTTCGCGATGTGCATTCTCGCGGCGGTGTATCCCGCCCGTCGCGCGGCGCGGCTGGCGCCGGCGATGGTGCTCAACCAGGAGCGTTAGGCTAGTTCGAAGAACCGGCGCGGCGCGCGGCGCGTTGGCGCCGCCGGCGGTGCCAGTGGTACGCCACCCGCCAGCGCCACAGCTGGCTGACGACGAAGTACCCCAGGCAGCCCAGGAACGTGCCGCACAGCAGGCAGCCGAGCAGGAACGGCTTCCAGATGTCGGCGAGCCGGTAGGTCAGCCAGTGGAACGTCATCTCGAATTCGATCTCCCGCACGGGCGCGTCGATCATCAGCGCACCCACCTTGTAGGCCAGGAAAAAAATCGCGGGCATGGTGAGCGGATTGGTGAGCCATACCAGGCTCACTGACAGGGGCAGGTTGCAGCGCAGCAGGATCGCGAGCAGGGCGGCGAGTACCATCTGGCCGGGGAGTGGCATGAAGGCGACGAACAATCCCACGAAGAACGCCATGGACGCGCTGTAGCGATTGATGTGCCAGAGGTTGCTGGCGTAGATCCAGTCGCCCAGTACGCTCAGTGCCTTCATCTCGCGGATGCGGGCAGGGCTGGGAACCAGCATTTTCAGCGTATTTTTCGGCATCGGGGATCTGGTCGAAAGTGACGTTCGCTCGTCGCGCTCGCGGTGGTTTAGTAGTTATCTTCGTTGTTACCGCAGCAGCGGAAAAACCGGACTACAGCATTATGCTGCCTTGCGTTGCACTTGCAAGCCGGTGGGATGTGGCATTTCGCACACGGGAGCAGTTTACTGTTGCGCACCTGGCTCTTGGGGCTCCTCGGCGGACTGCTGCTGGCCAGCGCCATGCCCTACGCCCCGCCGGGCGCTGGATTCGCCGGCCTGCTTGCGGCAGCGGTCATGGGCCTTCGCACGGGCGGCCGCCCCGGTGTGGTGCTGAGCGGCTGCCTGTTCGGGCTGGTGGTGGGGCTGGACCACGCCGCCGACCAGGCCGCGCGACGCCTGCCGCTGCCCTGTGTGGGCGAGACGCTGGCATTGCGGGGTGCCATCAGCGGCCTACCCGAGCATGGGCAAATGCAGGACGGCTCGCCGCGCACACGCTTCCTGTTGTCCGTTGAGCAACTGGAGCCCGCTCGCTGTCGCGGGCCGCAGCGGGTTCTCCTGACCGACTACAGCGAGCGGGAGCTGGCGGCGGGGCAACGCTGGCAACTGCATGCGCGCCTGCGCCGGCCGTGGGCTCCGGGCAACCCGGGCCTGCCGGATCGACGTGCCTGGTACGCGGCGGCGGGTATCGATGCGCAGGGCAGCGTGCGTGCGCGACCGGTTGCACAACGCCTGGACGAGGCGAGCGGGCTCGGCGCAAATCTCGCGCGCCTGCGCGCCGCCATTGCCAGGCACATTGACGAGCAGCCGTTGCCCGCTGCCACACGCGCGGTGCTGCGCGCCCTGGTCGTCGGCGACAAGTCCGCCATCGGTGACAGCCTGTGGCGCAGCTTCCAGCAATGGGGTATCGCGCACCTGCTGGTCATTTCCGGGTTGCACATCGGGCTCGCGTGGACGTTCGGTTACGCGCTCGCGCGCGCTGGTTGCCTGCTGTCGCGTGTTGCGGTACCCGCGGCGCTGCCTGTGTCCTGCGGCCTGGGTGTCGCGACCCTGTACGCCGCGCTGGCGGGTTTTACCGTGCCCGTGCAGCGCAGCCTGGTCATGCTGGCGGTGTTCTGTGTTGCACTCGTGCTGCTACGCCACAGTGGTGGCTGGCACAAGCTGTTACTCGCCGCCGTGGTGGTGCTGCTGCTCAACCCCCTGGCGGCCATTGGCGCCGGGTTCTGGTTGTCCTTCGCGGCGGTAGCGACGCTCTTGTGGGTGGCAACGTGGCAGGTGCGGCGCCCGCTGCGCAGCGCGGTGTACACGCATGTCGCCATGGGGTTCTGCATGCTGCCGCTGGGCGCGTATTTCTTCCAGGGCGCGAGCCTCGTATCGCCCCTCGCGAACCTGTTCCTGGTGCCGCTGGTAGGCCTGTGGATCGTACCGGTTGCGTTGTCCGCGGTGCTGGCACAGTTGGCTGCGCCCGCCCTGGCACCGTTGTTGTGGTCTGTCGCCGGCTGGCCGCTGAACCAGGTGATTGCGCTGTTGCAGCGCGCGGAATCCGGTCTGGGTACGGCACTCTACGTGCAGGCCGCGGGCGGCGCTGCGGGACTGTGCATCGGCGCGCTGGGCGTGGTGCTCGCGCTCGTGCCCGGCGGCTGGCGCCACCGCCTGATCGGCCTTGTTGCGATTGTGGGGAGCGCGGTGCCGCTGGCGACACCACGCGACGCACGCGATGACGTGCTGCTGTTTACCCTGCTCGATGTCGGGCAGGGCATCGCGGCGCTGGTGCAGTTCGGCGACAGGGCACTGCTGTACGACACCGGCGGCGGTATCCCCGGTGGGCACAACGCCGCGCGCAGTGTCGTGTTGCCACTGTTGCGCAAGCGGGGAATCCGTGAGCTGGACACGTTCGTCATCAGCCACGGTGACAGCGACCATGCCGCCGGCACCGCGGACGTGCTGGACGCGCTGCCCGTGGCGCGGCTGCGCCATGGACCACTGGTATCGCCCGCTACCGGCCGGCCGTGCCGCTCGGGGGAGGCGTGGCGTTGGCCCGGGGGCGTGCGCTTTCGCTTCCTCTCGCCCGCGGTGGGACCGGTGGGCAACAGCAATGCGTCTTCCTGTGTACTGCAGCTCACGTGGGGCGAGCACGTGCTGTTGCTGGCGGGTGACATCGAGGCGGCGCAGGAGCGCGCACTCGCGGAGTACTGGCGCGACGCGCTCGCCGCCGACTGGCTGCTGGCGCCGCACCACGGCAGCAACACCTCGAGCTCCCATCTCTTACTCAAATATGTGCGGCCGGCGCACCTGCTGGTGGGCAACGGCTACGTCAACCGCTTCGGGCATCCGCACCCCGCCGTGGTCGAGCGCGCGGCCGCGCACGGGGCCCGGGTACACGAAACCGCGCGGCGCGGCGCCATCGGCCTCGCGCTGCATGCAGACGGCACGGTCGAATGGCAATTCTACCGGGATTTGTACCGCCCTCACTGGGCCCAGCCGCTTCACCGGGTGCAGCGCAGCGGCTTATAATGGCCCCGACCCACAGACCGGGGGAGGGGACAGTGCTGGAACTCTTGGTGGCCGGGGGCTGGCTGATGGTGATCATCTCGCTCAGTTCCGTCGTCGCTCTCGCTATCTGCATCGAGCGTTTTTACACGCTGAATCCCAAAAAGATCGCGCCCCCGCACCTGCTGGCCACCGTCTGGAAGCAGCTCAAACGCGGCGAAATGGACGCGGCCAGGCTCAAGACACTGAAGCAGTCCTCGCCCCTCGGGCGCATTCTCGCCGCGGGCCTCGGCAACGCCTACCACGGCCGCGAGGTGATGAAGGAGAGCATCCAGGAGGCAGCCAGCCACGTCGTGCACGACCTGGAGCGCTACCTGAACACCCTCGGCACGATTGCGGCCGTGGCGCCGTTGCTCGGATTGCTCGGCACCGTGCTCGGCATGATCAAGGTGTTCGCCGAGATCATGACCCAGGGCACCGGCAATGCCAGCGCGCTCGCCGGCGGCATCTCCGAAGCACTCATCACAACGGCGGCCGGGCTGACCGTCGCCATTCCCGCGCTCATCATGCATCGCTACTTCACGGGCCGCATCGACGGCATCGTTGTCGAACTGGAACAGGAGACAATCAAGCTGGTCGATGCGCTGCACAGTGAAGACCACGCGGAAGCCGCTTCTTGAAGTTCCGCCGCCAGCAGCGCGACGAGGTCGGTATCAATCTCACGCCGCTGATCGACGTGGTGTTCCTGCTGCTGATCTTTTTCATGGTGTCGACCACGTTTACCCGCGAGACCCAGCTCAGCATCGATCTGCCCGAGGCGGAGGGTAAACCGCGCGAACAGCTCGACAAGGAGGTCGAGGTGCTGGTGAGCGAGGGCGGCAGTTACCGCGTCAACGGCCAGGCGCTGGTCGATACGCGCATGCGCACGCTGCAGGCGGCCATCTACAAGGTGTCCGCCGGCGACACCACGCTGCCCATGGTCATCACGGCCGACGCGCAGGCGGCCCACGAGGACGTGGTCCGCGCCATGGATGCCGCCGGGCAGATGGGCTTCGTGCACCTCAGCATCACCACGCGCCAACCCGCGGAGCCTGCCGCAGCGAGCGGGGATGGCTGACGCGGGCCACACCGTCACCGGTAACGAGTCCGCCGGCGCGGCAACCGACTGGCGCTTACTGGGGCGGCTCACCGCCTACCTGCGACCCTACTGGTATTGCTTCGCCGTCAGCGTCGCCGGGTTCGGCCTGTTCGCGCTGGGCATGGTGTTGCTGGCCGACCTGCTGCAGTACCTGCTGGACGTCGTGGCGGGCGCGGAAGGCGGCAGCCTGTTACAGGGCGTTGCGTTGTCCATCGCCGGCGACACGCCCGACAGGATTGCGATCCCCGCCACGCTGCTGGCGCTGACACTGCTGCGCGCCCTCGGACTCTTCCTCGGCGCCTTCCCGCTGGATTATGCGGCCCGGTGCGTGGTGTTCGCACTGCGGGCGGAGCTGTTCGACAAGCTCTGTGTGGCGCCGCTGGCCGAGTTGGAGTCCCAGGACCGCGGCGCGCAGTTGTCGCGCATGACCTACGTGACGGAGCAGGTCACCGACGCCACGCGGGAGGCGGTGCAGACGGTGTTGCGGGAGGGTCTGCTGCTGGTTGGCCTGCTCGGCTACATGCTGTACCTCAACTGGCGCCTGACGCTGATCGTGCTTGTAGTGGCCCCGCCGATCGCGCTGCTCGTGCGCTGGGCGGGCAGGCGCTTCCGCCTGCACAGCCGGCGGGTGCAGGAGAGCATGGCGGCGATCGCACAACAGACCGGCGACGCGTTGCGCGGCCAGCGCGACATGCGCGCGTTCGCGGCGAGCGACTATTCGAAATTGCGCTTTGCGCGGGACAACAGCGACAACCTGCGCGAGAGCGTGCGCTTCGCGCTGTTGCGCGCCGTGAGTACGCCGGTCGTGCAACTGCTGCTCGCCGGCGGCCTCGGGCTCATGCTTTGGTTTGCACTCGGCGGCCAGTTGTTGGGGAGCTTCAGCGCGGGCGCGCTCGCCGCCTACCTCGCGGCCGCGGTGCAGACCGGCAAGCCGGTGCGCCAGCTCAGCGCCGTGCAGGGCACGCTGCAGCGCGGCCTCGCGGCGGTGGAGGAGATCACCGCGCAGCTCGACCGCGAGGAAGAACGGGACACGGGTACCCATGTCGTCGAACGCGCCGCGGGCGCACTGCGCCTCGACGGCGTGTCGTTTACCTATCCCGGCGCGGACCGGCCGGCCCTCGCGGATATCACCCTGGCGATACCCGCCGGGGCGACGGTGGGCATCGTCGGCCGCTCCGGCGCCGGCAAGTCCACGCTGGTCGACCTGCTGTTGCGCTTCATCGCGCCCGATAGCGGCTGCATCTACCTCGACGAGGTGCCGTTAACCGACTACACGCTCGCCAACCTGCGCGAGCAGTTTGCGCTGGTCAACCAGTCGCCGACCCTGTTTACCGACACCATCGCCAACAATATCGCGATGGCGGCCCCGGGCAGGTACGGCAGGGCCCGGATCGAGCAGGCCGCCAGCGCGGCGCGGGCTATGCCGTTTATTGCACAGCTCCCGCAGGGGCTGGAGACGCGCCTTGCGAACAACGGCGAAGCCCTGAGCGGTGGTGAACGCCAGCGCCTGGCGCTCGCACGGGCGCTGCTCAAGGACGCCCCGGTGCTGGTCATCGACGAGGGTACGGCGGCCCTTGATGCCGACACCGAGACGCGCTTTCGCAGCGCGCTCGCCGAACACACCCGCGGCCGCACGACCATTATTATCGCCCACCGCATGGCCACGATTGCGGCAGCGGACATAATCCTGGTCATGGACGGCGGAAGGCTCGTCGAGCAGGGCGCACATCCCGAACTCGCCGCGCGCAGCCCGCTGTACCAGACACTCTGCCGGGGCGAACTGGCGGCCCTGTGAGCCGATTACGGTCCTGCCTGTTGACGGCCTGGCAGCGCAACGCGCGCTGGTTGCTGTTGCTGCGCCCCCTCGAGTTTGTCTACCGCGGCATCGTGCATGCGCGGCGCTGGCTCTACCGGCGCGGACTGTTGCGTGTCAGTCGCTTCCCGGTACCCGTGGTCGTCGTGGGCAACATCACCCCGGGCGGGACGGGCAAGACCGCGGTCGTCGTTGCGCTGCTCGAACGGTTGCGCGAACGCGGACTGCGCGCGGGTGTGGTGTCGCGTGGCTACGGCGCCGCTGCCGCGGTGTCGCGGCCACTACTGGTAGAGGCGGCGACAGACCCCGCCCGGTGCGGCGACGAACCGCTCATGATCTTCCTGCGCACGGGTGCCCCCGTCGCGGTGTGTCGCGACCGCGCCCGCGCGGTGGCGGCGCTGCTCGCGAACGCCGACATCGATATCGTGCTGAGCGACGACGGGCTGCAGCACTATGGGCTGGCGCGCGACCTCGAGGTGTTGCTCTACGACGCCGCGCGCGCCTTCGGCAACGGCCGCTGCCTGCCGGCGGGCCCCCTGCGCGAGCCGCTCTCGCGGCTGGCGGAAGTCGACTTCGTGCTCGCTCGCGGGGAGCATGTCGGCCCCGGCGCTGTGGAGTACACCCTGGGCGAACTCGTGCACCTGCATACCGGGGAGCGGCGTCCGTTCAGCGCCGCCGCCATCGGCGCGCAGCCCTACGCCGTGGCGGGGGTCGGTAACCCGGGCTTGTTCCTTGCCATGCTGCGCACGCTCGGCCTGCAACCCGAGCCGTGCCTGTTCCCCGATCATCACCCCTACAGCGCCGCTGACTTCGCAGGGCTCGAAGACCGCGCGATTCTCATGACGGAGAAAGACGCGGTAAAATGCCGCTCCCTGGCGCCCCCCAATAGCTGGTACGCGCCCGTCGAGGCAACACTGCCGGCGGAGCTGGTCGAAGCGGTCGTCGCGCTGGCGTGCAGGGGTGTCGATCAACCAATACAACGGAGAGCCTGATGGCCTACACCGTCGTTATCCCCGCGCGCTACGCGTCCACGCGACTGCCCGGCAAGCCCCTGCTGGAGATTGCCGGCAAACCCATGGTGCAGCGTGTCTGGGAGCAGGCCGGCAAGAGCGAGGCGCAGCGGGTGATTATCGCCACGGACGACGAACGCATCGCCACCGTGGCGCGGGACTTCGGCGCCGAGGTCTGCATGACCGCGGCGGAGCATCCCTCGGGCACGGACCGGCTGCAGGAGGTCGCCGCCGCGCTCAAACTGGCCCCGGATACCATCGTGGTCAACATACAGGGCGATGAACCGCTCATTCCGCCCGCGGTGATAGACCAGGTCGCGACCCACCTGGCCGCCAACGAGCGCTCCAGCATCGCGACGCTGAGTGAGCCGATCAAAACGGTGGAAGACCTGCTGGACCCCAACGTCGTGAAGATCGCGCTCGACGAGACGGGCAGGGCGCTCTATTTCTCCCGCGCGCCGATCCCGTGGCCCCGCGACGCCTTCAGGGACCGGCGCGACAGCTTGCCCGCGGTGGGCGACTGGTGTCGCCACATCGGTATCTACGCCTACCGCGTGTCCTTCCTGAACGATTTCGTACGCTGGCCGCCGGCACCACTGGAAGCGCTGGAACAGCTCGAACAGTTGCGCGCGCTGTACTACGGCGTGACCATCCACGTGGCGCCGGCGGTAGCCGACGTACCCGGCGGCGTCGATACACCGGAGGACCTGGCGCGGGTGCGACAGTTGCTGGGCGGGGGCGCGTAGTGAGCGGACGGGAAGCAACGCGCGTGCTGTTTGTCTGCCTCGGCAATATCTGCCGCTCGCCCACCGCCCATGGTGTATTCGAGTCCCTCGTGGCTGAGCGCGGCCTGGCCGGCGAGATCGAGGTGGACTCCTGCGGTACCGCGCACTGGCACATCGGCGAGCCGCCCGACGAGCGCAGTATCGCGGCGGCCGAGCGGCGCGGCTACGAGATGGGTCACTTACGCGCCCGGCAGTTTACGCCGGACGATTTCGACACGTTCGACTACATCCTCGCGATGGACCACAGCAACCTCGCCAACCTTGAGCGCCTGCGCCCCGCGGAGTACGACGGCGTACTGGACCTTTTCCTGAGCTTCGCGCCCGAGTCAGGTGTGGTGGAGGTCCCCGACCCGTATTACGGCGATGGCGACGGCTTCAACGCCGTGCTCGACCTTGTGGAAGCAGCCAGCGAAGGCCTGCTGCGCGCCATCGCAGGCCGCTGAGCCCAGGGGCCACCCATCGACATCCAGCACGACATCCCGCTCGCGTCACGCAACACCCTCGCACTGCCTGCCAGTGCGCAGGCCTACGCGGAGCCCACCACGATCACGGAACTGCGCGAGGCGCTGGACTGGGCGCGCGCGGAGGGCCTGCCCGTCACGCCGCTGGGTGAAGGCAGCAACGTGGTGCTGGCGGGTGACGTCGCGGGCCTCGTCATCCGGCCGGCGCTGGAAGGCATTGGCGTATTCGGCGAGAGTGATACCGAGGTTACCGTCTGCGTGGCGGCGGGGGAGAACTGGCACGCCTTCGTCGAGCGCAGCCTGCGGCAGGGGCACTACGGCCTCGAAAACCTGGCGCTGATCCCGGGCACCGTGGGCGCGGCCCCCATCCAGAACATCGGCGCCTACGGGGTGGAACTCGAATCCTTCGTGTACCGCGTGCACGCCATCGACATCGCGTCGGGCGAGGACCTGACGCTGGGCGCGCAGGACTGCGCGTTCGGCTATCGCGACAGCGTGTTCAAGCACGCGTTGCGCGACCGCCTGGTCATCACCGCCATCGACCTGAAGCTGCCGCTGCAGCCGCACGTCAACGCGGACTACCCCTCGCTGGCCGCCTGCCTCGCGGAGCAGGGGGTAGCATCGCCCACACCGGCGGACGTCTTCGCCGCGGTCGTGGCCATCCGCAGCGCGCGGCTGCCGAACCCCGCCGACATGCCCAACGCGGGCAGCTTCTTCAAGAACCCCATGGTGGATGACGGATTCGCCTCGAAACTGAAAGCTGACAACCCCGACATGCCCGTGTTCGCCGCCGGCGACGGCGCGAGCAAACTCTCCGCCGCATGGCTGATCGAACAGTGTGGCTGGAAGGGCAGGGTGCGTGGCGGCGTGGGCGTGCACGACCGGCACTCACTGGTACTGGTGAACCGCGGCGGCGGTCGGGGGTCGGAGCTACTTGCCCTCGCGGCCGACATCCGGCAAAGCGTCGCGGACGCCTTCGGCGTCGAACTGGAGATCGAACCGCGCATCTACGGTACACAGGCGTGAGCGACTTCGACCACAAGGCCTTCGTGAAGAACCTGACCACCCGGCCCGGCGTGTACCAGATGTACGACGCCGAGGGTGAACTGCTGTACGTGGGCAAGGCGCGCAACCTGAAGAACCGGGTGGGCAGCTACTTCCGCGGTCGCGGCCTGACAGACAAGACACTGGCGCTGGTCGCGCGCATCCAGGACATACAGGTCACCGTGACCTCCACGGAAGTGGACGCACTACTGTTGGAACACAACCTCATCAAGAGCGGCAAGCCGCCCTACAACATCCTGCTGCGCGACGACAAGTCCTACCCCTATATCTTCATGTCCAACGACGCCTTCCCGCGCATCGAGCTGCACCGCGGCGCACGGCGGCGCAAGGGTCAGTACTTCGGCCCGTTCCCCAGCGCGGGGGCGGTGCGCGAGTCGCTGCACTTCCTGCAGAAAGTGTTCAAGATGCGCCAGTGCGAGGACAGCTACTTCAAGAACCGCTCGCGCCCCTGCCTGCAGCACCAGATCGACCGCTGTACCGCGCCCTGTGTGGGGCTGGTATCGGAAGAGGACTACGCGCAGCAGGTGGAGCACACCAGCCTGTTCCTGCAGGGCAAGTCGCCCGAGCTGATGGTCAGGCTCGCCGACGACATGGAGCGGGCGGCCGCTGAACTCGAGTACGAGAAGGCGGCGGTGTACCGCGACCAACTGAGCCAGTTGCAGCACGTGCAGGCCAGCCAGGGCATCGAAGGCGTGAAGGGCGACCTCGATATCATCGCGGCGGCCACCGCCCACGGCCGCGCCTGTGTGCAGGTGTTGTACGTGCGCGGCGCGCGCGTGCTGGGCAGCAAGACCTACTACCCGCCGCTCAAGCTGGACGAGACGCCGGCGCAAGTCCTCTCCGCGTTCGTGCCGCAGTATTACCTGGGCGAGGGCAGGGCCGTGCCCGGCGAAATCGTGGTGAATGCCGCGCCGGAGGAGGCGTCCACGCTGCAGGAGGCGCTGGGCCTGCACGCGCAGAAAAAGGTAAAGCTGCGCTGGCGCGTGCGCGATGCCCGCGCGCGCTGGCTGCGCCTGGCCGAGCAGACCGCCGAGACCAACCTCACCTCGCACCTCGCCGGCCGCCAGACCATCCTCGGGCGCCTGCAGGCGCTGCAGGACCTGCTGGAACTGCCCGAACTGCCCGAGCGCATGGAGTGCTTCGACATCAGCCACTCCAGCGGCGAGGCCACCGTGGCCTCCTGTGTGGTGTTCGACCAGAACGGCCCGCGCAAGACCGACTACCGCAAGTTCAACATCGAGGGCATCACGGCGGGCGACGACTACGCGGCCATGCAGCAGGCGCTGGAGCGCCGTTTCAAGCGCCTGAAGACGGGGGAGGGCATGATGCCCGACGTGTTGTTCATCGACGGCGGCAAGGGGCAGGTCGCCCAGGCGCTCGGCGTGCTGCAGGAGCTGCAGATCGGCGGCGTTGAGGTGATCGGCGTGGCCAAGGGCACCACGCGCAAGGCCGGCTTCGAGACGCTGGTACACGGCGCGTCCGGCCGGGAGCAGCAATTGCCCGGTGACAGCGGCGCGCTGCACCTGATCCAGCAGATTCGCGACGAGGCGCACCGCTTCGCGATCACCGGCCACCGCGGGCGGCGCGACAAGGCGCGACAGCGGTCGGAGCTCGACAGTATTCCGGGAGTGGGCGCCAGGCGGCGCCGCGAGCTACTGCGTCACTTCGGCAGTGCGCAGGGCGTGAAGAACGCGAACGTGGAGGAGTTGCGCAAGGTGTCCGGCATCAGCGCGGGCATGGCGCAGCAGATCTACGACCACCTGCACGGCCAGGCCTAGATCTCGAAACAATAATTCGGCGACGGCTGGAATTTGCGGCGCAGCGCCTTGGGCACGTCGTCGATGACCGCGAGGCGTTTTTCCAGTTCCTCGGGTGCGCACTCGTTCCAGGAACGCATGATCGGGCGGATGAAATCGCTCACACTGCCGAAACCGGCGAGTGACAGCGGGCTGGTCTCGCTCGTCACGGGCAGGCCCCACCAGGTGTGCGTTTCGGTGCGCTTGAGGTTGTACAGCGAGCGGTCAACGGCGCGTACCTTGCCGGTGAAGAAGCGCTCCACATAGTTGGCGATCAACCGCTCGCCCCGCACCACGCCGGGGGGCAGCTCCAGGTCGATGTTGTCGATGATCCGCAGCCCCTGGTATTCGCCGAGCAGGTCCATGTAGTGCACGTTGCCGAGGAACAGGCGCAGGCTGATGTCCTTGCCGAGGCCAAGCGGGTCGGCGAACCCCTCCACTTGATTGCGCGGGCTCGCCCGGAACGGCGAGAACTCGACCAGCGGCGCGGTGATAACGCTGATCTCCATCAGTGACGCGCCGCGCAGGCTGAGCACCTTGGAGGGGTTGGCGGTGTCGATGTAATAGGCGGACGCCGGAAGGCTGAGCGCACCAAGGAGTAGCGCCAGTAGAGCGTAGAGATATCTAGTTAGTATTATCATTCCACACTGACATCAGTAGCGGGCTTATAAATTGATGCAACTTGCGTACCAGCCCAATAAAATCAATAAGTTACGTGTGGCCTTCCATGCCCCGGATGGGTCAAATGTAAAGCAGGTTGACGCCCAAAATCAAGCACGGCACGGGGGCAAGTTGCACCCATTTAGAACAGCCACTCCCACCCTCCGCGAAGGTTGCCGCTTGGGCGATTTCGGCGGTGGGCAAACAGGGCGTGCCGCATGGATGCCCCCTGATACCTGCGGTACTATGCAGCACAGTAATCGGCGCCCAGATGCCGAACAAGGTTCAAGCCCCGCCAGAAGGACGTGACCCGGTTTGCCGATCAACATTCCCAATGCCCTCACCATCATGCGGATCCTCCTGATCCCGGTCCTGGTTGTGGTGTTTTACTGGCCGTTTCCCAATCACCTGCTCGTCGCGGCGGCGGTGTTCGGCGTCGCCGCCATCACCGACTGGTTCGACGGCTACCTGGCCCGCCGGCTGGGCCAGATGACCGCCTTCGGCGCCTTCCTGGACCCGGTGGCGGACAAGCTGATGGTCGCCGTGGCCCTGGTCCTGCTGGTGGAACGGCACGACACGCTGCTTTTCACGCTCGCCGCCTGCGTGATTGTCGGCCGGGAGATCGTGATATCGGCCTTGCGCGAGTGGATGGCGGAGCTGGGCGCGCGCACCTCGGTCGCGGTGTCCTACATCGGCAAGGTGAAAACCGTGTTCCAGATGATCGCCATCACCGCGCTGCTCGCGATAGACCCCATGCGCGAGCCGAGCTGGCTGCTGGGCGTGGCCTACCTCGTGCTTTACACGGCGGCGGTGCTGACCATCTGGTCGATGTTCGTCTACCTCAGGGCGGCCTGGAACGTGATCAAGGAGCGGGATAACTCTTTGTAATTCAGGCGGTTGCGCCTTCAAATTAGGAAAACGTCTTGACTATGCCCGCGCTGGCCCTACAATAGGCGCGGTCTGTACGGAGCGGCCTTTCTGGCTGTTCCTCAAGTGACAGGCGGGAATAGCTCAGTTGGTAGAGCGCAACCTTGCCAAGGTTGAGGTCGCCGGTTCGAACCCGGTTTCCCGCTCCAATCTTTTTCCTCCCAGGCTCGGTGGCAGAGTGGTTATGCAGCGGACTGCAACTCCGTGTACGCCGGTTCGATTCCGACCCGAGCCTCCACTTATCTAGTTGATTTACTAGGGAAAAGGACTTTCCCCAACTAAATCGGTCAGGCGTCTAGCTCAGCAAGCGCCCACGACAAATTAAATACTGCTTTGGCACTTAGGGCATCCAATTCTGATTGAACTCCGCCCGAGTTACTTGATCCATAGTCGTTCTTATTTGAGGTGACGAACAGAAGTTTATCGGTTACTCCGTTAGATCGACAATTTGTACAGACGCCCAGAAAAAGTTCAAAAATCTCGCAATCTCTTGGTTCAGATTTACCGCGTTGAGCAGGTGGTAAGTAGCCTTTAACTCTTTTCATAGCATTGAGTAAATGAGCGTCATCAGGCTCAATTACTAGGCACGAATCAAGCAGTGCTCTCGAGTTGCTCTCAAGTTGACTGACCAAGTTCAATTGGGACTCCCGGTGCCCATATTCATACTGCACGTCAGTGGCAGAGTGGGCTGCTGACAAAAAGTGTTGCCTAGTGGATTCAATCGAGCGTATTCCTTGCTCCAATTCTACCTTCACCCGATCTACGTTTTCGTCCCATTCATCGTATACAGTCGTGCTCGTGGCAAGCCAAAGGGAACGAGGGCTATCTGAGGATCGGGCACACAGGTCTCTTGCATGCCTCGTTATGTCTGAAGGGATAGTATCCCGCACGGGAGAGCGAATTAGGTCCAAAATTATGCATGTGTCCAAAAAGAGAACTGGCGCAGGGTCGCCTGATAGCATCGAGCATGCATCTGTGTAGCTGATGGGCATATCTACCTTTCCCGGAGATATGACAACAAGCTATCCGCAAATTCATACTCTATACCAAGCTTAATCGCCTGGTCCTCTGGCCAGCCCAATTCTTCCAATGCTCTAATTACAAGATCAGAATGAAGATCAGAAGGGTTATCGAAGGCAAGCGCTATAAACTCGAGCCATCGCTTCCTGTCAGAGGGGTGTGAACTGCCAGTCGACATGTTAGCTAGGCCAGAAAATCGGACTAACGCCTGCTCCACGTCCTCACCAGCGACGCTACCAATACTAATCTCGTCACTCGTGACTTCTAATTTAATATCTGTCCCTTCGATAGCGGGTTTTGCCACTCGCTCGCAAAAGTCCATTAGGATTTCGTTGTATTGGGAATAGTTAAGCTGGCCAACTGTATTTGGCACAATGTTCGACACGTACCAAGTGTCATTGTTGTGGGGGTAGATAAACAATGCAGCTGCCGGAGCGTGTCTGTCTTCACTTCTCTCAAAGCAAAGTGACCTATTGTCTACTAACCCAAGATTGTCCTCTTTCTCGATATTGCGTCCCCAATTGCCATTGCAAACCCTTGAAGCCCTCTGGACAAAGTCTTCTATGTCCACACCATTTAGATGCAAATATAAGTCTCGGAATGTTTCCATATCCCATATGCTCAGGTTTGAGTGCTAGATCGAATGTGCCAAATGGTACTCATGGATTAAAGTGACGATGACACGAATTTGTTTGCCGTAACAGCTTTAAGATCAAGACTGCCAGCAAAAATTCTCCCTACTTGAATTCAACCAGAAAGCAACGCGATTGAACCAGTGTCCACCTGGTATAAATGTGGGTATGATGGCCTGCGCAAGGGATTGATATGATTGAAAAAGTCTCGCAATATCAAACGCTTGTGGAGGGCCCGCAAATCGGCGCCGTACCTCCTGCAACTCCGTGTACGCCGGTTCAATTCCGGCCCGAGCCCCCAATATTCCATTTCCTTGGGATAGTCACCCCAGGGCATGAGCTTCGGTGTCAATGCGCGTGAAGGTGGACTGTATTTGAGGGTGAGTGGTGAATACTCATTGCTCGCCGCCGCAATAAACGAGTACTCATTGAACTGTAGGTGAAATCGGTAGCGGGCAGTTGGTTGAAATATATCCCCGCCGTCCCCTTTTAGTACTACTTTGGCAGGCTCAACTCGATGCTAATGGGTGAACCTGATCATCTCTTCCTTCACCACGCTGCCCCACGTTCTGTCCTCAAATGCGACGCCGTCCAGCGACGACCTGCCGCCTGGCACATCGGGCTGGAAGAACGCCAGCG
>JAUIEP010000066.1 GCA_030428835.1 Gammaproteobacteria bacterium | reverse complement strand
GTCGTATCTCACCATTGACCGGCCTGTCCTCATCACGCTCGACCGCGACATGGCGAACCTCGACTTCGCGGCGGAGTTCCAGGTCACGGCGCCGACGTTCAGCAGCCTCGGCGCGGGCAAGGCGCAGCCCGACCCGGGCGTGCGCCGGCCGGTCGCTGGGCAGGAGGACGGGGTAAGGCGCCAGCCCTGACCCGGCACCGCCGGGCAGCTAGCCCTGCGGTGCCGCGGCGGCGAGGCGATTGTCCGTGTCGTTGATCCGGTACTGCAGCCAGTAGATCTCGTAGTCGTTCCGCAGGCCGTTCTCGGCCGCGAGCAGCAGCGTCTCGAGGGCCTCGCGGCGCAGCCGCAAGGCGGCCACGTTGCCGGGCTCGCCCGCCAGCACGACTTCCAGTATATGCAACGCCTTGACCGGCTCATCGGCGTGCAGGAAGTTCTGCGCGAGACTGAGCAATGCCTCGCTGCCCGCCACGCCGGCGATGTCGGCGTAGACCTCGCGCACCGGCACCGGGTAGAGCTCGGTGGTGCTGTCGAAGTGGAACCAGGTGGCGTAATAGTCCCAGATACTGCGCACCGCCCAGTCCACGCGGCCGTGGTTCTGCACGAGGTCCAGCTCGGGCGGCAGCTTGATCTCCTGCATCAGGTCATACACCGACTTGCCCGCGTTCATGCCGGCCACGGTGGCATCGTGCACATACTGCACCGCGTCGCGGATTTTCGTGATATCCGCGCGAATCTGAACCGCGCCAACCGTGGGATCGAGGTGACTGGGTACGACGATTTCCGGGTCCAGCGTCAGCAGCAGGTCCAGCGACTTCACGTACTCCATCGGCTTGCGGATCTTCTCGCCGCGCATGGTGAACACGTTGGGGAACTGCGGGAACTGCGGGCCGAAAAAGTCGCCCGAGAAGAGTATCTTCTGTTCGGGCAGCCAGAGGACCGCGTTGTCGGCGCCCTCCGCGCCCGGCGTGCCGATCACGTGGAACTCGACACCGCCCAGCGTGAAACGGTGGGTCTCCCAGTCGCCCACGGTGATGGTGGGCTCAACTCCGCCGTAGCGCATCATGGCGATGTCCGGGCGGTCTTCCCACGCGGGCATCCAGGGGAACAGCGTGCGATTGCGGCTGTACTGGTACGGTTCCAGTTCCATGAGGTAGCGCTGCTCCTCCACGAAGTCCTCGTGCGCCACGATCTCGGTGCCCTCCTCCTGCCAGAAGCGCACACCCCCGATGTGGTCCGCGTGGGAATGGCTGAGCACGATGTAACGCACCGGTGCGTCGGACACCTCCTTCAGCGCGCGCAACTGCGGCTCCACCTGCAGTACCAGGCCCGTGTCGAACAGGACGTTGCCCTCGTCGGTGGTGATCATCATCGTGTTGCCCACGCCGGTGGCGTAGTGCACGTTGTCGGCAATCTCGATGACCTCGATGGGGCGCCGGATGAGATCGACCGCGCTGCCGTGCGTCGCGGCGCCGTCCTCGCCCCCGGGCAGGCGGCTGGTCGCGGCCTTGCCGATCGCCCCGATCGCCGCCAGCTCAGCCTCCTTTTTCAATTGCGTGCCCGCGTCCTCGTCGAGTACCAGCCAGGCTGCGCCGACCGCCGCGATGGCCAGCACTACCAGCAGGAATTTCCCTATGCCACCGCGCGCGCGGAAAGGTCGAGACGTTACAGTTTTCATGGTGTTTCCCCGTGGCGCCCGCCGGCCGCGGCGCGCTCAAATGCGACAAAAATGGGTGATGACCAGGCGCGTTGCCGGGCAGGCGCGAGGCAGTCCTCGTCCTTCGGCGTGCGGAAGTCGCCATAGCATGGGTTGACGGCGATACACTCGCCCTGCTCGTTGTACTCACAGCGTAGGTTGTCGGCGTTCACCATGGGGGTCGGCTCCTGGATGGCGCGCGCGTAGTACAGCGCCTCGCGCCCGGCGTCGACGAACTCCGCATCCTCGAACTCCACCTCGCAACCGGCCTGGTCCGGCGCGCAGTCAAACACGCGCCAGGGATCCTCTATCAGGTCGCCCACGGGTTCGTCCGGTGTCACCTGTGGCCTGATGCGCACGATCTCGATCCGCTCTATGAGCAGGCGCTCATCCGCGGGGTTGTAGCACTCCCCGCCGCACAGGCTTGCGACCCGCTCCGCGCCGAGTCCGCGCACGGCGTGGTCGGGACAGCCGGGCTGCTGGCGGAACGCGCCGACGGCGCCGACGCGGAAGCGCGGTATCTGCGCACTCGCGGTGTCGGAGCCCATCGGTATCCGCTGGTCGCCGCGCAGCAGGTCGAACCAGAGCAGTATGCGGTCGCCCGACGTGGCGTAGACCTCGCGGCGCTGCAGGCTGTCCCAGATGGCCTCGCGAGTCCGCCCGCGGCTGTGCGCGGCGACGAGGCCGCCGGTGAGCCAGAAGGAGTTCTGCCGCTCCATGTTGCGCAGGTTCTGCAGGCCCACGCCCGCCGCGTCGAACGGGACGGAATAGGGTTCGGGCGCGCGCTTGTCACCCACGGATGCGGCGGTAAGGCCCTCGCGGTCGCTGCCGAACGCCTCGGTCATAAATTTGCGCTTGATGTCCTTGTAACCCGTTCCCGGCTGGCTGCGGTGGTTGTCGCTGGAACCGATGAACCCGAAGCGGAACCGGAGCGGCGCGTCGGGTGTCTCCAGGTTGGACAGCGCCAGGGCGTACTGTCCGGTGGCCATGGGCCGGTGGTCCATCGGTGCGTTGAAACAGTCCGGGCAGGTGCCGCAATCCAGCCAGTCCGTCACCTGCTGGCCGGGAATGGTGAGGTGGCCGGAGTTGCCCGCGTCGACGAAGTTTTGCCGCGCCTCGCGTTCGCGCGCCGCGCATTCCTCTTCCGCGAGGCCCGCCTCGGTACAGCGCTCGCGAATGATCTGGCCGGCACGCCAGCAGCACGGCAGGTAACCTTCCGAGGGCGCCGGGCAGTACTTCGCGCCGCGCTCATCCACCGCGACCGCGCGCCAGTCGCGATACTCCTCCGAATTGCCGTGACCGGAATACAGCTCGAACAGGAACTGTCGCTGCGGGTCGTGCTGCTGCGCGTTCAGTTGCTTGTCGAAACTCGTGCCCGCGGGCGTGTTCATGCCCCAGGAATTGCCGTGGGGGATCACGATGCTGTCGTGGTCCCACTGGTTGAGCTTCAGGAACAGTTCCCGCGGGTCGACCGCCACCTCGAGACATTCCTGCGGCAGCTCCCGCGTATCGACGCCGCTCTCGCACACCGGCGTCTGCGCAATCTCGTCGTAATAGTTGGGGATGCTCCAGTAGAAGGAACGGTTCTCGAAGTCCAGCAACGACAGCATGAGCTGCGCGGCGCGGCCCATCGGCGCCCGGGCGAGCTGCGCCCGGGGTGCGGCGATGGCACGGGCGGGCACCTTGTCGTCGTCGGTGTCCAGCAACACGACATTCTTGTGGCCGTAGTGTTTGGCGGGGGAAGTGGCGACCTGGCTCCACTCCCAGCCGAGGAAGGACACCATGTCGGGATTGCCGGGGTCGCCCGAGCGCGCGTTGCACTCGCGGATGCTTTGCTTCGTCTCACGCCAGCGGCGCGGCGTGATGCCCTCGGCGTGGTCGTTGATGGACCAGAAGTCCAGGGCGGAGCAGTAGCGCGCAAAGTCGCACGCGTCCGCGGGCGGATGCAGGCCGCTGCCGCCCATGAGGGGTACCGACATGATGAACGCATCGGGCGAAAACGTGGTGTGTACGTGAAGGTCGCCGAACAGTATCTGGCTGTCCTCGCCCGGCGCCACCGCCTGCTGCCGCGCCTGCCTGTCCGCGACCACGGCGGCAGGCAGCGTACCGCCCTGCACCGCTCCGCGGCCCTGGGGTTCCCCGCAGGCCGGCAGCAACAGGACGCCCAGGACCAGCGCGAATAATCGAAGTGCGTGGTAACGCTCGCTCATGTTGGTTCTCGGTGACGGGGAGAAGGACGGCGCACACCATTGCCGGCTGTGGCCGATTCGGTGCGGCAAATATAGACGTCGCCAACGGCGAGGACGAGGACCCGCGTGGCCAAAAAAGGTGTCTGGAAGAAACTATTAGTCGATAGGCTGTGGCGCCGCGGCGACGGCCGCGGTCAGTGAGCCCGGTGCTGGCCGGGCACCGCCGCCGGGGCGGCGGGCCGGCCTGTCGATGGCTCTCAGGCGGCCTTGGCCTTCGGCGCGGCCTTCTTGCGCTTGGCCGCCGCCTTCTTCTTGGGAGCGGCTTTCTTGCGCTTGGCCGCCGCCTTCTTCTTGGGAGCGGCTTTCTTGCGCTTGGCGGCCGCCTTCTTCTTCGGAGCGGCCTTTTTCCGCTTGGCGGCGGTTTTCTTCTTCCCGGCTTTCTTCTTCGCCGGACCGCGCGCCGCACGCTCGACCATGGCCGCGGCGCGATCCGCCGCGCGGGCCCTGCGATCAGCCAGCACCGCGTCGGCCTTCACGATGACCAGCTTCTCGGCGGCGTCGTACGCCGCGCGGGTAATCTGGGTCACGGAATCGGCCAACTCCTGGACCTGCTTGACCAGGGCATCGACCTTCTTCTGGTTCTGCGGCGTGGTGCGTTTGCGCAGCGCGTTGCGCGCCTTCTTCAGGCGCGTGCTGGCGGCCGTGTAGTTCTTTCTCGCGGCGTTCAGTTCACGCTTCAGGTTTGCATGGGTCTTTTCAGACTCGGCCAGCAGGCGCTTGCGCAGCCGCTCGACCTGGCGATTGGCCTTCTCGGCCATTTTGGTGGCCTGGGCCAGTTCTTTTTCCAACATATCGATCCTCACTCCCTTGTCGTTGCGGTACCACTGCCCTAAGTGTAGAACCAAATGGGCGCGGCGCAATGCCCGGGGCTTGACCCCGATCAGGTGATTGGCAGGTGCTTGCCGGCACCTTTTTCCCGGTGTTTTCTTGTACAAACCCCGGGTGCGTACGATAATTCACGGGTCACGCCGAAATAAGCATAAGCAGGCCGCCGCAGGCGGCAGCGGCGGTGTCTGTACAACAGCAGTCGTTCCGCCCCCCGGCCCGTCCGGCGCGATGGCGGCCACAACCTGACCCAATGGTGAAACCAAATGGAATATAACCCGGATGTACACGGCATAGAGTGCCCCAAGTGCGGCCACGGCATGGACGAGATCACCTACGGGGGTGACCTCGTCATCGACCGCTGCACCAACTGCCAGGGCCTGTGGTTCGATCACGGCGAGGCCGAGCTGCTCAAGAGCAAGTGGATGGGCGATGCGCTGGATATCGGCAAAAAGTCGGAGGGCAAGAAGTGGGACGCCGTCGACGACATCTCCTGCCCGCGCTGCGGCACCCAGATGGAAAAAGTCTCGGACCCGGACCAACCGCATATCTGGTACGAAGTATGCCGCGAACACGGCATGTTCATGGATGCGGGCGAGTTCACCGACTACAAGCACGAAACGCTTGCCGACTGGTTCCGCAGCCTGATCAAGGGCTCCCGCTAGACGCAGGGCCCCGGTACCGCGCCGGTACCGGGGCCGTCATTCACCAGGTGTAGCCTATCCGGAACCGGTAGGTCTGGTCTGTTTCCTTCCTGTCCTTGGGGATGCCGGAGTCGTACTGCAGCATCACTTCGGCCGCCGCCTCGAAGTTCCACATCAACGGGAAACCGAGACCGAAGGTCGACTTGACGATCACGTCGGAGACGTCGTCCAGGTTCCAGATGCCGGTCTGGTCAAAGTACAGCCTGGAATCCCCGCCGAGCACGTTGCTGGTCGCGTTCATCGCCCACGTGGCGGCGCCGTACTCCTGGTCGTCAGCCGTGTAGAGATCTTCCGTCACGAACGAGAGGCCCGCCTCGCCGGAGAACGTGAAAACCGGCTCCGCAAAAAACTGGCGACCGATGTAGGGGCCGACTATCGTCCGCAGTTTGAGATCCGCGAACTTGTCCTCTTCCAGCCCGAGCTGGACACCCCAGTAATCGGGGTCCTCGAGGAAGTGGTCATACTTGGCGGTCAACTGCCAGTTGTCGGCGCTCTTTTCACCGTTCTGCTCGTCATTCTCACCGTAGAACTTCAGGGAGTAGCGATCGACGGTACTCAGCCAGGTTGACTCGAGCTTGTAGTTCAGTTCATCGGTGTCGGTGTTGCCGCGCTGCATCACCCAGGCCGCATCGACGATACCCGTCCAGTTATACCCCTGGCCGAGCTCCCAGGGCGCCGGATTGACGACCTTAAGATCGGTCAATGCGTAGTCGGCGCCGTCGGACAGCACCAGCTCGCCACCGCTCACGACGAGCGGCACGTTCTCCAGCACCGCTTCGTCAGTCATCAGCAGGGTGGCCGGTGTGTTGGTCTGCAGCGCGACGATCTGGTCCGCCGCGATTTCCAACGTGCCGGCGAAATCGGTCTCGACTGTCACCACCCCGTCGCGCACGTCCGTCACGGTGCACAGGATGCGCGAGCCGTTCTGCAGCGTAATCTCGTCCAATGCGGCCTCCGCGGTCGCCTGGCCCGCGATAATGGCAAGGCCCAGCATCAGCCAGCTAATCGGTTTTCTCATCTAACGTCACTCCTCTTGCGGTACCGCCGCCCGCGGGGGGCGGCGCTTGGTCTTGCGGCAGGCGCCATGATAATGAATTCCCACCTGCAGACAAAGGCCCACAAGCGCGGGGATGGCGCCCCTTCGCGGCGGGCTGCTAGACTGCCGCATCGACCGGAGGGAGGTATCCATGGCAGATTTCGACTACGACCTGTTTGTTATAGGCGCGGGGTCAGGCGGCGTGCGCGCGGCGCGCATGGCCGCGGGCTTCGGCGCGAGGGTCGCGATCGCGGAGGACCGCTACCTGGGCGGCACCTGCGTCAATGTCGGCTGTGTCCCCAAGAAACTCTATGTCTACGCCTCCCAGTACGGCAAGGACTTCGTGGACGCCCGCGGCTTCGGCTGGCAGTCCGAGGTGCCGGCCTTCGACTGGACCACCCTGCGCGACAACAAGCGCACGGAGATCGCGCGCCTCAACGCCGTCTACGATCGCGTGCTGGACGTCGCCGGCGCACAGCTCATAGACGGCCGGGCGAGTATCGTCGATCCCCACACCGTGGTGGTAAACGGCAGCCGGTATACCGCCGACAAGCTGCTGATCGCCACGGGCGGCTGGCCCCACGTGCCCGCGATTCCGGGCGCCGAGCTCGCCGTGACGTCCAATGAAATCTTCGACCTCCATGCCTTCCCCGAGCGCATCGTCGTGGTCGGCGGCGGCTACATCGCCGTGGAGTTCGCGGGTATCTTCAACGGCCTGGGCGCCCAGACGACCCAGCTCTACCGCGGCCCCCTGTTCCTGCGCGGTTTCGACGATGACATCCGTGAGAACGCGGCGCGCGAGATCACCGCCAGCGGCGTCGACCTGCGTTTTGAGACGAATGTCATGGCACTCGAGCAGACCGCGGGCGGCCTGGCGGTCGAGCTGACCGACGGTTCGCGTCTCGAGGCGGACGCCGTGCTCTACGCCACCGGTCGCAAGCCCCACCTCCAGGGACTGGGCCTGGAGAACACCGGGGTCACGCTCAATGCGCGCGGCGAGATCGACGTGGACGACGAGTTCCGCACCGCAGAACCCAGTATTTTCGCCCTGGGCGACGTCATCGGTGGCATGGAGCTCACCCCCGTGGCGCTGGCGGAGGGCATGTCCTTCGCGCGGCGCCAGTTCGGCGGGCCGGACCAGCAGGTGGACTACGAGTTCATCCCGACCGCGGTGTTCTGCCAGCCGAACATCGGCACGGTGGGCTTCACCGAGACCGACGCCCGCGAACGTTTCGGCGCAATCACCCTGTACAAGTCCAGCTTCCGCCCGATGAAGCACACCATCAGCGGGCGGCAGGAACAGACCTTCATGAAGATGATCGTGGACGACGCCACCGACCGGGTCGTGGGTGTGCACATGGTCGGCCCCGACGCGGGTGAGATCATCCAGGGCATCGCGATCGCGATGCGCGCGGGCGCCACCAAGGCCGTCTTCGACAGCACGATAGGCATCCACCCCACCGCGGCGGAGGAATTCGTCACGATGCGCGAGCCCTGGACGGGCGACTGACTTGGAACTCGCCCTGGGACAGGTCGCGCTGCTGATAGCGGTCGGCACCGTGGGCGGTTTCCTCAATGTGATGGCCGGCGGCGGCTCCCTGCTCACGGTGCCCGTCATGGTGTTCATGGGCATACCGGGCGCGGTGGCCAACGGCACCAACCGCATCGCCATCCTCGCGCAGAACATCACCGCCGTTACCACGTTCGCGCGCCGCGGCTTCCGCGACTTCCGACTGAGCCTGACTCTCGCCGCGTGCGCCCTGCCCGGGGCGATCGGCGGGGCGCTGGTGGGCGTGCAACTCCAGGGCGCCTGGTTCAACCGCGCGCTGGCCGTGATCATGGTCGGCGTCATGCTGCTCATGCACTTCGACCGCGGCGCGCGGCAGCAGGCGGAGGATCACCAACCGAGCGGGCGACAGCTGGTGGCGGGCCACGCGCTGATGGTGGCCGCGGGGTTCTGGGGCGGCTTCATCCAGATCGGCGTGGGGTTTATCGTCATGCCCATCCTCAACCGCGTCATGGGCCTGGACCTGGTGCGGACCAACATGCACAAGGTCTTCATCATCGCGGTGTATACGCTGGCGGCGTTGTTTGTTTTCGCGAGCCAACTGGAGCTGCTGTGGCTGGTGGGGCTCGCCCTGGCGGTCGGCAACTCGATCGGCGGCTACCTCGGCGCGCACTTCACGATCACCCGCGGCGAACGCCTGATCCGCATCGTCCTGAATACCGTGCTGGTGGGCTTCATCATCAAGCTCCTGTTCGACCTCTGACTTGGCCCGCGGCTCACGGCTCGTGTTACTATCTGCACCTCTTCGACCAGTCACAGGTGTGCCGCGGTGACGCGTTTCGTGCTTATCTTCCTCGCTGTTCTCGTCACACTTTTTACCGTGGAAATGCTCGTACCCGTGCAGACGCACGTCATTGTGCCGTTCACCGCGCAACTGGCGAAGATCAGCGCGGCGCTCATCCTGCCCTTCGACGACACGGTGCTGGCCTACGGCAAGGTCCTGCAGTTTCGCGACACCGGTTTCGCCGTATCGATCGAGGCGGGCTGCAACGGCGTGGAGGCTACCATCGTCCTGATCGCCGCCGTGATCGCGTTCCCCGCCGGCTGGAAGGCGCGCGCGCTGGCGATCGGCCTCGGCTTCATCGCCATACAGGTACTCAACATCGCGCGGATTATCAGCCTGTTCTACCTGGGCAACTGGAACATGGAGTTCTTTACCTGGATTCACCTGTACCTGTGGCCGGCGCTGATCATGCTCGACGTCCTGATTGTGTTCATGGTGTACCTGCGCTACCTGTCGGGCGGCGACACACTGGAAACCGCGGAGCCTGCCAATGGATGAGCGCCATCACATGCGGCAGTTCCTGCTGTATGTGTTCGTGCTCATGATCCCCTGTTTCGCCCTCTGGACCGTCGCGGGCGCCCCGCTGGCGGGACCGGCCATCGGTTTCGTCAACGTGGTCCTGGGCGCCTGGTTTCCCGACGTGGTGTACAACTTCTTCGTCGACGGCAACCGCGTGCTGCTGATGACACAGTTCGGCGAAGAGGGCGGCCGCCTCGTACCGCTCGGCCAGTCGGAGTACCGGCTGGGTTTCGAGCTCAACCCGCGCATCCTGTCCTACTCACTGCCGTTCTACACCTGCCTGCATTTCGCGACGCAGAAGAAGGACTACCTGGCGGGCTACCTGTGGGGGATTATCGCGCTCTACGTGATGATGGGGGTGGGACTGCTGGCGCTGTGCATGAAGGAGCTGATGGTCAACGTCGGCCAGCCGTTCCTGGAGCACGAGGGCGTCTGGGTGCCCGGCCCGAACTTCATCGGCCTGGCCTACCAGATCAGCGTCCTGCTGGTGCCGACCCTGGGACCCGCGGCGCTCTGGGTGTGGCAGAGTCGCGAATCGCCGCTGCTGAAACCCAGCCTCGAACGCCTGCGCCGCATGACCGAGGAAAAGGCCTGACGCGTCAGTCCTTGAACTCGGGCTTGCGGCCCTCCTTGCGCGCCTTGATCGCCTCCTCGAAGTTCTGCGTCGTCATGCGCACAAACAGCTGGGCGTGCCCCTCGTGGTTCATGTGCGTGTGCAGGCTGCCCGCATCGATGCCCGCCCAGAGCATCTGCTTGCTCAGCTCCACACCGAGCTGGCTGAAGCCGTTGATGCGCTCCGCGATCGCGTAGCACTCGTCCAGCAGCTTGTCCTGGTGCACGACCCTGGACACGATGCCGATGTCGTGGGCCTCCTGCGCATCGACATCGCGCCCGGTCAGCATGATCTCGAACGCGCGGCTGGTGCCCACGGCACGGGGCAGCAGGTAACTCAGGCCGAGCTCCGCGGACGTCAGGCCGTTGTTGATGCCGGCGGGGCGGAAATACGCGGCGTCGGATGCGACCCGGATATCTGTCGCCATTGCGAGGCAGAAGCCGCCGCCGATCGCGGGGCCGTTGATCGCGCCGATCACGGGCTGGTGCATGTCGTGGATCGCCTTGATGACGTCGTCCAGCACCTTCATCGCCCGGCGCGCGATGCCGGGCACCGTGAGCCCGTCGAAGATATCCATCCAGCCCGGGTCCTCGAGGTCCGCGCCGGCGCAGAACCCGGCGCCCTCCCCCGTCACGATCACGACGCGCGTCTCGTTGTCGAAACTCACCTCTTCCAGCGCGTCCTTGAACGGCACCATCACGTCGAAGGCCATGGCGTTCATGCGCTCCGGGCGATTCAGGGTGATCTGGGTGATGTAGGGGCGTGGCTTTTCCACCTTCACGAAGGACATCGCGGGGCCTCGATATTGAATATTCACGTTAAGCGTAATACCGCCCCCCCGTGCCCGCCATGGCAGAATGGGCCAGTATGGACGGCCCGTACTGCGCAACACAGCCACCCGTGCCGTCCCACCCAACCGGGAGGTCGGCACTATGCGCATCATCGGAATGATTCTCTCCCTCGGGGCCATCATGTGGGTCCTCTACCAGTCCGCGGGCGGCGGCGAGGCGGAGACAGTAATCCCCGAGGGACAACAGGCCGCGCTGAACAAGGCAAAGGACCTGGAAAGCTCGATGCAAAGTGCGCTGGAGAAGCGCATGGAGACCGGGGAGGAAGAGTCCTACTAATCCGCCATCCCCGCCACCCCAACCTCTCCGCTACCGCGCAGAACCCAGCCGTCGCCCGGTGTGACTGGCTCACTACCGTCGCCCCCGCGTAGCACCCAACCATCGCCGACCCCGCGCAGGCGGCGGTCCGACGTCTCGGGGCCCAGTGGCATTGATTACCGAGCTGGCGTTAGATCCTTTTGCCCACCCAGGCCCCGACCCGCGATATCTCTTCGCTCGCTGTCGGCCCCGCTCCGCGGTGCCCTCAGTCGGTCGGGAGCCTCCTGCGGAGTCTCCCTCCACTCCCTCGGTGCCTCCCTGACGGCTACGCGAAGAGATATCCCGGCTCGGGGCCTTCTATCGTCCTGCAGCATTAGCTTCAGTTCTGCGGGCAAGGTCACTGGGTCCCCGCTTCCGCGGGGACGACGATGTCGCTCTATTCACTGGCACCAGGTGCGCGAGCGGTCGAATTCCCTGCTGTTCAAAACGTGCCGAGGGAGTGGAGCGAGACCGCAGGGCTCGCGACCGACTGAGGGCAGCCCGGAGGGCCGCGTTTTAAAGCAGGGAAGTCGGCCGCTCGCGGGCCGGCCAACGGAGCGCAAGAACCCACCACCCGTTGGATAGTGACGTAAAGCTAGCAGGTAGGGCGACGCGGTGGCGGGGAAGTTCTGGCGAGGCTGCTTTTCCCGCCTCGCCGGAACTTTCACGACGCCGCGGTGCCCGGGTAACGCTCAAGTCACCAAACGAAAAGCCCGGCAGCTCTCACGAAGTCCACCCCAAAACAAAGTGACTATATGACGCCGCGGTGCCTGGGTATTGCCCAAGCCGCCGATCTAAAGCCCGGCAGCTCTTCCGAAACCTACCTCAAAGCAAAACCGCTGCACGACCCCACGATGCCCGAACATCCATCGTGTCACTTCACTACAAAACCACAATAACTCAGACGTCACCCAAACCATCGAGCGTCCAGTGCCCCTGGGCATTGCGCAACCACCCGCTCGACGCGCTGGTCCCGCCGTCGACGGGGATGACCGCGCCGGTCACATAGTTGCTCATGGCTGACGCAAGGAACAGTGCGACACTCGCACACTCGTGGTCCTGTCCCGGCCGACCGAGCGGAATGCGCCGCGCGGTGGCCGCCTCGTGCTCCGCACTGGGCGTGAGCCACGTATCGCGGTCCACCGGCCCCTTGATGTTACCGCGCAGGCCGGGCGTGATCGTGTAGTCGGGCGTGATGGCGTTGACGCGGATGTTGTCGTCCGCCAGTTCCAGCGCGAGGGAACGCGTGAAGTTCAGCATGCCGGCCTTGCACGCCGCGTATACCGCGAAGTTCGGCGCCGCGCGGGTCGCCTCGATGCTGCTGACATTGATGATGTTGCCGCCGCGTCCGCCCGCGATCATCACGGGCACCGCCGCGGAGGTGGCGGCGAGCATGCTGACGAGGTTCAGGTCGATGTGCCGGCGCCAGGAGCGCTCGGACTGTTCCATGAAAGGTTTCTTTGCCGTGCCGCCCGCGTTGTTGACCAGGATGTCGAGGCGGCCGAAGCGCGCCTGCGTGGCCGCGACCGCGGCGGCGACCTGGCCCGTGTCGGTCACGTCGGTGGGCACCGGCAGTGGCTCGCGGCCGGCCTCGCGCACGCGCACCGCGGTTTCCTCGCAGCGCTCCGGGATGATGTCGGCGATGACGATGTCCGCGCCCGCGGCGGCGAAGGCAAGTGCGATGGCGCGACCGATGCCGCCACCGCCCCCGGTGATCAGGGCGACCCGGTCCGCGAGCGGCGTGTCACTCACCAAGGGCGTCGGCCCGGGTGACCACGGGGCGGTCCTCGCGGCTGCCGCGCATCGGGCGGACCTGGCCCTCGGGTTCGCCGTAGTGGTGTAGGATGACGTGGTCCTCGTGCACCTCGAGCAGTTCGCCCACGAACGGCATGTCGTCGAAGCCCTCGTCGACGCGATAGCTGACGACATCGCCGGGCTTGAACGTGGCCTGGTCGAAATTAAAGACGAAAGGGCAGTCCGGGTCGTCTGGGGTTACCATGTCTTTCATTAGCTTCTCTCCATGGGTCGACGCAGCCTTGGCCGTCGATCGGTGAGCCGTCAGTCGCCGGGGGCAGCCGTTACCGAAGCATCAGCTACTGAACCAGGTACGCACCTCGCGGCGCAGCAGCTTGCCCATCTCATTGTAGGGCAGCGCGTCGCGCCGGCAGATCTGTTCCGGCAGGCGCGACGAGCGCAGCCGGTCGCGAATGAGTTTGCGCAACTCGTCGTCCGCCAGCGGTTCCGCCTCCGGTTTGAACACCACGGCAATGCCTACCGCCTCGCCCCACTCGGCGGACGGCACACCCACCGCCGCGGCATCGAGGATCGCGGGGTGCGCCATGAGCACGTCCTCGATCTCGCCGGGGGAGATGTTCTCGCCGCCGCGCACGATGACGTCGTCGGCGCGGCCCGCGAGGAACAGGTAGCCCTCGTCGTCCAGCCAGCCGGCGTCGCGCGTGGGGAACCAGCCGTCGCCGTCCAGCGCCGAGCGCTCGCGGTATTCGCCGGAGACCTGTTCGCCGCGCACGTAAATCTCGCCGCGTTCGCCGGCCGGCAGCGGCCGGCCCTCGTCGTCGCGGATCTCGAGTTCGACGGTCGGCAGCGGCTTGCCCACGGAGCCCAGCCGCGCGCGTACCGCCGGGTCGTCCGAGGTCTGCGCCAGGCGGTGATCCTCGGGCCCGAGCAGCGCGATGGTGGAGCTGGTCTCCGTGAGGCCGTAGGCGTTGGTGAACGCGGTGTCCGGGAACAGCGCCAGCGCGCGTTCAATCAGTTCGACCGGCATGCGGCCGCCGCCGTAGGCGATGGCGCGCAGGCTGGGGAGTTCCGCCGCCGCGCCCGCATCCATGCACTCGATGATGCGCGCCAGCATGGTGGGCACGAGGAACGCGTTGCTCACCTTCTCCTCCTCCGCCAGGCGCAGCCAGTCCTCCGGCTCGAACGCGGGCAGTATCACGATGCGGCGCATCGCGTAAATGGAACTGAGGAGCGCCGAGATACCGGCGATGTGGTAGGGCGGCACGCAGACGAGCTGCGCGTCCTCCTCCCCCGCCGAGCAGAACTCGACCGTGCCGAGGATGTAGCCAAGCAGGTTGGCGTGGCGCAGCAGCGCCGCCTTGGGGGTGCCGGTGGTGCCGCTCGTAAAGATCTGCGCGGCGATCTCCTCGCCCTCGCGCGCCTCGCCAAAGCGGTCCGCCGCGTCTTCCGCGGCGGCAACGAACGCCGCGCGCGCCAGCAGTGTGTGGCCCGCGTCCGGGTCGAGTCGCTGTGCGCGGTCCACGTCGCCGACGATGCAGGCGGGGGCGATGCGCGCCAGCAGCTTCGCGAGGTCTTCATCCGCCAGGCGGTAGTTCAGGGGTACGTAGGGAATGCCGGCGAGCGCCGCGCCGAACAGAGCGATGGGGGCGGCCTCGCTGCTTTCGTCGAGCAGCGCCACAAAGGTGCAGTCACTGTCGATCAGGTTGACCGCGGCGCCGCGCGCGGCGCGCAGCAGTTCGCCGTAGGTCCAGCGGCGGCCGTCGCAGACGAGCCCGACGCGGTCAGGGGCCGCCTCGGCGGCCATCTCGAGGATGAGCGCGATGTTCACGGCGCGCCGTCAGTCGGAAGAGGGTAGCGGCTTGGCGTCCTTGGTGGTGAGCGCCACGCCGTCGAGGGACAGGGAGCCGTCGCCGGGCTTCACGCACAGCAGCTCGATCGTGTCGTTCGCGTCCACGTAGCGCTTGCCCAGCAGCGTGCCCTCGGCGAAGGCCGGGTCGGGGCTGCCGCCGTCCGCGGGTTTCTCGTCCACCATCGGCGCGCCGCCGCAGGCGACCTCGCCGTCCGCCGCCTTGATCACCATGACCTCGGTGTCGCACACCGTGCTTTTGAGTTTGCTTCCGGGTTTCATCATTATGCTCTCTATTTTTAACCGTCCGCTCAGGCGATGGCGCCGGCGGCCTTCAGTTGCTCGATCCGCTCCCACTCCATGCCCAGTTCCATGAGCACGAGTTCCGTGTGCTCCGACGCCTCGGGGGCGCGGGTGGTCTGCACGGGTTCATGGTTGAACTGTACCGGGCCGCGCACCAGTTTGACAGGCTCGCCGCCGTCCGCCGCCTCGACTTCGAACAGCATGTCGTTGGCCAGCGCCTGCTCGTCCTGCGCAATCTGCAGCAGGTCCAGCACCGGCGCCCACTGGCCCGACATCGTCTTCAGGTGCTCGCACCAGTACTCGAACGGCTGCGCCGCGAACTGCTCGCGGATGAGGTCGCTGGCTGCCTGCCAGTTCTGCATGAGGGACTGCGCGTCCGCGAAGCGTTCGTCGTCCGCGGCCTCGGGAATGCCCAGGTGCTCGAACACGTTGCGGATGTGCGGGCCGGGCGTGAGCGTGCACAGGTTGATGGTGCCGCCGTCCGAGGTGTAGTAGTTGCCCATGAACGGGTTGCCCGGGTTGCCGCCGGAGGTGGGCATGCGGTTGCGCCCCACCTCGCCGCAGTCGATGCCCATGTCGATCGAGGTGCCCGCGGCCCACCAGGCGCTGCTCAGCAGCGACACGTCCAGTTCCAGCGCCTCGCCGGTGCGCTCGCGGTGGAACAGCGCCGCGGAGATACCGCCGGCGATATTCATGCCGCCGATAGAGTCGCCGAACGCGGGGATGCCCTGGGAGAGGGGGCCGCCGAGTTCCTCCGGCGACATGGCGATGGCGATGCCGCTGCGGTTCCAGAACGCGGTGCCGTCGAAGCCGCCGGCCTCGCGCTCGGGGCCCTTGTCGCCGAACGCGCTGCCGCGGGCGTAGATGATATTCGGATTGACGGCGCGGATGTGCTCGATGTCGAACTTCATTTTCTGGCGCTGCGCCGGAAGGCAGTTGGTGAGGAATACATCGGCGGTCTTCGCCAGTTCGTAGATGACCTCGATGCCCTCGGGCTTGGAGAAATCCACGCCCACACTGCGCTTGCCGCGGTTGGGGTGCTCCACGAAGGGGCTGCGTTTCGGGTTGACCTTCACGCCGCCCATGTTGATGAAGCCGCGCTGGGTGTCGCCGCGCACGGGGTGCTCGATCTTGATGACGTCGGCGCCCCAGTCCGCCAGGATGGCGCCGGCGGCGGGCACGAACGTCATCTGCGCGACCTCCAGCACCCGGATGCCTTTCATTACCTGAATCATGCTCGACCCCTTCAAAAATTGGCGGCACTGATTATACAGGTCAACAACACTGTTGCATAGTTGTGACCCCGGGGGACGGGGCCATCGAGAAGCGGGTGGTCCGTGGGAGTGCCCGTGAGCGGCACTCCCGGGACCCTAGATATCGATCATCACCTTCGCCGAGGCGGGGGTGCGCGCCACGTCGAGGGCGCTGATCACCTCGCCCAGGCCGAAGCGGTGGCTGATCATCGAGCCCGCCTTGTCGGCGATGCGCGGCAGCGCCGCCAGTACTTCCGGCATCTCGTCGGGGTAGCCCATGGCCGTGGTGATGGTCATCTCGGTGGTGAGCATGGCGCCCAGGTGCACCTGGATCGGCTGCATGTAGGCGGCGGTGATCACCATGCGCGCGTGGAACTTGGCCATGCCGATCACGTCGCCCAGTATGTTGGGCGCGCCGGCGGCGTCGATGAAGGCGTCGGTGCCCACCGCGTCGCGGTTCAGCACCTTGCCCACGCCGTGTAGCTTCATCAGCTCCGCGCGCAGGTCCACCTCGGCCGGGTTGAGCGCGGCCTGCGCGCCGAGATCGCGCGCGCGTTGCAGCCGCTCCTCCGACAGGTCGAGCGCCACCACGTCGGTGATGCCGCGATCGACCAGCCACAACACCATGCCCAGGCCGATGGGGCCGCAGCCGAAGACCACGACCTTGTCGCCCGGCGTCACCTGCGCGCGGTTCACGCCGTGCAGCGCGACCGCCAGCGGCTCGGTGAGCGCGGCGATCTCGAAGGGCAGGTCGCCGGGAATCGGCAGCACGCTGTCGCCCACCCGCGCGTCGCTGACCAGCAGGCGCTCGGTGAACGCGCCCTCGGGACCGCCGGAGCCGATCATGCTCGGGGTCTGCATCGGGTTGATGACGACGCGCTGGCCCACGCTGATGCCCTCGACATTTTTACCCACGTAGCTCACCTCGCCGGCGGCCTCGTGCCCGAGCGGGGTCACGCCGCCCTCCGGGCGCATGATGCCGCCCATCTTGATGTAGGACAGGTCGGAGCCGCAGATGCCGCAGGCCTTGACGTCGATGAGGACGTCGCTGTCGCCGGCGTCGGGCATCTGCACCTCGTCCAGGCGCGCGTCGTCGACTTCGTGGATGTTCAGGACATGGCGCATGCTGAGTCTCCCGCTGGTCTAGATATGGATGAGGGCGGCGCCGTCGATCACGATGGTGTCGCCCGTGTGAAAACTGGAGGCGTCGCTCGCGAGGTACGCTGCGATGCCCTCGAAGTCGACGGCGAAGCCGGGGCGCCTGAGCGCCGCCTTGCCGGCGAAGATCTTGTCGATGTCGTTCCACTCGTCCTCGGGCTGGGCGCTGCCGTCCTGCCGCCCGCCGCTGAAGCCCGTCTTGATATAGCCGGGCGCGATGGTGTTGGCGCGAATGCCGTACTGGCCGAGTTCCACCGCCATGCAGCGCAGGGCGGCGCCGATGCCACCCTTGGCGGCGGCATAGGGCGCGATGCCCGGCACGCCCTGGAACAGCGACAGGCTGCCGCAGAAAACGAGCGAACCGCCCGGCTCGCCACCCTCGGCGCGCGCCACCATGAGCTTCGCGCCCTGTTGCAGGGTGTAGAAGGCGCCGTGCATGTTGGTGTTCAGCAGCGTGTGGTACTCCTCGCTGGTGGTCGTGAGGATGGAGCGGGTATTGGGCGGCATGCCGGCGTTGGCGATCACCGTGTCGACGCGGCCGAAGTCCGCCAGCAGCGCGTCGTAGCCGGCGCTGACCGCTTCCTCCGAGGCGACGTCCACCGCCCGCGCCGCCGCGCGCACGCCGAGGGACTCGAGCTCCGCGACGGCCGCCGCGTTCTTGCCCTCGTCGCGGCCCCAGATCACCACATCGCCCCCCTGCCTGGCGATGCCCCGTGCAAAACCGAGGCCGAGGCCGCTGTTGCCACCGGTCACCAGGGCCACCTTGCCGCTCAAATCAAACAGTCCGCCGGACATCAACATCTCCTCGTATGGCGGGCACTTCGCCCGCAGATTGTTAGAAAGGGAAATTCTAGGAACATGCCAGAATGCGCGGGCGCCCGGGTTTCACGCGGCGCGCCGCAGCGAAATAAGAAGCGAGGACACCATGGCAGACGCACTCGTAGCAGAACAACTGATCGAGGAGGCGCGACAGGCGACGGGACTGGAGCGCTTCGACAGCGACAGCTTCCGCGAGGGCCTGGACGTGTACCTCGCCGACCTCAACGCCGGCCAGCCCAGCGAGGTGGCGCTCTCGCGCCTGCACCCGAATATCGTGCAGTTGCTGTCCAACCGGCTGAAGACCACTGACTACCTGGAGCAGCGCCCCGAGCTGCTGGAACGCCCAGTGGAGCGGCCGGTGTTCGTATTCGGCATCCCGCGCACCGGCACCACGCTGCTCAGCAACCTGCTGGCCACTGACCCGGCGCGACGCTCGCCGCTGAGCTGGGAAATCGAGTCACCGGTGCCGCCGGCCACCCGGGAGACGCTGTACACGGACCCGCGCGCGATAGAGATGCTGGAGTTCGAGAAGGCGATGCTCGAGGCGCGCCCCGAGATGGGCAAGTACTACCGCAGCTCGGCGATCTACCCGAACGAGTGCGTGTTCTTCATGGCGCACGACTTCAAGACGCTGATGCTGGAGTCGCGCTGCAAGATGGAGACCTACCGCGACTGGCTGCTGCAGACCGACATGACCTCGGCCTACGAGTACCACAAGCGCTTCCTGCAGGTGCTGCAGGCAGACGCGCCCGGCAACTGGAACCTGAAGATGCCGTCCCACGCGTTGTGGCTGGACACGCTGCTCACGGTGTACCCGGACGCGCGCCTGGTGTGGACGCACCGCGACCCGTACACCGCGCTGGGTTCCTTCTGCAGCATCATCGCGCTGTCGCACCGCATGTTCGAAACCGGCGCGGCGCCCGAGTGGATCGGCGACAACTGCCTGTACCAGTTGCAGCAGCACGTCGACCGCATCATGGACTTTCGCGCACGCCACGGCGAGGACCGCATCGTCGACGTGCACTACGCGAACATGGTGGAGGACCCGATCGAGACCATGCGCCAGTTGTACGCGGACCTCGGCGACGACTTCACGCCTGACGTGGAGCAGGGCATGCGCACGTGGCTCGATGAAAACCCCCAGAACAAGTTCGGCAAGCACGAGTACAAACTCGCCGAGTTCGGCCTCAGCGTCGAGCGCGCGCAGCCGGTGCTGGAGCGTTACCTGTCGACCTATTCGGTGCGAACCGAAGGTTAGCCGGGGCAATTCGAATCGGAGTACCCACCCATCGTCGCCCAGTAAAAGGGGTCAGAGCCCTTTTCGAGTAAAAGGGGTCAGAGCCCTTTTCTGTCAGTTACTCGTTTCTTCGGTCTTCCTCTTTTCACTTTTCCAGTTGAAGTTTCCAGAGCAGTCTCTATCTGAGTCCTGAATTTATCGTTTCCTAACGGTGTGCCTGAAAGTGTGTGACTGCGGATGTTAGCCAGTTCAGCATCAGAGACTTCCAGTTCAAACAATGAGCGGTATTTTGACGCCCGTTGCTCAGCGGTACTACCTAGCGCCAGGTAGCCACTGTGTTCGTTCACTAGAGGGTTTCCCTTGAGGAGTGCGTTCTTACCGTAACTAGACCATCGATACTCCGCAGGGTGCTCCACTATTCCCGCGCGAACAGGGTTCATCTCGATATACCTATAGCAAGCCAAAAGGTATTCAGCAGATTCAACAATCGTCGCTTTGAACCTGCCTTCCCACAGGGTTCCGGTGCGCTGATATTTCTGATTTACATATGGTACGTACTGCCTGCCAACATATTGCATCATTTGGCTAATGGACTCCCTGGTCTCGGGAGTGGCAAGCACATGGACATGATTGGTCATCAATGCATAGCTGTGGATTATGCACGAGTAGCGTTCCTTGGCTTTGCTTAGTAGAGAGAGATACGTTGCGTAGTCAGCCTGCTCGAAAAACACGGCCTGGCGATTGTTGCCTCTCTGCACGATGTGGGCAGGGATACCTTGGAGAAAATATCGCGGCTTCCGTGGCATAACGGGCGCCTTTCCGTTTTCAGTATTTTCAATACCGTATGGGAAGATTGAACTCTCTAAAACATCAAATATGAACTCTGGTCCCTTGCAGTCCTTTACTGCAAGAAAAGGGCTCTGACCCCTTACTGCGCAGGGAAAAAGGGGAGGGAGGGACTAAATTTTATGCCCTCCGTTCCGAGTCGGTAGCGTACCGCAAGCCCGGATTGGACACCCCACAGCGCCATGGTCTATCTATAGGACTAATTGCGCCGCTGCGTTCGGCGTTCACGCCACCCGAGAGTGCATGGAGACAATCATGGATCAATCAAGGTTCGAGGAACTGCAGGGCAAGGTCATGGGCGACGTGGGCGGCGCCCTGGGTCTTCTTATGGCCTATATCGGCGACCAGGCGGGCGTCTATCGCGCGCTGGACGAGCAGGGGCCGAGCACGCACACCGCCCTGGCTGAAAGCACCGGCCTGGACGAGCGCTACCTGCGCGAGTGGCTGTCGGCCAATGCGGCTCTGGGCTACGTGGATTACGATGCCGGTTCGGACAGTTTCTCGCTGTCACCGGAGCAGGCTGCCATCTTCTCCCACGAGGGCGAGCCTACCTGCATGCAGGGGTTCTTCCAGTCGGTCGTCGGGCAGATGGCCACTCACGAGACCGCCCTCGAGGTATTCAGGACCGGCCGTGGTCGGCCCTGGGGAGAACACCATGCCTGCTGCTTCTGCGGCACCGACCGGTTCTTCCGACCCGGTTACGTGGCGAACCTGGTCAGCAGCTGGATTCCTGCGCTGGATGGTGTCCAGGAAAAACTCGAGGCGGGCGCCCGCGTTGCCGACATTGGTTGCGGACGCGGTTCTTCCAGTATCCTCATGGCGCAACAGTATCCCGCGTCAGCCATTCACGGCTTCGATTTTCACGAGCCCTCCATACACGCGGCGAAGCAGGAGGCCGAGTCCAAGAACCTGGGCAATGTGGAATTCCGGGTCAGCTCAGCCAAGGAGTTTCCCGGCGCGGACTACGACCTGATCTGCATATTCGACGCCCTGCACGACATGGGCGACCCCGTCGGCGCGGCCCGACACATTCGCGACTCACTGCGGCCCGGCGGCACGTTCATGCTGGTCGAACCCATGGCGGGCGACAGCCTGGCCGAGAATCTCAACCTGCTTTCAGGGATTTACTACAGCTTCTCAACGACGGTATGCGTCCCGACCTCGAAGGCGCAGGAAGTAGGGCTGGGACTCGGCGCGCAGGCCGGGGAAGCCCGCCTGACCCAGATCCTGCAGGAAGCCGGATTTACCCACGTGCGTCGCGCGACGGAGACACCGACGAACATGGTGTTGGAAGCGCGGGCCTGAAAGAGGAAAAAGAAAAGGGGTCAGAGCCCATTTTATCCAAATGGGCTCTGACCCCTTTTCCGCTTTCTCCTAAAACATCAAAAAAGGGCTCTGACCCCTTATTGGGATCAGGGCGTATACCAGATCGGTGAGCTGTAGGCCCGTTCCTGGATGCTGACCGGCAACCCCTCCGGTATCGGCAGGCCCGTGGCGACCGCGTCACGCGTGCTCCAGCGCGGTGTCGGAATCTCCAGCACCCGGGCGTAGTAGAAGGCCGGTACCGTGTGATCGAAGTCCGGGTCCTGCCAGGCCCCGTGTAGCTGCACATCGCCAATGCTGTCGCTGTAGCTGGCTTTGGCTGCGTCCACGGTGTTGCCGACCGGCGGCAGGACACCCTCGGCGCCGGGTTCGCGCTCGCCGCTCCAGGCGACATCGTAGATCTGTTCGTGTTGTTTGCCCGCGGCATCCACCCAGCCCTTGACGATCTGGATGCGATCCAGGTTGCCGCTCCTGGGATCCTTGGCCGCCTGCACGATGAAGCGCGGGGTCTTGCCTTTGCCGCCTTGCAGTGAGCCGCCCATCGGTACGCCGTTGGTGTAGCCGCGCTCGGCGAAATCAGCGGCCTGTGCGTCCCTGTCGCCAAACTGCCAGCCACCGAACAACCGCAGTTTGATCATCGGCCCGGTGGTGCCATAGGTCTCGCGACGCAGCATGGCGTCGTAGATGGCCTCGCGCGTGTTGTCCTCGGCCCACACTGCCGCCAGTCCGCCGGAGCTGAACTCGCGCACCTGCCGCTTCTGCCCCTCCGGCTGGCCCTCCAGCCCCAGGAGACGATGATTCGGGTTGTTTTCGAAACCGAACTTGCCGGTGTAGTTGAACTCCTCGTGGGAAGCCGCCGCGTTGTGCGTATCCGTGTCGCCGATAAAGCCGTACTGGAACGGGTTGCCGCGACCATCGGCGGCGAAGCCAAGGCCGTCCAGCAGTGCCTGTCGCGCGTAGCTGCCTTTGCGGTGTGTGGGGCGCAGTGCGTCCGCCGACAGGGTGTAGTCCCAGAGCTCGAAGCCGGCGAACTCGTCGTTGGGCGACAGCTCGGGGTGGGTCTCCGAGGTGCCCTTGATCTGCGTGATCTCGTACAGCGGTTCGTTCTTGTGTCGCGCCGCTATGTAGTCGTCGCTGAGGGGTTTGCCGTCGCGGTCGGTCAGGGAAAACATCTCGCCGTCGCTGGCGTTGCCGTTGTGCGGGATGGCGAGCAGGGTCGCACCCGCCGCGCGCTGCTTGTCCATCCACGCCCACAGATCCTCAGGGTCCACCGAGTCGAGAGAGGAAAAGGGCAGTTCGGGCGCCCTGGCCGAGCCCCGGAACACCACCACCCGGTGCAGGTTGCGCATATCCGGGTTGGAGCTCCACTCGAAGGCAGGGAAGGTGGTGAACTCGCCGGGCTTGTAGCTGGCGTCCGCCGTTTCCACGATGTCTGCCCACACCTCGCCGCTGATCTTCGGGTCGGTCAGCGCGGGGTCGCTCTTGCCGCCGGAGAAACCGCGCAGTATTTCCGCGAAGGCCTGCATGGCGACGTTCTGGTCGTCGGAGGTGATGCGCGGCGCCATCGGGTGCTTGCTCAGCGGGCTGTTCGGGTCTCCCATCAGGCGGAACATGCCCATCCATTCGGCGTGGTCCGACACGGCGTAGAAATCCAGGGGCGTCACGATCTTGAGGTCTGGCCCGCCCCCGCCGCCGGGGATGGCCTTGCCGCGCGCCCAGGCGTAGGCGTCTGCCGGCGTGGCCAGTGTGCCGTTGGTAAACGCGTCGAAGGAGTAATTGGTGTGCACGTGGACATTGCCGAAGTAGGCGTGCTTCTCCGGGGCAGCCGTTGCTGCGGCAACTGGTTCGGCAGTGAGTGTCGCGAGCAACAGCAAACTGGCGATCTGTTTACCTTGGAGCAGGTTCTTGTTCATATGATGACTCCCTTTTTTGCGGACAGGACGACGCATGGTAACCAGGGTATAGAAAGCCGTATTTGCCAGGACGGTCGCTTGCGGCGTGCAATGCAGTTCGTGCTAAATACGTTGCCGAAGTATAGTAGATGGCAACTCCCTGTTAAGAGTAGATGCACTCACTGATTGTTGCGCGAATTCTTCATTCGCCAATGTCCGGAAACAGGTGCGAATGCTCCTGTAGGACGCAACAGGGGTGTCGAATCGCCCTGCCGGTGTCTCAAAGTTCAGCGTCTCCCGGGGTCAGCCGAACCTTCAAACGGACGCCAACAACCCGCGCGCCCCGGCCACCGCGTGCGCAACCCGTTCGGCGGCGGGCCGGTCCTGCGGCTGCGGCACCTCCAGCTCCAGCGGCAGCCCCGGCGGCAGCGCCGCGAGAAATTCAGGTAACGGGAAGATGCCGTCGCCCGGCGCGAGTCGGTCGCCCACGGCCTCCGCGCCGTAGTCGGTGCGGGGGGTGAGGTCCGCGCCGTCACAGAGCTGGGCATAGCCGTACAGGGCCGGGTTGATCTCCCCGAGTTGTTGCGGTGTGCCGCCGGAGCGCACCAGGTGCAGCACGTCGATGCCGAGCACGACGTTGGAAAGGCCCACTCGCGACAGCAGTTGTGCGAGTGAATCCAGCGTGTTCCAGGCGGGCGTCATGGCGAGCAGCTCGACCGCGATGTTGAGCCCGGCGGCAGCGCCCAGGGTGCCCAGCGCGCCCAGTTTGTCGAGGACCCGCGCCTCGTCGTCGTCGAACAGCAGCACCACCGCGCCGCGCGCGCCGAGCTCGCCGCCGATGTCCAGTGCCGGCTGGAATTCCGCCGGCTGCGCGTGCGGGTGCAGCAGCAGGCAGTCGACGTTGGCCAGGCGCACGCCGCTGTCACGCAGGCGCGCGGCCACGGCGCCGAGGTTGTCGCGTGTCACGAGCGGGAAGCCGGAGTCGGGGTTCGGCTGGTGCGCGAACAGCGAGACCTCCGCGCAGCCCGCCTTCGCGGCCAGTTCGATGAAGTCGGTCGGGCCGGCCTCCAGCGCGGTCACCTGGTGAAGGCCGATCGGCCTGCCTGCATCGTTCATGGTGGTTTCCTTTTCCTAAAGTAGCGTGCCGCCGTCGACGGGAAAGACCTGGCCGGTGACGAAGCTCGCGGCGTCCGATGCGAGGTACAGCACGGCGCCCGCCACTTCCTCCGGCTGTGCGAGGCTGCGGGGCAGGGCGCCGCGCGGTCTTGCCATGCGCGCGCGGTCCTCCGGTTGCGACTGTGCGAGCTTCTCGAAGAAGTCGCTGTCCGGGTGGAAGCGACTGCCGCTGCTGAACGCCTCGGGGTCGGACGCCACCGT
>JAUIEP010000268.1 GCA_030428835.1 Gammaproteobacteria bacterium | reverse complement strand
TGCGCGGGCCAGCCGAACGCGTCGCGGCAGGCCTGCCACCAGTCGCCGAAGGCGTCCTGCAGGCCGAGCACGTCCACCTCCGGCAGCCGCGCGATGGCCTGCTCGAGCGTGGCCGCGTCGACCGGCGTTACCCGCGGCGTGGCGGCGGGCTCCGCGAAACCCGCGGGCAGGTCGGTGAGCGCCTGCACGCAGTCGTCCCACAGCGGCCAGGTCTCGGCGCCGGAGCCGAGCACCCGGGTCTGGTGGTTGGAGAGGAAAAACTCACCGAGGAACGGCAGGTCGAGCAACTCGCGGTAACTGTACTGATGTTCGAAGCGCCGCGACACCTGGCGCAGGTGGCTCAGCGCGCGGCTGAAGCCGTCGCGCAGCACGAGCGTGATCGCCACCGGCCGCGGCGCGCTGGCGCGATAGTCCAGCGCGGCGCTCAGGGGCACGTGGGGCGCAATCCAGCGCAGGCGCTCGCGGCGCTGCGGGTCCAGCCCGGCAAGGCTCGACACGAAGCCCTTTTCCTCAAGCTTTTCCAGCACACCCGGCAACGGGTAGCGCGTGTGCTCGGGGTAATGGTTGCGCAGGTGGCGCAGCGCCGTCGTGCCGCCGGTCTTCATGACGTGCACGAACAGGACGACACGTTCGTTGTCAGGCGGCATGGTGCTTTGTTATAGGCCCCCTCAGGCGGCGCCCAGGGCGGGGCGAGAGAGCCGTCGCGGCCGCGAGCGCGCCCGGGCACAGGACAGGGCGGCGCCGGAGATGCGCGCGGTGCGCAGGTCACCGAAGGGCGAGCCGAGGCCCGAGTTGACGATGAGCGCCACGGCGAGGTCCTGGCTGGGGTCCGCCCACGCGCCCGAACCGCCGAAGCCGAAGTGCCCGAACGCGTGGGGCGGGAAGCCGCGCGTGGTGAACACGCCGTGGTAACCGAGCCGCCAGCGCATGTCGAACGGGATGACGGAGAGCCTGCCGGTCGGCTTCTGCAGCACGGTGGCGGCCTCGAGTGTGTCCTCGGAGATCAGCCGCACCCCGCCGAACTCGCCCCCGTTGGCGAGGGTGGCGTACATCTTCGCCAGGGAGCGCGCGGTGAAGAGTCCGTTGGCGGCGGGAATCGCGGAGCGCAGGCACTCGGGCGAGCCGAAATCGAAGCTACTGACACCGCGCGGCGCCAGCGCGTCGAAGATGCTGGTCAGGTCGGTGTCCATGCCCAGGCGACGCAGCAGCCTGCTGAACCGCGCGGCGCCGATCTCCAGGCGACCGCCGAGGGAGGACTGGCTCAGTTTCTGCGTGGAGTCCGGGAAGATGAGTTGCGCCGCGCGGCCGATGGCCTTGTCCGGCGCGCCGATATACAGGCCGTCGAGCTTGAGCGGCCGGGCGATCTCCTTCTGCACCAGGTCCGAGAATTTCCTGCCCGTCACGCGCTGGATGATCTCGCCGACCAGGAAGCCGAAGGTGAGGCCGTGATAACCCGTGCGCTCCCCGGGAGGATGCGCCGGCACGGTCCGCTCGATCGCCTGGATCATGTGCTCCCAGTCCATCATGCGGTCCACGTGGTCGATCATCTGGCGGATGTGGTACAGGCCGGACTGGTGGGACAGTACCTGGCGCACGGTGATCCCGGCCTTGCCGGCCTGCGCGAATTCGGGCCAGTACTGCGCAACCGGGGCGTCGTAATCGACCAGGCCCCTGTCGGCGTAGATGTGCAGCAGGGTGGAGGCGACACCCTTGGTGGTGGAGAAACTGGGCGCCATGGTGTCGGCGGACCACGGGGTGCCCTCGGCGTCGCGGAAGCCGCCCCACAGATCGACCACGGGTTCGCCCCGGTGGAAGACGCTGACGGCGGCGCCCCCCGGGTGGGCGCGGAGCATATCGCGCAGCACCAGTTCCACGCCGCGAAAATCGGGGTGGAGATTGCCGTCCAGGTGTAACTTCCGTGCTTGCAGGCGGGCCAGCGTCATAACCGTCTCCTGGCAGTCTTTTCTTATAGTTTCCGGGCACGTATTGGCAGTACCCTAGTCAAAACAAACATACCATAGATAACACGGTGTGATCGAACATCGCCGCGGCGCGTGAACTGGCTCACAAACTGCACTTCACTGGCCTATGATGGTCGAAACCCACAGTACGGCCACCAGGAACTTCCATGTTACGCAAACTGCTCATCAGCCTCGGTGTCATCGTCCTGCTGTTCGCGCTCGCGGCGCTCCTGCTGCCGCGCCTGCTGGACCGCGACGCTCTCCTCGCGCGCGCCACGGCGCTCATCAAGGAGGAGACGGGCGCCACGCTCACGGTGGCGGGAGACCTCGACCTGAGCGTCTTCCCCCGGCTCGCGCTGGGGGTCACCGACGCATCGGTCACGCTGCCGGAGCGCGATACGCCGGACATCGTGGTCGGCGCTCTGCAACTGGGTGTGCAGTTGTGGCCGCTGCTGTCGGGCGAGGTCAAGGTCGACAGTATCGCGCTGGACGAGGTTGACCTGCGTATCGTGGGGACGGCGGAGGAAGAGCGTGTCGACACCGCCGGCATGAGCGACGCCGAGTTGGAGACGTTCTACGCCGACCGGCGCAACCAGCGCGACGCGGCCGGCCGCGCGGCCGGCGCCGAGGCGGCCCTCGCCCTGCCGCTGGCGCTGAACGTGTCGCACCTCGCGATCGCCAACACGCGTATCGAGCTGACCGACCCCGCCGGCGGTCCCGCCACCCGGGTTGTCATCGAGGCGCTCACGGCGTCGAACCTCAATCTCGAGGGCACGCCCATCCCGCTGGAGCTGGTGCTGCAACTGCCGGGCGAACAACCGATCAACGTCGCCGTGGACGGCGACTTGCGCATCGACCTCGACAAGGAGCGCGCCGAACTGGACGCGGTCCAGGTCGAGGTGCGCGGTGCGCTGGCCCAGCCGATCGAGCTGGAAGTCTCAGGCCCGGTCGAGCTGTCGCGCCAGGTGGCCGAGCTCGCGATCAAGCTGTCCGTCGATGCCACCGAGGGCAGTGGCCGCGTTCGTTACGCCGGCTTCGAGAGTCCGCAGATCGACGCCGACCTGGCACTCAACCGGCTCGACCCCGCGCTGCTCGTCCTCGCCGGGCCAGAGGCCGCCGCCGAGGCGCCCGCGCAGGACGGCGGCGAACTCCCCCTGGACGCACTGCGCGCCATCGACACCCGCGCCGCGCTGCGCATTGCGCAGGCGACGTTCGGTGCGCACACCGTGCACGACCTCGAGGTGAAGCTGCGCGCGGTCGAGGGCAACATCGATATCGGCACGCTGCGCGGCACGGTGCACGGCGGCGCGCTGGATGCCCGCGCCAACTTCAACGCGCGGCTGAGCACCGCGAAGCTGCAGACCAGCGGCGCCCTGAAGGGCCTCGACATCGCCGCCGCGGTCGCCGCCATGGAGTCGACCACGGAACTGTCCGGCCGCGCCGACCTGCAGTGGACACTGGACAGTGCCGGGCGCAGCACCGATGAACTGATCGCCGCCCTCAAGGGGCCGATCAAACTGTCGACCAGCGACGTGACGCTCGCCGGCACCAATGTCGAGCAGATGCTGTGCCGGACCGTCGCCCTGGCCAACCAGGCCAGCCTCACGCAGCCCTTTGCGCCCGACACCCGCTTCGACGTGCTCACCGCCGACGTCCAGCTCGCGGGCGGGCGCGCGGTCCTGCAGCCCCTGCGCGCGGAGCTGCCGCGGCTGGCGCTCTCCGGCAGGGGCGAGTACGACCTCACCAGCGGTGACCTGCAGGCCCGCTTCAATGCGCGGCTGTCGCCGGAACTGGAGGAACTGGATCCCGCCTGCAACATCTCCAAACGCCTCACCGCGATCGACTGGCCGGTCGAATGTCGCGGCAACAGCGCCGGGGATCCCGCGGACTGGTGCATGGTCGACGCCCAGCAGATTCTCAAGGA
>JAUIEP010000065.1 GCA_030428835.1 Gammaproteobacteria bacterium | reverse complement strand
CGGACGGCGCCGCCCGCACCCTCGGCGCCGGGCCGATCGCCTTCGAACTCGTGGAACCGTTCCGGCACTGGCGTGTGCGCTACGACGGGCTGGCCGCGAGCGGCACGGTGCAGGAGGAAATCAACGGTACCCGGGTCGGCGGCAACAGCGAACCCGACACACAGATTGCCATCAACCTCGACCTGTACGCCGCCGCGCCGCCGTGGGAAAACGGTGCGCTGCGCGAGGAGGCCCGGCGCGTTCTGGCGGAGCAGGACGAGGGCAATCTCATGGGCCACCCGCGTATCGAGCAGTTGAACCGCGCCAGGGGCACCGTGCGTGTGGGCGATACCACTTACGACCTGGACGGCGGCGCCCTGCGCATCCGCCGCTGTGGCAAGCGCTTCCTGGGCTCCTTCCGCGGCCATGCCTGGCAGTCGGCCGTGTTCCCCGACGGTCGCGGCTTCGGCTACATCGTCTACCCGCCCAGGGACGACGGCCTGCCCACCTACAACGAGGGCTACCTGTTCGAGGGTGACGGCTCGCTGATTCCCGCGCGCGTGGTGGAGGCGCCCTGGCTGCGGCGCCTGCAGGCCGCGGGCGAGGCGACGAAAGTCGTGCTCGAAACCGAGGCAGGCACCGCGACAATCACCGGAGAGACCCTGATGTCCTCGTTCTCCGTAATCCCCGTCGACGGCTTTCCCGGCGGTGGCCCGGCCCTGCAACAGGCCATCGTGCGCTACAACTGGGACGGGCAGGTCGCCAACGGCATGCTGGAGCGGTCCACCTCCATCGAGAACCTCGAAGCGTGAACGGCGCGGGCGCGGTGGCGTCGCGCATCGAAGAGCTGCTCGCGCAGGCTCGCGCGAAGACCGGTCTTGAGAATTTCGGCGGCGACTCCTGGCGCGAGGGCCTGGAGGTGCTGGTGCGATCCGCGCTGACGGAGGCGCACTTCAACGACTTTGGCGAGCAACCCTTCTACGGCGCCATCGTGCAGGCGCTGTGCAATCGCCTGCGCGTCGAGGACTGGTACGCGCGCCACCCCGAGATCGATGACCAGGATGTCGAGATTGAACTGCTCGGCGTCGGCTTTCCCCGCACCGGCTCCACCGCCCTGTCGCACCTGCTGTGCGAGGACGCGCGCTACCGCAACCTGCTCATCTGGGAGGAAGGCGACCCCTGCCCGCCCCCAGGCATAGACCCCGAGGCCGACGAGCGGCGCAAGGCCAACGCCAGGGACATGGTGGAACTGCGGCAGAAGCACCTGCCGCAGAAACTGCTGTCCATGCTGCCGCGCTCGGCCACCGGTCCCCTGGAAGACCACGACCTGATGGCGCTGGAGTTCAAGGCGCAGATCTTCCTCGTGTCCGCGCACCTGCCCACCTACGCCGACTGGTTCGTGCACTGCGACATGGAGCCGACCTACCGCTACGAGAAGCGCGTGCTGAAACTGCTGCAGTGGCGCACCCCGCAGAAGACCTGGCGACTGAAGAGCCCCACCCATTCCCTCTTCCTGGACGCGTACGAAAAAGTATTCCCCGACGCGCGCTTCGTGCAGACGCACCGCGACGTGGCAAAGGTGCTGCCCTCCGTCTCGGACCTCTACTACACCATGCTCTGCGCCACCAATCACGACATCGACCCCCTGTACGTCGGGGAGCTCAACATGGAGCACTGGGGGCTCGCGCTCGACCGGTTGCTCGCCTACCGCGCGGACCCACAGCGCGACGCGCGCTTCTTCGACATGGGATTCGCGACCTTCCAGGCGGACCCCATCGCGGAAATCCGCCGCCTCTACAACTGGCTGGGTGACGAACTCGATGACACCAGCGTGGCGCGGATGCGCGCCTGGCGCGAGGACAACCAGCGCGACAAGTTCGGCCGCCACGAGTACGATGCCGCACAATTCGGCATAACCGAAGCTGCGCTGGCACAGCGCTTCGGCGCGTATCGCGAGCGCTTCAGCGCATTGCTGGGCTGACGTTACCAGCGGTGTTCTGACCGGCACTGCCCGTATGTGGACCTCGAAACGCGACTATCCCCCCGGCAGCGCGTCGCTGCGACTGACCTTCCTGCGCGATGGCGTGTGCCTCAGTTACGAAGACTTCCTGCGCGGCCTCGCGGAGCGCGCCTTGCGGGAACTGTTGCTGGAGGAACTGCAGTCGGCTCCTTTCACCGCCTATTGCTGGGAGACTCCACCGGTCACCCTTCACACCGTCGACCGGCCCTTCAGCTGCCTGCTGCACAACAACCCGGCGCTGGACGTCCCGGCGGACCCGACCGATTTCGCCGCTCACTTGCGGCGCGATGCGCAGGTGGCGTGTTTCCCGAACCTCGGGCGGGATGCGATGCTGGTTGTGCCCTGCCCCACGTCGGCCGCCGCCAACTATAGCCACATTGCCTCCTTTCACCGCAGCGCGCCGGCTGCGCAGCAACACGCGCTCTGGCTCGCGGTGGCAAATGCTGTGTGGGAGAAGCTTAACAGCAGGCCGCTGTGGCTGAGCACCGCGGGTGGTGGTGTTAACTGGCTGCACATGCGACTCGATGACCGGCCGAAATATTATCGGCATCGACCGTGGCGCGAGATCCCGGCACGCGGTTGAAGTGAGTCTTCATTGCTGTATGATGAGTGCTCGTCAACCCATGCGCACAATCCACGGCAGCAATGCCTTGGGCCATGGGCAACTATCACAATCATCCTTTTAAAGTCGGAGGCCTGGCGCTCGCTGCGTCACGTTTTAACGTTTCGCTGCACCGTGCATCAAAAATTTCCCGCGATAATTCCTGCTGCTTCAGCAGGGCCCTCCGGCGCTCGCAAGGATGGCGGCCATAAGAGGGAAACGAAAGATGAGTCATGCACACGTCAAGCAGGACTACGGCGAAAACCCACTCGCAGTACGCGACACCAACCAGTACCAGGCGGAATACATCACCTCGTTCGTCGACAAATGGGACGAGCTGATCGACTGGGACCGGCGCAGTGAGAGCGAGGGCGAGTTCTTCATCCAGTTGCTAAAAGAGCACGGCGCCAGGAAAGTGCTGGACGTTGCCACCGGCACGGGCTTTCACTCCGTCCGGCTACACGAGGCCGGCTTCGAGGTATCCAGCGCCGACGGCAGCCCGGAGATGCTCGCGAAGGCGTTCGAGAACGCCAACCAGCGCGACATCATCCTGCGTACCGTACAGGCGGACTGGCGCTGGCTGAACCGCGACATCCACGACCTGTACGATGCCGTGATCTGCCTGGGCAACTCGTTTACCCACCTGCACGAGGAAAACGATCGCCGCAAGGCACTGGCCGAGTTTTACGCAACCCTGCGTCATGACGGCATACTGATCATCGACCAGCGCAACTACGACGCCCTGCTCGATCACCAGGTGGAGCCCGGGCACAATTTTTACTACTGCGGCGAGAGCGTGCGCGCGACACCCGACCACGTCGACGATTCCCTGGCGCGCTTTCGCTACGAGTTCTCCGGCGGGGAGACGTATCACCTGAACATGTTCCCGCTGCGCAAGAACTATGTGCGTGACCTCCTGCACGAGGTGGGCTTCCAGCGCGTCACCACCTATGGCGACTTCCAGGAGACCTACAAGGAGTCAGAGCCCGACTTCTTCATCCACGTCGCCGAGAAGATGTACATCGAGGACGGGGCGCAGTAGTGAACGCGTATTCAGGCGTGGTTGAAACCGCGCGCAACTACTACAACAGCGATGACGCCGATGAATTCTACGCTCTGCTGTGGGGCGGTGAGGATATTCATATCGGCCTGTACGATGAGCCCGGCCGGACGATCGCGCAGGCGAGCCGACGCACGGTCGAGCATATGGCGTCGCGGGTCTCTGGCCTTGGGCCCCAGTCCCGCGTGCTCGACATAGGCGCGGGCTACGGTGGCGCGGCGCGGTACCTGGCGAAGGCGTTCGGCTGCCGCGTCACGGCGCTCAACCTCAGCGAAAAGGAGAATGAGCGCAATCGCACGATGAACGCCGAGCAGCAGCTCGACCACCTTGTCAGGGTGGTGGATGGCAGTTTCGAGGATATCCCGGAACCGCGGGAAAGCTTTGACCTGGTCTGGTCGCAGGACGCCCTCCTGCACAGCGGGCGGCGGCAACAGGTAATACGCGAAGTCGCGCGCGTGCTGCGGCCGGGGGGTGAATTTATCTTTACCGACCCGATGCAGGCCGAAGACTGCCCGGCGGGAGTACTGCAGCCGGTGCTGGAGCGCATCCACCTCGATTCGCTCGGCTCACTGGAATTCTACCGCGAGGCTTGCCGCGCGAGCGGCATGGGCGAGCTGGCGGTGGAAGACCTGACGATTAACCTGGCCAGCCACTACGCCCGTGTGCGCGAGGAACTCGTGAGGCGCGAGCAGGAGCTCGTGACGACGATTTCAGCCGACTACCTGCAGAGAATGAAGGCCGGCCTGGACCATTGGGTGGAGGCCGGCAAGCGCGGCTACCTGCGCTGGGGCGTACTGCATTTCGCGAGGGTGTGACCGGCCCGCAACCGCCGGAACGGCCCGTGCATTTTCCGCCGGGGCGACACAGGATGCTATGGACACGCGTGGCGAGCGGGCCTAGCCTACAGCCTTGGGAAATCCTGGAGCCTGTCATGCCAAATCGTGCCCTCGTCGTTGCCTGTGTGATCGCCTGCGCCAACCTGTTCGCCGTCTCCACGCCCGCTGCTGCACAGGATTACACCGCGGAATACGAGGAGTTGCTCGAGGACTTCGCGGACAGCCTTGACGACGAGGCCACGGCCCGGGCGCTGGTCGAGCGCGCGGACGAGCTGTATGACCGCATACGCCAGTACCGCAGCGACAACCGGAAATCCCTGCCGAAGGAACAGTCGGACGCCCTGCGCGACCTGTACAAGGAGGTCCGCAGTTTCAAGTATTACGTGCGCGTCGTCGCGCAACTGGGCAACACGGCCGATACCGGCATTGAGAAGTTTGAGGCGGTTAGCAAACAGCTGGGACTGGAACCGCGGGTACTGCAGACGCACGCGGGGTCAGGCCTGCAGCTTGTCAGGCTGGACGTGGGTTCCTTCGGCAGCATCCTGGTGCGCAACCCCGGCACGACGACTTACACGCTCCTGTATTCCACCAATGACCCGAAGAGACCCGGCGGGATCGGCAGCGCGGCGTGTGAGAGCTACTCTGTCCTGTCCGGCCTGTTCAATTCCAGGGACAGGGATATCGAGAATATCGAATTCGTCCTGCAGCCGACGCCGATCAGCGCCATCAAGTGCGACTGACGCGCCATGGATTACGCAAGGAAGGCGAAGTAAACCGCGACCGTCGCCGCCGACAGCAGCAAGCCGTTCCGGATGCTGCCTCGATAGCCGGCTGACTGTGCTTCCAGGAGGGCATCGCCGCCCAACCTGATTTCCAACGGCTGCAATGTGCTGTTCTCGCCCGGGCCGATGCCGCCCCGGTCGGCGTGGTAGATACCCGACACCAGTACCGTATCGCCGTCCTGCAGAATCCATTCCTGCAGCTTCGATGTCTCGCCCAGCGCCTCCGGGTCCTCGGCGCGCGTATCCACGCGAAAGTCGCCCGGCTGCGTAGTGCTTACCCTGGTGAGGGCCGGCCTGCCCTCCATGCGATCGTTCACCTCGGCGCCGTGGTCGATAGCCGCCAAAAATACCTCGAGCCGCGCAGTGGCGTCACTGCCGGGCACTTCCTCGTCCGTTGAGCCGCCCTCGGGATACTTCAGGCAGTCGGGAGTTGCGAGAATCGCCGCTGTCTTCATCGCACCCTTCACTTCCACCGGTGTCATGGCGCTGCCCCGGTAGTCGGCCAGCCATCGGTTGTGCCTCCGGACCTCTCCCGCGCCCGGAAGATCGGTGGTGTGGTAGTGCGAGGCCTCGTAGCGGTAGGCCACGCAGTCCCGGCCGCTGCACGGCGCGGTCAGCGCGGGTCCCTTCTTCCGGATATAACCTGAAACCACCGCCCGCTTGCCGTCCCTGAACCCCGTTTCCCGAGCCAGCGCGAGGTCCCTGGCCGAATGGCCAACGCCGTGCCATTTGTTGAGCGCCATCCACGTGAAGAACCCGGCTACCAGCGCGCACCAGAGCGGGGCGCCCGTGCTGAATTCGAAGGTGGGATACGGCGGGCGCAGCGAGAACAGCGCGTAGTAAAAGGCGAAAGACCCCAGCGGAAACACGAGCAGTTGCAGAACCAGGCTTGGCATCACATCCTCCGACCGGCCCGCGCGGTGCGCTCAGGCCGGGTCATGACTCCACAAGGAGTATAGTCGGGCCCGGGGATTTCATAGGGTCCGCCGGACCGACCGGAACCGGGCTTCCGGTAACGGCCCGAGCGGATACATCGTAGTGACTACGGCCGTGCGGCGCGCACCTCGGCGACGCCCGCACGGCAGGCCTCGCCCGCGCCGGTCCGCGCCACAAAATCTGCAACCGTGTTCGAGGTTGCGCGCAGGAAGCCGAACCAGCGCGCGCCGGTTTCGTGCGAACCTTCACGCGGTTTCGTCCGGGGCCTGGTTGCCCTGCCGTAACCGATCACGCGAGCATCCGGGTCGAGCGCCAGCACATCACGGGTTGCAGCCCCGCTACCCGGTTGCCGGCTGCTCCCGGAAAAACGGTAGGGGGTGCCCGGGGCGTCGAAGGCGCCGGCGCGCTCATCCGCCGGTACCGCCACGAGGACTTCCAGGCCACCCTCGCACTCGGGCAGGTCACTCGCCGCCAGCGCGCTGTGCTGGCCGTAGCGCACCGCAACGAGGTGAAAGATGCCCTGCCCCGCGGGCGCCAGGTGCCGCCGCGAAAATTCCGCCAGTTCCTCGTGGCCCGGATAGAGCGTATTGAGGAAGTAGCGGTCATCGATTTCAAGCAGCAGCGCCAGGCTGCCTTGCCAGACACTGTCGGACCACTGCGTAAAGATGCGCTCCTCGCGATTCTGCGCCCGGTGCACGAGCACCAGCGCGACGAGCACCACGCCGATGAACGCAAGGCGGCGCCAACGCACGGCCGCCGACGAGCACCACTGTGCGACGACCAGGACGGCGCCCACCCACCCCATGGAGCTGAACACGGCGTAGCGCTGGCTGAGCGCCTCGGCCGGCCCGAGCATCTCCAGCCGTGAGAGGCCCGCGGCGACACCCGTGCCGAATGTCAGCAGCAACAGGAACAGCCCGACGAGCGCCAGCGGCATCTGCACCGCACTCCCGCGCGTGCGCAGAAACTGCAACGCCTGCGCCAGCGCGACAAACGCCAGTACCGCGCCGCAGGCCAGCGCCGCCGGGTAGGCGAGCGGCGATACCGGGTCGGCAGACGGCCAGGGCGTGCCGCGAAACAGCGCACCACCGGCGGCCGCGAGCGCGAACCGCGCCAGGTCGAACAGCCCGGGCCAGTGCGTACCCAGGCCCTCCGCCAGTTGCCCGCGCACGTAGAGGTATACGCCGCCACTCAATGCCGCCAACAGGGCGAGGCGACACACACGCCGCCACGGCGCGCCACACAACAGGGCGAGCGCCAGGGCCGCGAGGGGGAGCGCGACGGCGCTGCCCAGGGTCATCAGACCCACCGCGGTCACGCACCACAGCGCGACCTCCGGTGCCAACGTGCTGTGCGAAGCCGGCGCGCGCAGCAACCGCGCGACCAGCAGGGCGGCCGCAACGGTCAGCGCGTTCATCAACACGTGCTGCACCATCAGTCCCCAGCTCAGCACCATGAGCTGGCTGCCGTTAAGGGTCAATGCAACAACCGCGGCGACGCAGGCCAGTGCCTGCCACTGTCCGCGCGGCGCCAGTTCCCGCCACGCGAGCAGCGACAGGGCGAGCGCGACGCCCAGTTGCAGCAGGTAGCCGGCGACGACCGGCACCATCCCGGTGGCGCCGAATGCGGCATCGAGCATGAAGAGCAGGCGTGACGTCGCAATGACGTGCTCGTTGTGCGGCGCCAGCAGGTACTCGAGCCCACCGAGCCGCGACGCCGCGATGGCGTCGTGGACCATGTCCAGCCAGAGGGACGGGTAGAAGTTCTCCACTTGCCACAGCAGCAGCGAGGCGACGAGGAGACACGCGTAAACGGCCGGCACCGCGCCCGCCAGGACGGGCCAGTTGAACCTGGCCGGGACGTTGCTCATGGATTGCGGTTTCCCCGTGTGTGCGGCTGTGGACATTATAAACGCGGAGCCCGGCCCGCTGTGGGGTCGAATTTATTCGACCGCTGTGTGGTACCTGGCCTCGGAAACGATTATCCGCGTCTGCTGGTCGAATAAATTCGACCCCACAGGGAGGAGTGCATGGGGCCAACCCCAATTGGGTAAGTCCAAAGGGCCAGTCTCAATGTGGTGAGTCCAAAGGGCCAGTCTCAATCCGGTGAGTCAAAAAAGCCCATTGCAAAGACCTGGTTCCAGATGAATCGCCACGATCCCAATGAATAGCCACAAACACGGCGCGGCGGGTGCTAGGGCAACGCCAGCGTGCCGCTGCAGTCGTAGGCCGGCCCCATCTGGGTCGAGATGCTGATGTCCATGTCGATCAGCTTCTCACCGCCCTCTTCCCATTTCCGGGTGACGGTGCCGTTCATGATGTAGTCCTCGCCGGCGCCGATGGTGCGGCGCATCTGCAACTGGATGCGCCGCACCGTGCTCGCCGGGCCGCCGTAGTCCGTCATGAAACGCGACAGCATACCCAGGTTGAAGTGCGTGCCGAGGAACATCTCGCGCGTCCTGCTCCTGTTGTGGCAGTACCAGGTGTTGTGATGCTGCGGCGCGAAGTCGCGGCTCGCTGAGGCCATGAAGACGCAGCGGGTCACCGTGATCGGCATGACGAGCTGCGGCATGGCAGCGCCGACCGCCACGTCGTTCCAGTTGCGCTGCGCCGGCACCCCGCCCTGCCAACCGGTGCGCCATGACTCGAGCATTTCCTCCGTGCCGTTATGCCAGCCGCCGTCCAGCCAGTGTTCGGCTGGCGGCGCATTGGGGGCCTGGTCCTCGAGGGTGCTGGGGGCGGCGCGCCGCCGCTGGGCGGCCTCGGCGCGCGCGCGGTCCTCCTCGCTGTCCTCACCGGCGGGCGCCTTGCCGCCATAGGAGAACAGGTTGGTGTGGGCCTGGCTGACCAGTTCATCGCGCTGGTTGTAGTAGCTGGTCTCCAGCTTCGTGAAGTAACCCGCGCCTAACCTCGTGCGCTTGAACGGCGAGATATCGACAAGCCGGCCCGTCGTGCTCAGCCTGTCGCCGATCTCCACGTGGCGCAGGAACTTCATCTCGTAGTTGGCGAGGATGCCGACCGGCTGTTCCAGCAGGTCCTTGAGTTCAAAGTGCAGTAACTGCCGCGTCTTGTGGAACTCGCGCATGGGCCAGCGGTAGGGCAGCACCAGCGTACAGATGACCATGCCCGGCTGCGCGACCACGTCACTGAAGCCACGGCTGCGCGCGTACTCCCGGTCGAGATAGAGCGGGTTGGCGTCTTCGACCGTTTCCAGCCAGTGGCGGATCAGGTACTCGCTGCACTCCACCTCCGACACCTCGCGCTCGTCCGCACGGGCAAGCTCGAGGATGCGGGCCCGGTTCGCGGCGCTCACGTAATCGGGGATCGACGCCGCCACGTGCGCCACTACCGCGTCGCTCTCGCTCATTCCGCCCTCCCGGGCCGACCAGGGTTCCAGCCGCCAGTATGTCGGCCGTCGCTGCCTTATTCAAGGCATCTGTCTTGCCAAAGGCCGCGCTGCAGCTCGGTTTCTTCCCAAGACGCTTGTCTTGGGATAACATCGGCGTGTACCCGGGAGAACAGCATGCAGCTCGACTGGACAGCAGAGGAAGACGCTTTCCGCCGGGAGGTCCAGGCCTTCCTGGCAGCGGAGCTTACCGACGAGGCTCGCGGCAGCATGTTCGTGAACACACCCGCGCGGGTGGCCTTCGTCGACAAGCTGGCCGAGAAGGGCTGGCTGGGCATGGGCTTCCCCGAGGAGTACGGCGGCTCACCCAAACCCTTTCCCCTCGCACAGTTCATCCTGAATACCGAACTCGAACGCGCCAACGCGCCCACCGTGGGCAAGAACGTCGGCACCATCGCCAACACGATACTGCACGAGGCGAGCGAGGAGATGAAGCGGGAGTTCCTGCCGAAGATCTTCCGCAACGAGGGGCAGTGGTCCATCACCTATACCGAGCCACAGGCCGGCACCGATATCGGCAACCTGCAGACGCGCGCGATCGACAAAGGCGACCACTACGAGGTCACCGGTAACAAGATCTTCATCACCTCCGCGCACTTCGCGCGCTGGCACTGGATGGCGGTGCGCACCGACCCGGAGGCACCCAAGCACCAGGGCATCAGCATCCTCATTGTCGATACCGACTCGCCGGGCATCACCATGAACCCCATGTACTGCGTGGGCAGCACCACGGCGGAGCGCACCAACGTGCTGTTCTTCGACCGGGTCAGGGTGCCCAAGAACCGCCTCGTCGGGGAGGAGAACAAGGGCTTCTACTACCTGATGCAGGCACTGGACTACGAGCGCTTCGCCATCATCGCCGCCGCGCAGCACACGCGCCGCTTCAACCGCGTGCTGGACTACCTGAAGGAGGCGGCGTGGGACGGCGAGCGCCCCCTCCACGACGACCCGGAAGCCCGGCGCAAGGTGGCGCGACTCGCGGCGCGCATCGACGTGGGCAACATGCTGGAGCGGCTGTGCATCTGCATCGCGGCGGAGCGCGTGCCCGCCGCCGAGGCCGGCATGAACAAGGCCTGGGGCTCCGCCATGCAGGACGAGGTGTGCCAGGTGGCGCAGGACATCATGGGGCCGTTCGGCTTCGTCACCGAGGGCGAGCACTCCGGCCTGGAGGGCTTCATGGTCGAGGAAGGCCTGATGGCCGGTCACGGCAAGGTCGCCGCCGCGGGGCACGACGTGGCCAAGAGCATCGTGGCGCGGCGCCTGCTGGGGCTGCCGAACGCACTGGGCAAGCCGCAGTTGCCGGCGCGCTGATCCAACCACCCTCCGAATTCATTCGACCTTCGACGACGACCCACACCCTGTAGGGTCGAATTCATTCGACCTGGAGCAAATATCCCACCACGAACCCCTGCGGGCATCGAGAGCCGTTCTTCAGGTCAAATAAATTCGACCCCACAGTGGAGTTACCCTTGCTACCGCGCAAGCCGGCAGCCCTAACACCGACTAAAGTCCGCCTCCCTGCCCTCCATGAACGCACTGATCGCCTCACTGAACTCGGGCGTCTCCATACACGCGGCAAACGCCGCGTTCTCGCGCGCCATCGCATCGGGTACGACCTGCATCAGCGGCGCGCGCATCAGGCGCTTGGTCGCCTGCACCGACGCCGGGGGCAGCCTGCCCAAACGCTGCGCGATGTCCAGTGCCACCGCGTCGAACCGGTCGACGGGATGCACCGAATTGGCGAGCCCGCAGGCCACTGCCGCCGCCGCGTCGAGCGTTTCGCCCAGCAACAACATTTGCGCCGCGCGCGAATAACCCATGCGCATCGGCATCAGGTAGCTGGAGCCCGCCTCGGGACAAACGCCAAGGCTGACGAACGGTGTCCGGAAACGCGCGTCCTCGCCCGCGACAACGAAATCGCAGTGCAGCAGCAGCGTCGTGCCCACGCCCAGCGCGTGCCCGTTGACCGCCGCGACCACGGGCAGGTCGCAGGCCGCCAGGGCCTTGAGGAACCGCACAGGGGGCACGTCATCCTCCGTGGCGGCGCCATCGGTTGTGCTGTCGAAGGTGGCGACATCGTTGCCGCTGCTGAAGCAGTCCCGTGAACCCCGGATCAGGATCACGCGCACCTCCCGGCTGTCACCTGCCGCGCTGATGAGTTCGGCCAGGCGCAGGTACATGGGCCCATGCAACGCGTTCTTCTTGGCCGGGCGGTTGAGGGTGAGCGTGAGTATGAAGTCCTCGAGGCTGACCGTGATCTCCTCGATGTCCTTGCCGAGCTGCATGTCTGTACTCCTGGGATTCGCCCCGGGGGGCGCGTTAGATCGGCGTTCATTCTAGTGACCCGCGGCCACCCGGCGCCAGCCCGGACTGGCGCGGCAGGCACCGGCCTGGCACCAACCAGGCACCCCTCGGCCCCAGCCGCGACGGCGCGCCGCTACCCCCGACGCGACCGGCACCTGGCCCGCGGAGGCCGCTCCGGCCCGGCGCTCGGCAGGCGCCATGGGCGCAAAAACGTCAGCCCGCTTTACACCGGCGCGTGGCGGCGCCATCCGGAAAACCGGCAAGCTGCTGATTAGCGGACAATTCCGCCATTGTGGAATATTTCTTGCGCATTAATTGCCCGAGTCGCGATAACAACTACATCCCGGAGGCGGCCGTGATGCTCTCAACCTACAGGCGTTGCACGACGCTCCTGGCCCTGCTCTGCGCCCTCATCGCCCTGCCCGCTCACGCGGCCTTCATCGCGCTCGACCCGACCGGGACCGGGCAGATCGAGCAGAACATCCTGCCGTCGGTACCGCCCTCCGTGTTCCCCACCTACGCGCACTACCAGCCGCTCGAACGCGTCGACCTCGCATCCATCCTGGGCACCGGCCCGCCCGACCCGATCAGCGCGGTCGCCAACCACACGGTGGGTTACCTGCTGTTTGACCTGGGCGCATTGTCGTTCAGCCCGTTGTATGCGTCGCTGCAGGTCGACGTCAATGCACAGGGCCCCGCCCTGGACAACCTGCAGGTCACCTCCATCGACACGATCACGCCCACCGCCCTGGCCGCGCTGCCGACCGGGGCCATGACCGCGCCGGAAGGCAATGCACTGCGACTGGATATCGGGCTGGATGGCGACCTGCTGGGTTCCCACGGACTGGCCTCCGGCAACCAGGGGTTTAACATCGACCTGAACGCGCTGGGACTATTGGAGATCACGGGCGCCGGCAACGGCCTGCTCGCGCTGGGCCTCGCCTACCAGTGGGACGGCAACCCACCCGTGAACAACGCGCGGGTGTTGTTTAACGGTGCGCCGCGATTGTTGCTGAGTGACGCGCCGATTGTGGTGCCTGTCCCGGGCGGATTCCTGTTGCTGCTAACCGGGCTTGGTGCGCTGGCCTGGCAGCGGCGAACGAGCCGCATCACTCGGTAGGCGCCACAACCCCGGCAGCCGATGGCTCGCTTTCGGCCATACTCTCTGGCGAAAAGTAAAACGTGGGATTTTTCAAGCAGTCCGGATCCCGCGCGCAGGCCACACGCCCTGCCCTCGCGCATCTGATTTCACCGCCGTTGTCGCTGCCATTCGTGCCAACCGAGTACAGGAGCGCGGCCTCCCTGTCGAACTTCAGCGGTTCATTGTTGAACGCATCAACAGGCAGGACGACCAGGTAGCGCGGCACCAGTTCCGCTGGCTGGCTGGCATAACTGCCGTTGTCCCGTTGATACCGCTCGTTTGCCAGGAACGCTCGCAGCGCCTGGCGACTGGCGTGCAGGTAGCAGCGGCGCTCAAAAAAACCCAGAAAGCCATCAACGTCTTCCTGCGCCACCGTGCCTGCGCCGTTGGGGCCTATCTGCCGCCACGTCCAGGAGCGTGAAGCCATCCTGGCCTCCGGCATTTCTATCTCAGAGCATGGCTTCGAAGACTCGGCGATGTATCCCTCGTAGATCCGCGATAGCTCACCGAACGCGCGATTGGAGTGCAACAGGTACCCTGGTGCGACCACGTTGAGCAGCCTGCCCAGGTGATAGGACCAGGCTCCGGTGGCTGCGGTAAAACCGCCGACATCTCCGGAAAGCTCCACGTACAGTTCCCAGCGATGGGCGATATCGCCGCCCACCAGGTACTCCTGCAACGCGATCGACGCCATCAACTCACCGGCCAGCAAACGGTCATACCCGTCCCGCGTATAGGCAGGCAAGCGATCGACAGAATGCGCGAGGCGTGCCAGTAGCTCCGGCCCGATCTCATGCGCCGAAACCAGCTCCTGGATGAAGTCCAGCGCGTCCGCCTGCATAACGCTACCCAGGGAATAAGAGACCAGGGGCGCGCGCCCATAATCATGCAGCAGCAACTCGGAAAACCTCAGTACGGCCAGGGCGTGGTCCACCGCGGGACCAAGGTTTCCCGAGGCCGCAAGGAGGCGTGACTTGAACAGGGTCAGGTAGGCCAGCGTGTAGTAGCGCAGGGACGCGTAAGCAACGTAAAAGTCTTCCACCTTGACGGGCTGCGACAGGTAAGCCTGGTCCGACGCGTAAATGAAGGACTGGATGTGAGACTCATTGCGACGCAGCACACTGACCAACGACCCCAGCTCCCACTCATCGAGTCGTTTGCGCACATGCAGGTCGCGCAGCTCATCCTCCGTCAAATCAAATTCAAAATCGGGCTCATCGAGGTACTTGAGGTGGTCATAGGCGTTGAATCCGCGTGCAGGAGTACGGGCGGCGATGTCGGGTATGCCCCGGTCGTCATACCCTGGCAGGTCGCGGGACCCGAACCAGAGCAACAGCGCCAGTCCCACCGCCAGGACGACGGCGGACACCAGCACAATGTTGAGGAGGCGCTTCAGCACGGTTGGCGTAAATTACTGCGGCTTCTCGGAAGTACTTTCCCTTGTCGCTTCACACCCGCCTGTACATCGCCACCACACAAGCCCCACCCAACCCGAGATTGTGCTGCAGCGCCGCGCTCACGTTGTCCACCTGGCGCTTGCCCGCCTGCCCGCGCACCTGCCAGACGAGTTCGGCACACTGCGCCAGTCCGGTGGCGCCGATGGGGTGCCCCTTGGAGAGCAGCCCCCCGGAGGGATTGACGACCCACTGCCCGCCGTAGGTGGTGGCGCCGTCGGCGACCAGCTTCTCGCCCTCGCCCTCGGCGCACAGGCCGAGCCCCTCGTAGGCAATGAGTTCCGCCGGGCTGAAACAGTCGTGCAACTCCACTACCTGCACATCCTCGGGCCCGAGCCCGCTGGCCTCGTAGACCTGCCGCGCGGCGCGCTCGCACATCCCCATGCCGACCATGCCGATGGGGCCGCGGCCGAAGTCGTCCCGCATGTCGGTGGTCAGGGCCATGGCGGCGATTTCCACCGCGCCGGGGTGCGGGTTCTTCCGCAGCCACTCCCCGGACACCACGACAGCAGCGGCGGCGCCATCGCTCGTGGGGCAGGCCTGCAGCAACGTGATGGGCGAGTGAATCATGCGCGACTGCAGCACCTCATCCAGGCTGCAGGCCTCCTGGTACTGCGAGCGCGGGTTGTTCACGGAGTGCAGGTGGTTCTTGACCGCGATCTGCGCGAAGGTCTCCGGCTTCGTGCCGTACTTCTCCATGTGGTCGCGGCCGGCGTCGCCGAACATGCGCGCGGCGATCGGCGCTTTTTTCTCCTTCTCCGTGTCCTCCTTGATCTTCTCCAGCCCTGGCAACTGGCTTTCCAGCGGTCCTTTCTGCATCTTCTCGAAGCCCAGCGCGAGCACGCAGTCACTCATGCCGCTGCGCACCGCGTTGTAGGCCATGTACAGGGCGGTGGAACCCGTGGAGCAGTTGTTGTGCACATTGAACACGGGAATGCCGGTCATGCCGATGCCGTACAGCGACTGCTGGCCGAGCGTGCTCATGCCGTTGATATAGCCGCACCAGGCCTGCTCGATGGCGCCGTAATCGACACCGGCGTCGTCGAGCGCGCCGCGCGCCGCCGACTGCGCGAGTTCCTTGATCTCGGTGTCGCAGCGCTTGAAGTCGGTCATGCCCACGCCGATCACGTAAGCCTTAGCGAAATTAGCCATTAGCTCTCTCCCTCAACTGTCAAAAATCTTTACACAGGATAGTTATTGCGCCAAACATTTCTCGGCTAGACTGCTGGAATACCAGTGCTTTATCCAGCATGGAATGAAGCTTGCCTGTCAAAATGGCCGGTCACGGTGACTGCGCCGCGAACGCGATGCCACAGCCCCACAGGAAGACGCGAGGCCCATCAATGCCCTACCGCCGCCGATGTCTCTTCACCCTGCTCAGTACGCTGTTCGCCGCAATCGCGCTGCCCGCGCAGGCCTCGCTTATCTCGCTGACGCCGGATACAACCGGCGCAATCCGCGTATCCGGCGGGTTGTTCGGTTCCTCGGGCAGTCACTCTAGGCCGCTGTATACGATCCGCGGCTACCAGATCGCGCAGGCCCAGATCGTCACCTACGCCTCCTACCTGATCTTCGATACCAGCGGCCTGGACTTCACGCCGACCTACGGGACACTCTCGTTCAGCGTCAACGACACCCTCGACGACCTGGCCGGCCCCGGTCCACTCGAACTTTGGGGGCTGGATGCCCATACCCCCGCCGATGTGCTGGCCCTGCCGACCGGCAGCCTCGGTGCGCAACTCTCGCTCGGCGGCGCTATTGCCGGCGACCTGGTCAGCGGCACCAGCCTGGCCCCCGACATCTTCGGCCCGGACGGCCCCATCTCCTTCGAGTTGAACGGCGCCGCCCTCACCCAGATTGCGGGCGCGAGCGGTTTGTTCGGCGTGGGGCTCTACGACAACCGGTTCGGCGCACTCATCGGCGGCATCGATGTGCTGACTGCCCCCACCCTGTTCCTGTCGAATGAAATCGGCGTGCCTGTACCTGCGCCCGCTACCCCGGCGCTGCTGGCCCTCGCGCTCGCGGCGCTCGACATTCGTCGGCGGCTGGCCGCGGCCTAGCCCGCGAGCACGGTCGCGGTACCGGCCAGCTTCACCTCACCGTCCTGGTTTTCCAGGCTCACGGCGGCGGTCACCACCTTGCCGTCGGCCCCTTCTTCCTTACCCGTCACCACGATCCGCGTGCTCAGCGTCTCCCCCGGCCACGTCTGCTTCGTGAAGCGCACGCCGTAACTCCTGAGGTTGCCGTGGCCCGCCCACTCGGTGACCGCGCGGCCCAGCAGCCCCATGGAGAACATGCCGTGGCCGAACACGCTCGGCAGCCCGGCCGCCTGTGCCGAGACCTCGTCGGTGTGCATCGGGTTGAAGTCCCCCGAGGCGCCCGCGTACTTCACCAGGCAGGTACGCGTCAGTTCATGGCTGACCACGGGGCCCTCGTCGCCGACATTGAGCGCGGCGTAATCGAGCCTGGGGGTTACATTGCCCATGACCAGCCTCCTAAGCGCCGCGATGAATCAGGTTGAAAATCTCTGTAACGACCGGCTCACCGTCCTCATCGCGAAAGACGGTCTCCATCACGATAAAGGTCATGGTCTTCCCCTTCGCCTCCCTGGTGTAGATGTCGGTGATCACGCCCGACCAGTCGAGCACCTGCCCGCACTGCGGCGTCTTGTGGTAGCGGAATTCCTGCTCGCCGTGCAACACCAGGCCGCCGGACCGCATCAGCTCTGTCATGAGGTGCATCATCGGGTTGCCCTCGCCGTCGGTCACATCGTCCGGCTGGTCCTCCGGACGCGTGCCGAGGAACGGCGCGGAGAATGTCCAGGTGGGCGGCGCGGGCGGCGCGTCGAAACCGGCGTCCCGCGCCGCGTTGAGATCGCGGTACACGTCACTCTCATCCGTCACGGCCGCGGCAAAGCGCGCCACGGCGCCGCGCTCTATGTGCACGCGGCCGGCGCCCGTGGGCTTGCCGATATAGTCCTGCAGGTTCATGGTTGTCATCCTTTTTCAAAACATTCGAACAACGGACCGGGCATCGTGGGGTCGAATGCATTCGACTCGATGGACGTCGCATGTTCGCTGGCACGGGCGAGGCTGCGCCTCGAGGTCGAATGAATTCGACCCCACAGTGTTGGCCACCGCCGGGAGAATATGAGCATCACTGACCCGCTCGTCGCAACGCGGCGAGTCCCGCGCTCGCGCGCTTCTCGCCGGCGATCGCCTCTTCCAGGGTGGCCTCGGCGCCGTGGCGCAGTGCAGTGCGCGCGGCCTGCAATACGGCGGGCTCTATGCCTGCCATGGCCAGCGCCAGCTCGCGGGCGCGGGCGTACGTCTCGCCGGGTTCAGTGAGTTCCTGCACCAGTCCGGCGGCGTGGGCGTCCTCCGCGGTCAGGCTCGCGCCGGTCAGCACCCACTGCAGGGCCTTGCCCATGCCGACCAGTCGCGGCAGGTGGTGCGTGCTGCCGAGGCCCGGCAGTACACCGAGCTTGGCGAAGTTCAGTCCGAGCTTCGCGCCGCGCGCGGCCACGCGCAGGTCGCAACCCAGTGTCATGGTCACACCCACGCCGTACGCGGCGCCGTTGATGGCGGCGATAACCGGCTTGGGATAGGCGACCACATCCAGGGGCCAGCCGTTGACGAAGTGTTCCTCGCCGAGCTTCGAGCCGGGGCCGGTGTCCTCCCCCGCCATGTGCGCCTTGAGAAAGTCGAGGTCCACCCCACCACAGTACGCGTCGCCGCGACCGGTGAGTATGGCCACGCGCACGCCCTCGTCCGCCATGGCGGCGTCCAGCGCCGCCACGATCTCGTCGCCCATGAGCGGTGTGTAGGCGTTCTTTTTCCCGGGACGATTGAAGAAGATCGTCGCGACCCTCTCGCTGACGTCAACTTCTATGGTCTCGTACATGCGCTACTCCATGCCCAGGATGGCAAGCCCGCAGGTCTGCGGCGCCCCGCCGAGATTGTGGCTCAGCGCCACGGTGGCATTCTTCACCTGGCGCTCCCCCGCCCGGCCCTGCAACTGCAGCACGTTCTCGTAGATCATGCGCACGCCGGTGGCGCCGGTCGGGTGGCCGAAGGTCTTGAGGCCGCCGTCGGTATTCACCGGCAGCTCGCCGTCCAGCGCGAACGTGCCCGAGTCGATGTGCTCCTTCGCGGAGCCCTTCTCGATGAAGCCGAGGTCCTCGTAGGTCAGCAACTCGGTCATGGTGAAGCAGTCGTGCACCTGCGCGATATCGATCTGGCGCATCGGGTCGGTGATGCCCGCCTGCGCGTACACGTCTTTGGCCGCCGCGATGGTCGGCTTCCAAGCGAGGAAGTCGAAGTGCGGGTCGGTCTGCGGGTTGGGCGACAGCGCGATGCTCACACCCTTCACCAGCACCGGGTCGTCGCGGTAGCCGCGGGCGAGATCCGCGCGCGTGATGATCGCCGCGGCGGCGCCGTCGGACTGGGCGGCGCAGTCGTACAGCGTGAACGGCCAGGAAATCATGCGACCGCCGAGCGCCTCCTCCACCGTGATGCGCTTCTTCAACATGCTCTTCGGCGCCAGCGTGCCGTTTTGATGGTTCTTCACGGCGATCTTCGCCAGTTCCTCGCGGCCGGCGCCGAATGTCTCGAAGTAACGCGCGCAGCACAGCGAGAACCAGCCCGCCGGCGTCATGGGCAGGGCGCGCGCGGTGTTCATGTGCACGCTCGGGCCCGACACGCCGCGGTCCTTCGGCTTGTCGAAGCCGACCACCAGCACCGTGTCGTGCATGCCCGAGGCCACCATGGCCACGCCGTAGCGGAACGCGTCGGTGCCCGTGGCGCAGTAGTTCTGCACCAGCGACACCGGGCGGTCGAAAAGTTTGAGCGACTCGGCGACCTCCGCCGTGCCGCGGGAGGGGTACACGGCACCGCAGACCACCGCGTCGATCCGCGCCTGCGGGTCGTCGATCCCCGCGTCCGCGTAGGCCTCATACGCGGCCTCGACGATCATGTCCTCGGGACCCTGGTGCCAGTTCTCGCCGAACTGGCAGCAGCCGACGCCGACCACGGCGACCTTGTCGCGAATCGACTCGCTCATGCCGCGCCCTCCCCTGTGCCGGGCGCGCGCAACGGCCGGCTCTTCCAGAAGTAGTTGGGCCTGCGCCCGGCGTCGTGGATCTTGCGGAAGACGAACTCCACCGGCAGGTCGCAGCGCAGTTCGCCCTGCTCAGCCTCGCACATCTGCACGTAGACCCGCGCGCCGTTGTCCACCTCGCACATGCCGACGATCAGCGGCGGCTCGGGGCTCGGGAAGAAATGGTCGAAGCTGTAGCTCAGCACGCGGCCGGTGCGATCCGACAGGCGCTCCGGCTCGAAGCTGTCCTTCGCGTGGCAGGTGTAGCAGACCCGGCAGGCGGGGAAATGCAACGTGCCGCAGGCGGTGCAGCGCTGGCCGTGGAAGCTGATGTCGTCGTCGCGCTCGCGCCAGTGCACCGTGGCGGGCACGCCGTCGCCGCCGCGGCGGTCGTGTTCCGAGGGGTCCAGGTGCCTGCTCTTGAGGTAACTGTCGTAGGACTTGAGCCGCCTGCCCCGCGACAGCAGCGCCTCGACACCCAGCGCGGGTTGCGCGCCGCTCGCCAGCACTTCAATGGCCAGGGCCTCGGCCCCATCGCCATAGAATGCCGCGAGCAGGCGCTGCCCCGGCGCGGCCTGCTCCAGCGCGGCGCACAGCAGCAACGGCGTGAAGGCGGCGCCGCAACTGCCGACCCGGCCGAACAGCGCATCCTGCACCGCCTCTCGCGCAAAACCCAGCCCGCGCGCGGTGCCCGCCAGGCTGCGCGCGTCGGGGCCGTACAACACAGCGCGCGCATAGTCGTCCGCGTCGGTGCCCGTGCGCTCGAAGAGCCGCCGTACCGCGTTGGGCAGACTCGCGCCGTAACCGTGCTTGACGTTGAAGCGGTCCTCCCAGTTGCGCAGGTAGTCGTCCTGTTCCGTGCGCCAGACGTCATAGATCTCGTCGTTGACCGCAGCGCTAGCCGTTACCCGCGCCTGCAGGTCCCCGGTGCCGATGAGGAAGGCCGCGGCGGCGTCGCCGCAGTGCATCTCCAGCGCGGAGCGCGGCGCGGGCAGGCGCGCGTCGGAGGCGATCACCAGCACCTGCCGCGCCCGCCCGGCCTGTACCGCGTCGACCGCCGCCAGCAGCGCGCCCGCGCCGGCGCGCAGCGTGCCGGTGAAGTCCACGGTGGCCGCGTCCGGTGCGAGGTCCAGCGCCTTCGCCACGAAGGCGGCGGACTGCTTCTCGCGAAAAGGCGAACTCGTGGTGGCGAGGTAGAGGGCGTCCACGCCCTCGCGTGCGCGCGCGCCGAGGCAATTGCTGCCGGCGGCCACCGCCATCGTGATCGCGTCCTCGTCGAAGCCGGCGACCGCTTTCTCGGGGCCACCCGCCTTCGCCTGAGCGCCGTGTATCAGCGCCAGGGGCAGCCGGGTGGCCGGGATGTAAGCACCGTGGGCGATGATGCCCGCCGTCGTCGTTGTCATGGCTGCGCCCGCTACTGCGGCTCCGGTGGATGGATGCCGTCACTGAACGGGTACGGCGGCTTGGTGATGCCGATGGGCTGCAGGCGGTTGCCGAAATTCTGCTTGAAGTGTTGCTGCACCGCCTCGATCGTCCAGCCGCCGGGCATGATGAGTGTGTGACCGTAGCTCGGCTGGTTGAGCAGCGAAATACGCTCGCCGCCTGTACCGAACACCTGCCCGGAGACGTAGTTGCCCTCATCGCTGCACAGGTACACGAGCACCGGGCCGTTCAGCTCCGGGTCGATGTAGGGCATGGGGTGCTTCTTGCCGTCCGGCCCGACGTAGGTGTCCGACATGCGCGTGGTTCCGGTAGGCGAGATGGCGTTTACACGGATGCCGTAGCGCGCCAGTTCCATGGCGAGCGTGTAGGTCATGGAGGCGATCGCACCCTTCGCGCCGGCGTAGTTGACCTGGCCGAAGTTGCCGAAATGCGCGGCCGAGACGGTGGCCAACAGCACGCCGCCGGTGCCCTGCTCCTTCATCGCCAGCGCCGCCGCCTGGTGGCACAGGAACGTGCCCTTGACGTGCACGCTCATGACGAGGTCGAACTCCTCCTCGGTCATCTTGAGGAAGGTGCGATCGCGCACGATACCCGCGTTGGCGAGCATGATGTCGATCTTGCCGAACGCCTGTGCACAGGCGGCGACAATGGCGTCGGCGCCGACCTTCTCGCCGACACTGTCGGAGTTGGCGACGGCGCTGCCGCCGAATGCCTCGATCTCCTCGACCACCCGGGCCGCCTCGTCCGCATCGATATCGTTGACCACCACGCCCGCGCCAGCCTTGGCGAGCTGCAGCGCGTGGCCCCTGCCGATGCCGCGTCCCGCGCCGGTGACGACCGCCGCCTTACCGTCCAGTACTCCCATGTTTCGTGCTCTCCCTCAGTTCGTTGTCATCCGGTCGTGACGCGCCGCTACTTGCCTGTCACCGTGGTATACACCATGCGCGCGCAGGTATCGACGAGGTCGGCCCGGCTCGCGTTGAAGTGCCGCACGCTGCGCGAATAGGCCGACAGCTTCTCCAGCACCGACACGAGCGCCGACGCCGCGAGGTAGGGATGCAGGTCGGCCGCGACGTCGCCGCGCTCCTGCGCGTCGGTAATCAGTTCGGTCAGCTTGTCGATCAGTGGTTCCAGCGCGTCCCGGCGAATGGCAAGGAAGCGCCGGTCGCCCCGGTCCGCCGCCTGGTTGCGCAACAGGAGCACGCCGCGGTTGCGCTCCCAGTGCTCGAGGTAGGCCTCGGCCAGGTCGCGGGCGCGCGTAAGTCCCTCCTCGCCCGACCAGTCGCCGTCGATGATCTCCACCATCGCGGGCATCTCGCTGGACACCTCCTGCGCGAGGTGCCGCGCGGCATCCTCGACGCTCTCGAAGTAGTGGTAAAAAAGGCTGCTGACGCTGTCGACCTCCCGGGCTATCTCCGTCACCGAAATGTCGAGGATGCTGCGCTCGGCGAGCAGCTTGGCGGTGGCGTCGAGGAACTTCTGCCGCGTCTTCTGCGCGCGGGCGCCGAGATTGCGCCCGGACTTGTCCCGTATCGCCGCGCTGCGCTTGCCGGGCATACGCTCAGGCCTCCGTCGCGCTGCCGGGGATCGTGAAGCCGTCCGTGCTGTAGATCGCGTCGAGGTTGTCGCGAATATCCTCGACGGCGGGCACCGTGCCCTCGGGCGCGTGCCAGCCCGGCGCCGAGGCCACGAAGATGCGCGCGTAGCGACCGGCGCCCACGTTGAAGATCTCGTGACTGTAGGGGCACTCTTCAGCAACCAGGTACGCCACGAGCGGCGCGATGTACTCGGGCGCGAAGGCGTCGCCCAGCGAACCCATCAGGTCCTCGGTCAGGCGGGTGCGGGCGATCGGCGCGATCACGTTCGATTTGATGTTGTATCTCGCGCCCTCGATGGCCGTCACGCTGGACAGTCCCACGAGGCCCATCTTGGCGGCGGCGTAGTTGGCCTGGCCGAAGTTGCCGAACACACCGGCGGCGGACGTGGTGTAGACGACGCGGCCGTAGCCCCGCTCCTTCATCAGGCGAAACGCCGGCTGCGTGACGTAAAAAGCGCCCTTAAGATGCACGTCGATCAGCACGTCGAAGTTGTCGCTCGTCATCTTGGCGAGCGAGGCGTCGCGCAGGATGCCGGCGTTGTTGATGACGATATCAACGCCGCCGAAGGCTTCGACCGCGCTGGCGATTATCGACTCGCCGCCGCTCGCGGTCGCAACAGAGTCATAGTTGGCGACCGCCTCGCCCCCCGCGGAGCGGATCTCCTGCACGACGGCGTCCGCCGGGCGACTGTCACCGCCCGCGCCGTCGGTGCCGCCCCCGAGGTCGTTCACCACGACTTTCGCGCCGCGCGCGGCGAGGTACAACGCATAACTGCGGCCGAGCCCGCCGCCTGCGCCTGTAATCACGGCCACCCGGTCGTCGTAGCGGATATCTGCCATTGCGAAGCCCCCGGCCACTGCTGCAAGCGACCGTTATAGCACTTTTTGACAGTCTGTCAAATGGTAACGGTTTGTCAAATCACGGCTGCGACCTCTGCCCTCTCCGGCCGGTTCCGGGGCGCGCAAGATGGGGTATCATCCAGCGTCCGCCCGCAGGCCGTCACAACCAGGAGAACCCGATGCCGATCAGCCCCATGGATGAACTGCTCACCCACCAGACGCCGGAGACCTTCGACCAGGTATTCACCTCCGACCGCAACTTCTACGACCGCTACTATTTCAACCTGCACCCGAAATCCGGTGAGCTGTTCGTCGTGTTCGGCATGGGCCAGTATCCCAACCTCGGCACAACCGACGCTTTCGTATGCGTGGTCTACAAGGGCAAACAGCATGTCGTGCGCGCATCCCGCGAACTCGGCTCCGACCGCATGGACAGCACCATCGGGCCGTTTGGCGTGGAAGTGATCGAGGCGTTGCAAACGGTGCGAATCTACTGCGAGGAGAACGACCACGGCATCAGCTTCGACCTGACATTCTCGGGCACCAGCCCCGCCGTGGAGGAGCCGCGCACACTCGTGCGCAAGGGCGCCCGCATCACCATGGACACCTCGCGCTATACACAGCTCGGCCGCTGGCAGGGCGAGATCGTAATCATGGGCGAGAAGATCGCGGTAACAAGTGACGAATACCTCGGTGTGCGCGATCACTCCTGGGGCGTGCGGCCGGTGGGCGAGGCGGAGCCGCTGGGCATTCGCATCAACGAGTACATCGAGAACTACGGCTTCTTCCACATGTGGGCGCCCATGCAGTTCGAGGACTTCGTCATCAAGGTCTTCATCGAGGAGAACGCGGACGGCAGCCTGATCGTGCAGGAGTGCATCAAGATCGACAGCCACGAGCGCGGCGGCAGGACCCACCAACTGGGCAAGCCCCGGCACTGCATCACGTATCGCGCCGGCACACGCGAACTGGAAACGGCGGAACTGCATTTCACCGACGAGACAGGCGAGCCCCTCTCCGTCAAGTGCGAGGCACTGACCTGCGCCTACCTCGCCGCAGGCACCGGCTACTACCCCAACGATGAGTGGGTACACGGCCAGTACCACGGTCCCTTCAAGCTGGAGTCGCGGGAGTTCGATGTCTCCACGGAGGAAGCGCGCAACAAGCTGGGGCCGCTGTACGAGACGATCGTGCGTTTCGAGTTGTCGACCGGCGAGGTCACCTACGGCATGTTCGAGAACATGAGCCTCGGTCACCACTTCCCCTACGGGTTCGATTCCTTCGAGGCGGTGGCGGGCGACGCCTGAGCGCGGCCTGCGCAACACCGGGTCCGGCTCCGGATTGGAATCCGGGTTCCTTCCACGACACCCCGACCGGACCCGACCGGACCCTGTAGGGTCGAATTCATTCGACCAAAGCCGGCCCTTGTGGGGTCGAATTCATTCGACCAAAGCCGGCCCCTGCAGGGTCGACTTCATTCAACCAGTGAATGACTGCAACCAAGCAGCGATCCCCCGCGCGCACCCAACCGGCATCCCCACACGCACCGAACAGTAGCCGCACGCACTGAAACGACGCCGACACCCCTCACCGTATGAGTGCACAAGGCGCACCATCGAGGTATTTCCCGCCCCGCATCTGTGCCTGGCGCGCCGCCATGCCGGATTCGGCGCACCAAAAAAACTTGGCCCGATAGTTGCTATAACCAAAGCGGTCCCCGGCGAAACACCTTGCGCGGCATACCTGGTGGCCCACGGGAGTCGTCATGTTCTGGAGGAGATATGACCGGCGACCCACCAGGCAGGAGGCAACGCGACCACCAACGCCCCCTGGCCAGCGCCCACG
>JAUIEP010000064.1 GCA_030428835.1 Gammaproteobacteria bacterium | reverse complement strand
ACCATACCGATCGATCTCATGGGCGCGGCCGACGGCGTGGCCACACCCGGCAATGAGCGTTTACCCGATCTGTTTGTCGAGCAAGCGCCGAAAAGGCGCGCGCTGAAGGGCAAGTTGCTGTTGGAGGAGAACGCGCCCATCAACCCCGACATGCTCAAGGGCGCGGAGATCGAGGTGGATATCCCGATCAATTAGCCGGGCCTGGGGGAGTAGCCATGTCCTTTGCCGACTACAGTCTCGCGAGCGCCACCGACACCGGTATCGACCCGGCACGCCTCGACGACCTGCGCGGCCGCGTAGCACATGCGATCGAGCGGGGGCCGCTGGCCACGGTGCAGGTCGCGCTGGCGCGACACGGACGGCTGGTGCTGTTCGAAACCTTCGGTGCGCAGGACAACGCCACCCGTTTCAATATTTTCTCCTGCACCAAGCCGCTGGTCGCGGCAGCGATCTGGCGACTGATGGGAGAGAGGCGCATCGACATCGAGCGACCCGTCGCGGAATATCTCGAGGGTTTCGGCGCCAACGGCAAAGCGGCGGTCACAGTAAGGCAGGTGCTGTGCCACACGGCGGGTTTTCCCAATGCGCCCCTGGCTGCGCCCGACTGGTGGGACAGCGCGGGCCGGCGCCGCCGCATGGCCGACTGGTACCTCGAGTGGGAACCCGGTTCGCAGCTTGTCTACCACGCCCTGTCCGGGCACTGGGTACTGGCCGAGCTCATCATCGAGGTGACCGGCCGGGACTACCGGGACTACATCCGCGATACCCTCACCGCACCGCTGGGGCTCGCGGGCCTGCAGCTCGGCGTCCCCGCGGGCGAGCAGGGCGCTATCGCCTGGCTGGAGCATGTGGGCGAGCCGCCCGAACCTGACGAGATCGAGGCGCAGCTGGGCATGCGCATCGACTTCCCCGCCACCCAGGATGATTCCCTGCTGATCTTCAACGACCCCGCGGTGCGCGCCCTGGGTATCCCCGGGGGTGGCGCCGTGGCCAGCGCGGCGGATGTGGCGCTGTTCTACCAGGCACTCATCGCCAATCCGGGGGAGCTCTGGCGACCGGAGGTGCTCGAGGACGCCACGGGCAAGGTCCACGCCGATTTCACGGACCCGCTCACCGGCTGCCCCGCCCACCGGGGACTCGGGGTGGTGCTTGCCGGCAGCGGCCGCTACCAGCCCTACCGGGGTATGGGCGACAGGGTCTCCCTCCGCGCCTTCGGCCACCAGGGGGCGGGAGGACAGGTGGCCTGGGGCGACCCACAGACGGGGCTGTCCTTCTGCCTGCTCACGAACGGGCTGGACGCCAACCCGCTGCGCTCGGCGCGCTTCTGCGCGGCGGTCAACAACCGCGCCGGGGCCTGCGTCCGGCTGCCCTGAGGCATGCTGTCGGCGCGCGAACGTAATCGCCGGTAATCGAGGTAATCCCGGCTTGCGGGTACATTTTCTCCAGGTTCTACAGCGGGATACACGGAGAAAACAGCATGCCAATGGATTACATTTTCAGCACCATTGCCCTGGGATTGAAGCTCGGCACACTGCTTGCAGGGGCAATGCTGTTCTCCGGGGGCAACTGGGTGCAGTCGCTCGTGGCGGGCCAGCAACTGGGCGTCGACAGCACCGGGTACACGGTGCCGACCCACGCGCGGTTCATGACCTTCTGGTCCGCTATCACACCCCGTGGGACTCAGGATGTTGAACCGCCCAGCGCAGTCTTCGTCCACGACCGCGTCGCCGGCGCGACGGAACTGGTCAGCGTGGCGCCTGCCATCTCCGCCGACGGTCGCTACATAGCCTACGAATCCGCCGCGAGCAACCTGCTGCGAGGCGGCACTCCCTCCGCCTGGGGTCTGTACATCCACGATCGTCATACCCTGACGACCTTCAGGGCGCGCCTGAACATCGCCGCCCCGGCGTTTACTCGCGGGGGCTATCGGCGCATCAGTAACCTGGTACTCCTGGACGAGGGAACTATCAGCCTCGATATTGACGTGGGTGCAGGTACGCGCACGGTGCGTGTGAACGTCGCGGACGGCGATCTCCCGCCCGGCGCCGTCATCGGCTAGCGACTGGCGACGCTGCATTCTCACCTGGTTGCACGGAGCGGGCCGCGCCGAACGCGGGCCGCCGCTTTACATTTTCCCCACGATCCCCGCATCGATCAGGCGCGCGATGTCCGCCTTGGAGTGGCCCAACTCTTCCAGCACCTCCTCGCTGTGCTCCCCCAGGCGCGGTGCGTGCCGGTGCAGGCACGCGGGCGTCTCCGACAGGTGCCCCGGGTAGCGGATGTAGCGCATCGTGCCCGCATCGGGGTGCTCGGCGTCGAACAGTGTGCGGTTGTTCTGCGCCTGCGGGTCCTGCGCGAATTCGCGCATCGTTTTCACTGGCCCGAACGGTACGCCGTGCTCGTCGAGCCGGGCCAGCAGGTCCGCGCTGGTGAACTTTTTCATTTCCTCCTCGATCGCGTCCAGCCACGGGCCGAAGTCGGCGATGCGCTCACCCACGTTGCGCATGCCCTCGCGCTCGAGCAACTCCTCGCATTCCAGCGCCTTGCACAGGCCCTGGAAGTGGTTGTCCTGCAGGGCCATGCCCACCACGTAGCCGTCCCGGGTGGCGAAGGTGCGCAGGACCGCGAGCGGTTCCGGGTCGGGCATCTCGTTGGGCACGAAAGCGTCGACGGGCATCATGTCCGACAGGGAGCAGGCCGCCCAGGCGTCGATCATCGGCACGTCCACGCGCTGCCCCCTGCCGGTGCCGCCGGCGCGGTCGCGCGCGTACAGCGCCGACACGGCGATGCCGGCGGCGATGTGCGCGGTCGTCTTGTCGACAATGGCGGACTGGATAAGCTGCGGGCGCCCACCGAAGGGCTTGCCCTGGATGAAGCAGCCACCCACGAGGCCCTGCGCGATGGGATCATAGGCCGGGCGATCAGCGTAGGGACCTGTCGGGCCGAAACCGGTGATGGCGAGATAGACGAGCCGGTCGTTGTCGGCCCGCAGGGCCTCGTACCCGATGCCCAGGCGGTCGGCCACGCCGTGGCGGAAGTTCTCCACCAGTACGTCGGCCCCCGCGGCGAGCTGCTTCACCAGCGCGATACCCTCGGGATGCTTGAGGTCGATCGCGATGCTGCGCTTGTTGCGGTTCTGCTGGGCGTAGAAGCCGGTGAGTCCCGCTTCCTGCGGTGGCGCCATCCAGCGCGCAACCTCGCCGTGCAGGGGTTCGATCTTGACCACGTCGGCGCCGAGGTCCCCCAGGTGCTGGCCGCACAATGGGCCGGTGATCATCGCGGTGAGATCGACGACCTTGATGCCTTGCAGCGGTCCCTCGGGTGTCCCGGACAGGCGGATATCCATCGCGTGTGCTCCGTTGTGGCTATCTGGTCGGCCGATTGTACGTTCTGCGGCGGCAGCGCTGTAATGTTGAAATCGGTCAGGGGGACTGGTCGCTACGCGACCTTTCACATGCTCGCGAGCGATTCCCCGGCCGCCGGACACGGCCGCGCGTCCTGGCCCCGCGCATATCTATGTTAGGCTGGTACCTTCGCTCGCGCCCGGGGATGCTTCCGCCCGATGGTAAACGCCTTGCTCATCCTCGCAGGACTCGCGGTCCTGCTGGCGGGTGCGCAGTTCCTGGTCAGGGGCGCGTCCTCTATCGCCAGCCGCTACGGCGTGTCGCCGTTGATGATCGGGCTGACCGTGGTGTCCTTCGGCACCTCGATGCCGGAGATGCTCGTCAGTGTGATGGCCGGGGCCCGCGGCAGCGCGGACCTCGCCGTGGCCAACGTGCTCGGCAGCAATATCTTCAACATACTGGTCGTGCTGGGTGTCGCCGCCCTGATCTACCCGCTGGGCGTGCGCAATTCCACGGTCGTGTCGGAGATACCCTTTTCCCTCACCGCGGTCGTCCTGTTGGGGTTCCTCGCCAACTCCGCGTTGTTCAGCACCAAGCACGAATTACTGATCAGCCGCCTCGACGGCGCGATCCTCCTGGGCTTCTTCCTGCTGTTCATGCTGTATATCTATTCCATCGCGCGCCGCGAGTCTCCGGAGGGCGCCGCACCGGCGCCGGCCTTGCCCGTGCCGCGGGCGCTCATGTTCATCGTCCTGGGCGTGACAGGCCTCTACCTCGGCGGCAACTGGTCGGTGGACGGCGCCGTGGAACTCGCGCGGCAGTGGGGGGTCGATGACGCGCTGATCGGCCTGACGATTGTCGCGATGGGCACCTCGCTGCCCGAACTGGCGGCCTCGGCGATGGCTGCTTACCGCAGGGAGTCGGACATCGCGGTCGGCAATGTGGTGGGGTCCAACATCTTCAACGTGCTGTGGATTCTTGGCATAAGTGCCAGTATCAGCGAATTGCCCTTCAACGTCGTCAGCAATATCGATATCGTCGCCGTTATTGCCGCCACACTGTTGCTGGTGTTGGCGGTGGTGAGCAGCTCAGCGGTGCGGATCAGCCGGTTCTGGGGCGCGGTCTTCGTGCTTTCATATGCTGCTTACCTGTACTACGTCATACAACGAGGATGAGGTGAATGCGGCGCGACAGCGAGTGGGTGCGCAACAAGACAGTGACGAGGTTCTGGCCAACGGCCCTGCTGTTGGCCCTCGGCACCGTCGCGCTGTCACGCGCCGATGAGGCGCCGCCCGATTCAACAGGGCCGACCGGGTCGGCCGAGAGCGCCGTTGTCGCGAGCGCGGACGACGCGGTAGAAACCGAAGAGCCGCAGCAGGTCGAACCCTCCGGCAAGACGGCGCGGCCCAGGGCGCGCAATATTCCGCTGGACGAACCCGTGGTCATGCCGCCGCCCGAGCCCGGGCGTCCGGCGCTGGTCGAGCCGGGCGAGCCCGTCCCCGAGAATCTCGCCTCGCCGGACATCGTCGACGGTGGCGAGACCTTCGTGCTGCTCGACGTCGAGGTGCCCCCCGCCACGGCCACGCGACTCGCCTGGTCGCCCTCCGATTCGCTCGACGCCCTCGCGGTGTCGACGCCCGTGCTGGTCGTGAACGGCGCGCGACCGGGTCTCACCCTGTGCCTGACCGCGGCGGTACACGGCGACGAACTGAACGGCGTGGAGGTGGTGCGGCGTGTCATGTACGACCTCAAGCCGGACAAGCTTACCGGCACGGTTGTGGGCGTGCCGATCGTCAACCTGCAGAGCTTCCGCCGCGGCACGCGCTACCTGCCGGACCGGCGCGACCTCAACCGTTATTTCCCCGGCAACCCCCGGGGCAGTTCCGCGTCGCGCATCGCTTACTCCTTCTTCCACGAGGTCATTCAATTTTGCGACGCCCTGGTCGACCTGCACACGGGCTCGTTCTATCGCAGCAACCTGCCGCAGCTGCGCGCCGACCTGAGCAACCCGAGCGTGCTCGAACTCACGCGCGAGTTCGGCGATATGGTGACGCTGCACAGCAGGAACCAGCGCGGTACGTTGCGCCAGGCGGCGGTGCAGTCCGGCATTCCGGCGGTGACGCTGGAGGCCGGGGAGCCGATGACGCTGCAGGAGGAGGCGGTGGAGCAGGGCGTCGGCGCCATCCGTTCGCTGCTAGACAACCTGCACATGTACAAGAGCGGCGCGTTCTGGAAGAACACCGAGACGGCCTACTACAAGTCCACCTGGGTGCGCGCCGATGTAGGCGGCATCCTGCTGAGCAAGGTCAGCCTCGGCGACGTGGTGGACAAGGGCGATACGCTGGGCAGCGTGACTGACCCGATCACCAACGTGCGCAGCAAGATCAAGGCGCCCTACGACGGACGCGTGCTCGGCATGGCATTGAACCAGGTGGTCCTGCCCGGCTTCGCCGCCTACCGCATCGGTATTCGCTCATCCGTGGAGGAAGCCGCCGCGGTGCCGGACGGCGCGGCGCCCGACATGTCCGGCGATGAACCCGATCCCGCAGCGGATACGGATGCGCAGGACGGCGTGCCGAACGTACCCGAAGTCTACGAAGAACCCGAACTCGACGCGTCCTAGCGCACTGGCTCAGGCCGCCGCGGGGCGCTCGAGGATCGCGGTCACACCCTGTCCGCCGGCGGCGCAGATGGAGATCAGGCCACGCCCGGAACCGCGCTGCGCGAGCAACTTCGCCAGCGTTGCGACGATGCGCCCTCCCGTCGCCGCGAAGGGGTGACCCGCGGCGATCGAGCTGCCGTTCACGTTCAACTTGTCGCGGTCGATGGCACCCAGCGGCGCCGCCAGGCCGAGCCGCTCGCTGCAGAACGCCGGGTCCTCCCAGGCCTTGAGTGTCGCCAGCACCTGCGCGGCGAAGGCCTCGTGGATCTCGTAGAAGTCGAAGTCCTGCAGCGCAAGGCCGGCCTTCGCGAGCATGCGTGGCACCGCGTAGGCGGGTGCGAGCAGCAGGCCCTCCGGCGCGCCGCTCAGCCCCGCGAAGTCCACGGCGGCGGTCTCCACGTGGGTGACGTACGCCTGCACGGCGAGGCCGTGTTCGTTGGCCCAGTCGTCGGTGCCCAGCAACACCGCCGAGGCGCCGTCGGTGAGCGTGGAGGAATTGCCCGCGGTCAGCGTACCGCTGCCGCTTTCACGGTCGAACGCGGGTCCGAGCCTGGCGAGTTGTTCGCGTGTCGAGTCGGGCCGCAGGTTGTTGTCGCGATCGACGCCCCTGAACGGCGTCACCAGGTCGTCGAAAAAGCCGCGCTCGTAGGCCGCGGCGAGATTGCGGTGGCTGGCGAGGGCGAGGGCGTCCTGGTCTTCCCGGGCGATTTGCCAGGCCTTTGCCGTGATCTCCGTGTGCCCCCCCATGCTCAGTCCCGTCCGCGGCTCCTCGTTGCGCGGTATGTTGATGCCCAGGTGCCAGGGGCGCAGCCCTGCCAGCGCCTTCAGGCGTGCGCCGCCAGTGCGCGCGGCATTCACCCGCAGCAGCACCTGGCGCAGCCCCTCCGACACGCCGATGGGCGCGTCCGAGGTGGTATCCGAGCCGCAGGCGATGCCGGAGTCGATCTGTCCGAGCGCGATCTTGTTGGCCACGATGTTCACCGCCTGCAGCCCCGTGCCGCAGGCCTGCTGGATGTCGATGCAGGGGGTGGTCGGCGCAAGGCGCGTGCCGAGCACGGACTCGCGCACGAGGTTGAAGTCGCGGCTGTGCTTCATGACGGCGCCGCCTGTCACCTCGCCCACGCCCTTCGCGGCCAGGTCGTAGCGCCGCTCCAGCCCGTCCAGGGTGGCGGTGAGCATGTCCTGGTTGCTAACCGCGGTGTAGGCGGTGTTGGAGCGCACGAAGGGGATACGGTTGCCGCCCAGGACGGCGACGCGGCGGGGGATTGCGGACATGACGGCAGTTCCACTGGCAAGGGTTCTACAGGAAGTGTAGCAAGGCCTGCGCGCCGGGCTACCCCATGGCGGGCAGCGCACGGGGCGCGATTCCCATCTATGCTTACAGGTGGTGTTTTACCTGTGGAGGGCGTCCGACCATGGCGGACAAGATCGAACAGTTCCTGCGCTCCGGCGTGGGGGGTGCAATTGCCGGCCAGCTCGGCCTCGTGGTACCGGACCTGGTGCGCTGCGAAAGCGGCACGGGGCTGCCTTCGGGCACTGTTGTGCTGGCGGGGGGCGCGGCGACCCCGGCCGCCACGGCGGCGCTGCGCGCGCAGTTGGACGCCCTGGGCCTGACCTGCGTGCAGGTTGCGGGCGCGGATTGCGGCGCACAGTTCCCCGAGGGCAGCGAGGACAAGTGCGCCGCGCTGGTGTTCGATGGCCGCGGCCTCAACACGGCCGCCGATCTCGCCGACCTGCACCGCTTCTTCAGTCCCATGGTGCGCCGCCTGCACAACAATGGCCGCATCCTCGTCATCGCGGAACCGCACGAGGACGCGGGCAGCCCCGAGCGCGCCGCCGCCCAGCGCGCGCTGGAGGGTTTCACCCGCTCGGTGGCCAAGGAAATCGGCAATCGCGGCAGCACGGCGCAGTTGCTGATCCTGGAGCCAGGCGCCGAGGCCGCGGCGCGCAGTACGCTCGCCTACTTCCTCTCGACGCGCTCCGCCTACATCGACGGCCAGGCGGTGCGGGTGCGCTCGGGCGTCACGGCCCCGGAGTTTGACCTCGAGAACCCGTTGACGGGGCGCGTCGTGATCGTGACGGGCGCCGCCCGCGGTATCGGTGCCGCCATCGCCCGCGCGCTCGCCCGGCGCGGCGCACGCATCGTCGGCGTGGACATTCCGCCGAGCGCGCAGGAATTGCGTGACGTCATGGGCGAGATCGGCGGCGAGGCGCTCGATGCGGATATCACGGCGGAGGATGCGCCCGGCAGGATCGCGGACAAGGCGCTGGAAGTGGGCGGCGCCCACGCCATCGTGCACAACGCCGGCGTGACCCGCGACAAGTTGCTGGTGAACATGAAGGAACAGTGGTGGGACATGACACTCGAGATCAACCTCGCCGCGGCGCAGCGCATTACCGACCGGCTGTTGCAGGCAGGCGCGCTGAACGACGGCGGCCGCATCGTCGGCGTCGCCTCGATGGTCGGTATATCCGGGCAGCGCGGGCAGACCAACTACGCGGCGTCGAAGGCCGGCGTGATCGGTTACGTCGACTATATGTCGAGGGACCCGGCGCTGCTTGCTCGCGGCATCACGGTCAACGCCGTGGCGCCCGGTTTCATCGAGACACAGATGACGGCGGCGATTCCCGTGGTCACGCGAGAAATCGCCAGGCGCCTCAACTCGCTGTCCCAGGGTGGCCAGCCGGAGGACGTGGCGGAGGCGATCGCGTGGTTCGCCAATCCCGGTTCCCAGGCGATCAACGGCGTGACGCTGAGGGTGTGCGGACAGAACTGGATCGGCGCCTGACGGCGGGGAGGCAGCATGAATACACCGGCACGCACAATCGAACTCGACACTATTCCCGGCCTGCCCGGCATGCTGGTCAAGGCCGCCACGTCGCGCAAGAGCGCGCAGCGCGAGCCGCAGTTCCCGCCGCTCGCGATCACGGCCCGCGGCATCGGCGCGGATGCGTCGAAGCTGGCGAAGTTCAATGCGGTGTGCGGATTCGCCGATGGTCCGCACCTGCCGCTGACCTACCCGCACATCATGGCCTTCGCGCTGCACATGCAGTTGATGCTGGAGCCCGAGTTTCCCTTCGCGCCGATGGGCGCGGTACATGTACGCAACCGCATCACCCAGCGACGCCCGCTGGGCGTGGGGGAGACACTGGACTTCAGCGTACGCCTCGGCGGCGCGGAACAGGTGGCGAAGGGTTACGAGGTGAGTATCGTCACGGAGGTCGCGGCGGGCGGCGCAACCGTCTGGGACGACCTGAGCGTCATGCTCATCCGCAAGGGCGGCAGCGGTGCGCCGAAGGCGAAGGAGCCGCCGCAGGAAGCGCCGGACTACGGGCAGTCGGTCCAGTGGCGGCTGCCCGCGAACATGGGCCGGCGCTACGCCGCGGCCTCCGGCGACTACAACCCCATCCACCTGTACCCGTTGACCGCGAAGCTGATGGGTTTCAAACGCCAGATCATGCACGGCATGTGGAGCAAGAGTCGCTGCGTGGCCGAACTGCTGCCGGCCGACCACTCCGGCGCGGCGGCCGTGGACGTCGCGTTCAAGCTGCCGATTTTCCTGCCGGCGACGGTGACGTTGCTGCACAATTCGGATGCCGCGGGCAGCCGCTTCGAATTGCGCGACGCGGCGGGCGTCAAACCCCACCTCGCCGGCCAGTTGGCCCTGGATTGATCGGCATTGCGGCTGCAATCCGCCGCGGGCATCCGGCTCCTGCACCTGTACGTATACAGGCATGCATACATTCTGGTGGTGGTCCTTCCGCATGGATACTGCAACACACCCGGCGGCGCTGGTTGTCGGCGCCTCCGGCGCCATCGGCGGTGCGGTGACAGACGCGTTGGCGAGCGATGAGCGTTACAGCAAGGTCATCGCGGTCAGTCGATCGGAGCCGGTCCTGCCGCGGCATAACGTAACCTGGCTGCGGACCGATCACCGCGAAGAGTCACTGGCGCGCCTGGCCGGGGAACTCGGGACGCTCGATATCGATTTGCAGCGTGTCGTGATCACTACCGGTGTATTGCACGGCGCGACGTTCAAGCCCGAGAAGACGCTTGAGCAGCTGGACGCGGACGCCATGCATCACGTGTTCCACGTGAACGCTGTCGTGCCGGCCCTGTGGCTGAAGGCGCTGACCCCTCTGCTCAAGCGCGCCAGCCAGTGTGTGCTCGCGGTTACCAGTGCGCGGGTCGGCAGCATCGGTGACAATCGCCTCGGGGGGTGGTACAGCTACCGGGGCTCAAAAGCGGCGCTCAACATGGTGCTGCAATCGGCCGCTATCGAATACCGCCGACGAGCACCCAGGGCAAAGCTCCTGGCCTTTCACCCGGGCACGACCGACAGCGATTTGTCGCGGCCTTTTCAACGCAATGTTGCACAGGGGAAGCTGTTTTCCCCGGCGTTTGTCGCCCGCTCCCTGTTGTCCGTGATGGATACCATGGAGCCGGACGGCAAACTCGCGTTTGTCGACTACCGCGGGGACCCTGTTCCGTGGTAGCGCCCGCTCGGGCAGGTCCAGGTTTTGTCTCATTGCTCTCGGACAATGGCAGTCCCCGGACAACCGGGCCCGGGCAGCGTGCGTACCAGAGGCGTAACCAACAACTCGGGAGCCGGGCAAATGTCCTCCGACGGTATCATTGCAGTATGTTTCAGCGTGTTTGTCGCGGTGTTGACCGCGTGGGCCATGATCACCAACGAATACGACGTCACGAGCCAGCACGGTTGCACCGGCGAATGCTACGCCGCCTGGCGTGAGCGGACGGGCGGTGTGGTGCAGATGGCCGCGGCGCAGGCCGCAGCGCTCGCCGAGGCCGGTCCCGGGGAACGGGGCGCCGCCGTTTACGCGTCCTGCGTGGCATGCCACGGCGCCGACGGCAGTGGCGGGGTGGGTCCCCGCCTGGCAGGACAGTCGATCGACGCCATCTCGGGGGCACTGTTGCAGTATCGCGCGGGGGAGACCCGCGGGGCGCAGAGCAGTCTCATGTGGGGCCAGGCCAGGGAGTTGAGCGACGACGATATCGCCAACCTGGCGGCCTTCATCGCCACGCTGTAGCGCGCGGAGTCGGGGATGCCGCGCAGACTGTTGCTGGTCCTGGGCGACCAGCTTAGCGTTGACAAGGGAGCGCTTGCCGGTGCTGACCCCGAGCGTGACGTGATCGTGATGGCGGAGGTGCGGGAAGAGGCGACGTATGTCCGCCACAACCGGCACAAGATCGCCTTCCTGTTCGCGGCGATGCGCCACTTTCGAGATGAACTGCGCGAGCTGGGTTACGAGGTCATCTACTTCGACTTGGGCGCCGGCCTCGAGAGTATCGAGGAGGCGGTGCGTCGCGCCCTCGGGCAATGCGGCGCGCAGGAGGTGCGCTGCTGCGAGCCCGGTGAATACCGCCTGCTTGACGCCATACGCGGGTGGGAACTGCCAGTGGCTTGCGAGATCATCGAGGACGATCGTTTCCTTGTAGGGCACGACGCGTTCGCAGCATGGGCCGATGGGCGCAAAAGCCTGCGCATGGAGTATTTCTATCGCGAGGTCCGCCGTGACTATGCCTTACTGTTGGCTAGCGGGGGTGAACCCGCGGGCGGGCGCTGGAACTTCGACGCGGAAAATCGCTCTGGCTGGCGTGGCAAGGCAACGCTTCCGGAGCGCGTGACGCCCACCCGCAGCGCGATCACGCGCGAGGTGCTGCAACTTGTCGAGGACGCGTTCCCCGATCATCCCGGCGACCTCGCCCGGTTCAGCTACGCCACCACACGCGCGGCGGCGCGCGAGGAACTGCAGTTCTTCCTGGATCATTGCCTGCAGGACTTCGGACGCTACCAGGACGCGCTGGCCGAGGAGTCACCCTGGCTCTTCCACAGCGTCATTTCCATGTACATCAACGTCGGCCTGCTCGATCCGTTGGCGGTATGCAACAGCGTCGAGGAACGCTATCGCGCGGGGCATTGCGACATCGCGGCGGCGGAGGGGTTTATCCGCCAGGTTGCGGGATGGCGCGAGTATGTGCGCGGCATCTACTGGCTGCACATGCCCGGCTACGAGCAATTGAATGCGCTGGCCGCGCAGCGCCCGTTGCCGGACTGGTTCTGGACCGGCGATACGGACATGCGCTGCCTGTCGCGGGCACTGCAACAGACGCTGGAATTGGGCTACGCGCATCACATCCAGCGACTGATGGTAATCGGGAATTTCTGCCTGCTCGCGGGCCTGGACGTGCAGGAAGTGTGCGACTGGTACCTGGCGGTCTACGTCGACGCCTTCGAGTGGGTGGAGTTGCCCAATACGCTGGGTATGGCGCTGCATGCCGACAACGGCGTGATGGCCAGCAAGCCGTATGCGGCAAGCGGCAAGTACATCCAGCGCCAGGGTAACCACTGCAAAGATTGTCGATATACGCCCTCAAAGACCACAGGGGAGAAAGCGTGCCCGTTTAACAGCCTGTACTGGCGCTTCATTCACCGGCACGCGCAGCGCTGGGAGAAGAACCCGCGCATGGCGCTGGCGTTGCGCAACTGGCGGCGCAAGTCGCACGACGAGCAGGCGGCCATCCTGGGTTGGGCAGACAGCGTCTGCGATTAGGTTCCCACCGCGATGCAGGGGCGGGCTGTGCAGGCCGCGCGGCGTCAGGCCTCGCTGTCCATTTTCCACACGCAGTGCGAGGATCGGCTCAGCTCCTGTATCGCGCGCGCGGCCTCCATCTGTTGCTTCTGCGCCTCACGGAATACGGAGACGGTGAAACAGCAGCCGCCAAACACCAGCAGGTGTGCCATCCACACGTAGCCGAACTGGTAGATGGACAGGAAGGCGAGGCTGAATACCATACTCCACATCCATCCGAGCACCTGCATGAAATAGTGTTGTGAGGCGAGGTCCAGGTGGCGCAGCGGATTGCGCCGGTTATCCATTACCGCGCTCCAGCTGTCGACGATGAAGGTCTTCATTGCACTCTCCCGATAGTCATGCCGTCGATAGGTACGCGTTGCCTGGCATCGAAGATGAGTGAAATGCCCGCCCGTCATGATTTTGTCGGCTTTTGTCCGGGCGGTCGTTGCAGCCGGTTGACCCGGGACGGCGCGGAACGCGCCGGAATCTCGCGCTGGCCACGCGCCGCAGACCCCCTAGCCCTCAGAAGGTAATGTCTCTCAGGCCCTTGCGCATGATCGCGATGAGGTCGCTCATGGTGATCTGACCGTCGGGTGCGGGCAGTGCGCCCCCGAGGGGCGACGCGACGTCGGCCCGCGTGAACTGCGCGCCGTTGGGCGCGAGCAGTCCCAGCAGTATCCGGTTCGCCAGCAGTGCGTCGGCCGCGTCCACGGTGCAGTCGAAGGAGATGTCGCCGTCCGGCGGCGGCGCAGGGCCGTAGATGTTGCGCACGGCGTTGAGGTCGTCCGCTTCCAGCACGCGATTCACGTGGGTGTAGTCGCAGAGCTGGCCATTGAAGGACGGTGCGAGGTAGCCGCAGAGCACGGCATCCGTCACCCGGGTGTGGCCCACGCCCAGCGTGTGGCCTATCTCATGCAGCAACAACCCTTCGATATCGTTGAGGTAAATGCCTCCCGGACCGGTCTGCAGCGGGTCACCCTCGTTTCCGGGGTCGATGTTGAAGTTGTTGAGGTCGTTGAGCGCGAGGTCGCCGGCCAGGGGGTCGGGGAAATTGATGTCGTCGCCGGGGGGACCGAAACCGGCGCCGCCGGCAGGGTCACCGGCGCCGAAACTGAATGCGCCGATGCGGATGTCGGGTGCGGTCACCGTGCCGAAGTCACCGCCCTGGTCCGCCACCTGGGTGAACTGCAGGTTGGCCGCGGCGGCCCAGGTCGCGAACGCGCGCAGCACGGCCGCGTCGAACGCGCCGGCGCCGTGGACGTTGTCGATCAGCACGCGGATGTCGTTGCCCGCGCCCGTACCCAGCGTGTTGGTGCCGCTCCAGGCCGGCGGTGCGGAGGGGCCGAGGCCGACGCCCGGGGTCATGAAGCTCCACGTGATGACGGCATTGTTGGGCCAGACCGGGTTGTCCCACTTGCTGCCCCAGCCCTTGCCGTAGACCGTGCAGGCCCGGGCGCCGGGTATCGCGGTGGATGCAGCGACCAGGGCAACCAGCAACACGTGCCGGAGCCTGGTGCCTGGGCGGGTCGTTTGCGCTTGGGTGAGCATGGCGTGCCACCGCTGGATAGCAGTCTCTGCGGGCAAGTATAGACCAGCCCGATGCGAGTGGCGCGTTGCCCGTGCAAGCGGCAAGATAGGGCCGACTGTGCTCCGGAGACCTGCCCTTGCCCATGGAAGGCCGCTGCCCGTGCGGCAATCTCAGTGTCCACTGGCAGACGGTGGACTACAGCGTTGTGCCGCGCGCCTGCCAGTGCGGTTACTGCCGGGCGCACGACGCCGCCTGGGTGTCCAAACCCGGCACACGGGTGCGATTGCGTGCCCGCGATGGGAATGAGTACCGTGTCGTGCACCAGGGGAGCGGTACGGCGAGTTTTCACGAGTGCGCCCGCTGTGGCGCGGTACTGGCCGTCACGGTCGTGGCCGGCGGCGACGCCTATGCCGCGCTGAACGCCCGGCACCTGCGCAATCCGCGGGGCTTCGCGCACCCGGTCGCGGTCGACTACAGCGGCCAGGATGCGGCTGAGAAGCTGGCCCGTTGGTGCGCGAACTGGTGTCGCCCGGTGCAGCTACCCGGCGAACCGGGCGGCGATGCGGCCGGCGGCTAGGCCGCCAGTTCGGTACGGTGCGGCAGCCAGCGAACGGCCGACGGATTGGTCCACAGTGGTATGAGGAGGTCGCCCGGCCCGGACTCCGCCACCGGCCAGTGCGCAATGTTCGGCCGGTTCTCTCCCGCGGCAATACCCGAACCGGCGGGGTAAATCCGCAGCGGTTGATAGTCTACGTTCACTGGCGTCGTCATGGCCCGGCACCTCGAATAACCGGCTCGTTAAGTTGTCGGCTATGCTAGTGGGGACCCGGCGCTGCCGGTAGCGCGCAGATTGGCAATTTTGGCTGGCATAATTTGGCATTGGCTGCGGGGCAGGACGACGATGACCCAGGCTGAGAAATGCGGTTTCCCGGTTGGCTTCACGCTGGCGGCCCTGCTGGTGTTGTTATCCGGCTGCACAGATGATCGCGACGACCTGTCCGTGCTGCGTCCCGCGTCGGCAGGCGGCGCACCGGTGGTGTACTGCGCTGAGCCGTTGCCGGCGGTCGCCGGCGCGGTATGTGAAGTGATCGAGGGCAGTGCGGATCTGCGGATCGCGGGCACTATCCTGACGCCCGACGCCATCTACCGCGACGGCGAGGTGCTGCTGGACGACACCGGGCTCATTCGCTTTGCGGGTTGTCCGGAGAGGCGTCCGGGCGACCTCGCGCTGGACGTCCCTTCGGCCTCGGAGGTGCGCTGCCCGGAGGGCATTGTGTCCCCGGGGCTGGTCAATACCCACGAACACCTGTTTTTCAGCCACAACCCACCCGTGCCGGACACGGGTGAGCGCTACTCGCACCGCAACGAGTGGCGCCCGTTTATCGACGCGCCGCAGCGCACCGACTCCCTGCAGGTGCTGTGGTCGGAACTGCGCCACGTGATGACGGGCGTTACCTCCACCGCCGGGGGCGGCAGTACGGGCCCGCCGGGTGTGGGCGCCTCGCTCGGCTTCCTGCGCAATCTCGATGTGGCCAACCTGCCCCTGGCCGATGACCACCTGTGGGATCTCGACACCGAGGAGCCGGTTGTCATCGTCGGCGACACGTTTCCCCTCGAGTCGCCCGGCGATTATGTACAGGTGACGGGTGATTGCTCGGAGTTTCCGCAGTTTCCCAACCTGGGGCGCGCCGCCTTCGGCGCGGTGGACGTCTACCTGCCCCACGCGGCGGAGGGCACGAACGCGGCCGCGAGGAACGAGTTCCGCTGCCTCACCTCCGGCGAGCGCAACGGCGATGACGCGTTGGTTGGGCCCACGGGCATCATCAACGGCATCGCCCTCAATGCACAGGACGGCGCACGCCTGGCCGCGGCGGACGCGGCCCTTATCTGGACGCCGCGCTCCAACATCGCGTTGTACGGCGATACGGCGCCGGTAACCATGCTCGACCGCCAGGGTGTGCTGCTCGCGCTGGGTACTGACTGGGCGCCCACGGGGTCCTCGACCATGCCGCGCGAGCTTACCTGTGCCGCACAGTTCAACGACCGTTACCTCGACGGGCATTTCAGCGATTACGCACTGTGGCGCATGGTCACCGTGGACGCGGCGCGCACGCTGCGGGTCGACGACCGCATCGGCGCGCTAGCCGCCGGCTTCTTCGGCGACATCGCGGTCTTTGACGGCCGCGGCTACACGAACCCGTACCGTGCGATTTTCGAGGCCGATGCCAGCCGCGTCGCGCTTGTACTGCGCAGGGCCTTCGACCCGGCCGGCCGCACATTCTCTCCGGGTACCTACTTCGGCAGCCCGCCGCTGTTCGGGGATGCCGCCCTCGTCGACGGGCTCGGGGTGGGCCTGCACAGTTCCGTGGCCGCCACCGTGGGATTCACGGGCACTCTCTGCGAATCGCTCACCGTTTGCGGTGTCGCGAAGCGCGTCTGCTTGGGCGCCGAAACGTACTGGCAGGAACTGGTTGGCGTACTCTTCCCGGCTTCCCTCGCCGGGCCGCGGCGGCCTGTCAGCCTCGACGAACTGCGCCAGGCCAACAGCGACTCCACCGCGCTGTTCAGCTGCGGCGCGCCGGCGGTTGAACCCACCTGCACACCCATGCGCCCCGGCGAGTACGACGGTTCCATCGGCGAGACCGGCGGCGTGCGCGACTCGGACGGTGACGGGGTGCGCGATGCGGACGATAACTGCCGCCGCGTATTCAACCCGCCCCGGGTCATGGACGAGGGCCTGCAGGCGGACGCCGACGGGGACGGCCGCGGCGATCGCTGCGACCCGTGCCCACTGGACGCTGCCTGCTAGGCGCCGGCTCAGCGCCAGGCAAACAGCGGCTGGTCGTACTCCAGTACGCGGGTCGGGCGGCCGAGTATCGCCACCTCGCGAAACTGGTAGAGCAGGGCGGCGGTGGGTGCGTAGATCTGGTCCGCCTGCAGTTTCATAGACAGCACCTCGCGGTCGCTCTCGGGGATGCGCTCGAAGTGGGGCGCCTCGGGCCGGGCGAGGTCCGTGAAGCTCGCCGTGTGAATGGAGGCGACCTCGTCGGGATTGGGGCGCAGTTCGCTGGTGTCGCGGCCCGCCCACACCACGACGGGCGTCATGCGGTAGCCGGAGCGGGTCACGTAGTCGTCCAGCAGCCCGACCACGGCGTGCCCGGGCAGGTCCAGGTTCACTTCCTCGCGCAACTCGCGCAGTGCGCCGGCCGTTGCAGTCTCGCCCGCATCCACGCGTCCGCCCGGCAGCGCCCACTGGCCGCTGTGCGCGCGCAGGGAGCCCGCGCGGCGCGTCAGCAACAGCGAGGGTTCGCCCTTGCGCTCGACGACCACGAGGGCGACGGCCGCGGCGCGCAGGTCGCCCAGGGGCTGGCGCCGGGCATTGAACTTCGCGAGGTTGTCGCGGACGTGTCCGAGTGTCTGTCGGCTGTAGCGGAAATCATCGAGGGCTCGCATGGCGGCGAGCAGTGTACCCCGGTTCAGCCGCCGGGTAGAACTTGTCCGCCCCGCCGCAATATGTTCAATTGGCCGTTCACTTCACGGAGGGCAGGGCATGGCGACACCACTTGGCACACTCGGCGTATGGGCGTTTATCGACGGCATGAGCGCACCCGAGGCCGCCGCATTCGCGCGGCGGCTGGAGGACTGGGGCTACGGCGCGCTGTGGCTGCCCGAGGCGGTGGGCCGTGACCCGTTCACCATCATCAGTTACATGGCGGCGAAGACCGAAAAACTCGTGTTCGCCACCGGCATCGCCAATATTTACGCCCGCGACCCCATGTCGATGAACGCCATCCGCCGCACGGTGGGCGAGTTGGCGCCGGGCCGCTTCGTGCTGGGCCTCGGCGTGTCGCACGCACCCCTCGTCGCGGACATCCGCGGCCACGACTACGGCAAGCCGGTGACCACCATGCGCAATTACCTGGAGAAGATGGAGCAGGCCCTGTTCATGTCGGTGCAGGCGGAGCAGGAGGCGCCGATCGTGCTCGCCGCGCTGCGCACCAACATGCTGAAACTGGCGGCCGGGAAGGCGGCGGGTGCGCACCCCTATTTCGTGCCGCCGGAACACACCGCGAAGGCGCGGGAGACCATGGGCGCCGACGCCTGGCTGTGCCCGGAACAGATGGTGTTGCTGGAGACGGACGCGGACAAGGCGCGCGCCGTCGCCCGCCAGCACATGGCCACGTACATTGAACTGCCGAACTACCGCAACAACCTGCTGGAACTGGGTTTTTCCACGCAGGATTTCGAGAACGGCGGCTCCGACAAACTGGTGGACGCCATCGTCGCCTGGGGCGACGAGGCCGCCATACGCGCCCGCATCCAGGCGCACTGGGACGCGGGCGCCGACCACGTGACCATCCAGGCGTTCAGGCCGGACGGCGAGATGGGGCCGGACGAGGACCTCCTGGCGCGGCTGGCCCCGGCCGCGGGCGCCGCCCAGCTATAAGCAAACGGGCGCTGTTGGCGGCGGCCAACATAGCGCCCGGTTATCCACGGCAAAATTACCACCGGCACCGGTTGCAACGGGTCTTCGCGCCGATCAATACTTTTCACAGTCAGTCATGACTGTTTGTATTTCGCCGGTGGCGCGGATTCGTCGTCCGCAGCGTACAGGCCGTGCCGCCAATTATTAGAAAAAATGCCGCACGACGGCAGGCAGGAGTACGTAATGACCCAAATAAGCGCCCGCAATCCCCTTTCTCACCTCGTCGCGGCATGTATCGCCGCCGGATCTCTGTCCGCCGTCGCCCAGGATGACCCGCCGGCCACCGGCGGCAAGAAGCGGCTGGAAGAGGTCTACGTCAGCGCCCGCAAGACAGTGGAGGACATGCAGGACGTGTCGGTGGCCGTGACCGCTTTCTCCGGCACCGCCATCGACCAGTTGAATATACGCGACGTGCGCGAGATCGAGGGCCTTGTCCCCAACCTGGTGATCGACGCGGTGTCCGTCGCGCCCGCCGGTGCCTCCCTCTACATTCGGGGCGTGGGAACGCAGGAGGTCGAGCGCTCGTTCGACCCGGCGGTGGGTGTGGTGATCGACGGGATTCCCCTGTCCTTCGTCAACGGCTCCATGGCCAACACGTTCGACTTCGCGTCGCTGGAAGTCCTGCGCGGGCCGCAGGGCACGCTGTTCGGCCGCAACACGACCGGCGGTGTCATCAACATCACGCGCACCCGTCCCACGGGTGAGTTCGGCGCGCGAGTCGAGGGTACCTACGGCACGGACGAACTGGCGGACGTCAAGGCCGTCGTCAATTTCCCGGTCGTCAAGGACACCCTGGCCGCCAAGGTCGCGTACGCGCGCCAGACCGGTGGTGGCCAGCGCAAGAACATCACGATCGGCGAGGAGGTGGGTGACGCGGACAATCGCGAAATGAACCTGACGCTGCTGTTCACCCCGAGCGACAGGTTCGAGGCCCTGTTCACCTACGTGAACTACGAGGACAAGAACGACGGCGTGCCGCTGCAGAACCTGAACTCCGCCAATGTGAACAACCCGGTAAACCCGGTCCCGGAAGCCCTGTGCGCGCCGCCGCTGAGCGGGTTCTTCCCCACGGCGTGCTCGGACGGCAACGTCAGCGATATCGAGGACCTGACGCAGGACTTCTACAGCCGCAACCTCAACTTCGAGGCCAACACCTACACACTGAACATGCAATACGACCTCGGTATTGGCGCGATCACGACGATCCTGGGTTACCAGGACACGGACGAGAGCGTGCCGACCGACTTCGACGCCACCTCGGTGAATTTCTTCCACACGCTGCGTTACCAGGATTCCGAGCAGACCACCGCGGAGATCCGGTTCGCCTCGTCCGACGAGTTGAGCGAAAACTTCGACTTTGTCACCGGCCTGTTCTGGGTGACGGATGAGTACTCGCTGGACCAGAAAACGTCCATCGGCGCGTTCGGCGGACCCGCTTTCGCGCTGTACCAGGACCCGTACGCGGACCACGAGCGCGACGCCTGGGCGGTGTTCGGCGAGTTCCATATGCATTTCGGCCCCGTTACGGTGACGCTGGGCGGTCGCTACACCGAGGAGGAGAAGGAGTACTCCGGTGAGATCTTCTTTGGCGGCGGCGCGCTCGCGCCCGGCCTCGAGGGCCTGCTGGAAGGCTTCGTGCCCGGCACGCCGACCGACGACTTCTTCCTGTACGGCCAGCCCGTGTGGCTGCCCTTCGGCGCGGCCCAGGGCGACGAGAGCTGGGACGAGTTCTCGCCGAAGGTGGGTGTCGACTGGCGCATCAACGACGACATGCTTCTTTACACCGTTTACTCCGAGGGTTTCCGCTCGGGTGGCTTCAACGGCCGCAACCAGGATCCGGCCAATATCGGGCCGTTCGACCCGGAGTACGTCAACAACCTGGAGATCGGTTTCAAGAGCGACCTGCTCGACCAGACGCTGCGCCTGAACACGGCCTTCTTTATCAACGAATACGATGACAAGCAGGAAGAGGTGATCGAGTCGGACGGCTTCGGCGGCTCCAACACCGTGGTCCGCAACGCGGCCACGGTTGAGATATGGGGCCTGGAAACCGAGCTGACCTGGGTGGCCAACGATTACATTCTCGTGAATGCCAACGTCGGTTATCTCGACGCCGAGTACGACGAGTACGACGCCGACCTGTCCGGCGACGGCATCGTCACCGACAACACCGACCTCGAACTGCGCCGCGTGCCGGAGTGGACCGCCGGCCTCAACACCACGTTCACCCTGCCCGTCGGCCCCGGCGAACTCAGCCTGTACGCGAGCTACCGCTACACCGACGAGTACTACGTGGAGGTGAGCAATGATCCGCGCGGGCTGGTCGATGAGCGCGGTGTGGTCGACGCCACGCTGGCCTACGACTGGCGCTGCGGCGACGACTCCACCATGCGCGTCGCGCTGTTCGGCCGCGACATGACCGACGAGGTGGACTACAACTCTGCGGTCGTCATCCCGGGCACGCTCGCCTTCGGCGGCGTCGCGGGCGGCGAGCAGTACGGCATCCGGGTGAACTACGAGTTCTAGCACCCGGCCGCGGCCGCAGGAAAAGGGCCCTGCGGGGCCCTTTTTCGTGGGGCGGCGCAGGACAGCGGCACCGCGCTTGCCGCCCAAAACAAACAAGGTTGACTGTTTTTATCCGGAGGGCTATCGTGCACCCTGATACGGGGCCCGGTGACCGGCTCCCGCGCATCGCGTCCGGCGCGTAACCTGGCGCCACGGAGACCACAGCATGAACAAGAAAGTGAACCTCACCCCCGAGGAAATCGCGGCCCGGGACCCGTCCTACAGCTTCCAGGACCTCCTCGACCGCGAGCAGGTGGCGGTCCCGGCGGCGCTGCGCGAGAGCACCGAGACCTACCTGGGCTCGGAGGACCTCGACATCGCGCGCTGGACCAGCCGGGAGTTCTTCGATCTCGAAGTACAGAAGATGTGGCGCAAGACCTGGCAGATGGCCTGCCGCGAGAGCCGCGTGAGCAAGCCCGGTGACTACTTCGTCTATGACATCGTCGACGACTCCATCCTGCTCACCCGCACCGAGACGGGAGAACTGAAGGGCTACTACAACTCCTGCCTGCACCGCGCGCGTGCGCTGAAGCGCGGCGCCGGCAACGCCGAGCAGCTGCGCTGCCCCTACCACGGCTGGACGTGGAACCTGGCGGGCGAGTTCAAGGAGGCGCCGTGCCGTTGGGACTTCCCCCATGTGAAGGAAGAGGACTTCAAACTGCCGGAGGTGCACGTGGCCACCTGGGGCGGCTGGGTATTCATCAACATGGACGACGACCAGCCGCAGCCGCTGCACGAGTACATGGGTATCATTCCCGAGCACTTCAGGGAGTGGAAGCACGAGCAGCGTTACGTGGTCGCGCACGTGGAGAAGGTGATCAACGCCAACTGGAAGGCGGTGCTCGAAGCGTTTATCGAGTCCTACCACGCGATCGCCACGCACCCGCAGCTCATGCCGTTCCAGGGTATCGACAATTCCCAGTACGATGTGTGGGGCGACAACGTGAGTCGCACGATTACCTCCTACGGGGTACCCAACCCGAGCCACGCGCACCAGTTCTCCGAACAGGACTCCATGGACGCGATGATGAAGCTGGCGGGCCAGGAGGAGAGCCCGACGGTGCCCGCGGGTTCCACCGCGCGCGAGGTACTGGCCGACATGGCCCTGCCGGGCGCCAGCGAGGCAACGGGGGAGGACCTGGCGGGCAAGACCACCATGTCCGAACTGATGGACTCCACCCTGTACCTGCTGTTCCCCAACTTCGCACCCTGGGCGGGTTACGGCACGGTCATCACCTACAGGCACCGCCCGAACGGCGACGACGTGAACAGCTGCATCATGGACATCTACCTGCTCGATCGTTACCCCGAGGGAACCGAACCGCCCGAGGACGCCCCGACCACGCGCCTTGGCGCCGACGAGCCCTTCGCGAAGGCGGCCGACGTGCTGGGCGCGGGTCTCGCCAACGTGTTCGAACAGGACGGCGCGAACCTGCCGCAGGTGCAGAAAGGCCTGCGCGCCTCGAAGAAGGGTACGATCACGCTGGGGAACTACCAGGAAGTGCGGATTCGCCATTTCCACCAGACGCTCGACAAATACCTCAATGCTTAGGGGCGTGGGCCGATTCTTGTGAAGGAAGGGGGCCTGCGGCCCCTTCTTCATTTTTCGGTTCCGGCTTATCGGCGGCGCCTCGGCTTTAACGCGGGCGCGTGATTCGCTTATAGTCCCCTGTCTGTTCAACGCTTCCGGAGTCCTCGATGAAATCTTTCACCCGCCTGTTCCTGCCCGTACTGTTCGCCCTGGGCACTTCCCTCACCCTTGCCCAGGGCACCACCATCGGCGGCACCGCCATGGAGGGGGAGGCGTCTCCCGGTTTTATGGGCATGTTCGCGGGCGACCTGTACGACAACTTCCGCAACATGCAGCGCTTCACGCCCACGTCGGTGATGCAGCCGGGCGCGGATACCTGGGAGCTGGGCGACAACAGCGACACGCTGGAATTTAGCGGTGAGTTCCTGGGTGAAGAGACGTCGCTCGAGGATTTCCTCGCCCTGTCGAATACCTCGGCACTGCTGGTGATCAAGGGCGATAAGGTCATCTACGAGCATTACGCCCACGGCGACAGCGTTGACAGCCTGCACATGTCGTTCTCCGTCGCGAAGTCGTTCGTCGCCACGCTGGTGGGCATCGCCGTGGAGGAGGGCTTGATCAAGAGTATCGACGAGCCCATCCGCACGTACCTGCCGCAGTTGACCAGCAAGACCTGGGACGGCGTGACCATACGCCACGTGTTGCAGATGTCATCGGGCGTGCGCTTTGACGAGAATTACACGGACCCGAAATCCGACATCAACAAGATGGGCGTGTTGATGCAGACGATGTCCTACCTCGATTACATCAACACGCTCGAACGCGAGCATGCGCCCGGCACGTTCAATCACTACGCGAGTATCAACACCCAGTTGCTCGGCATCCTGCTCGTGGAGGTCACCGGCAAGACGCTGACCGAGTACATGCAGGAGAAACTGTGGCAGCCCGTCGGCATGGAGCACGAGGGCTACTGGACCCTGGACGGGCAGGGTTATGAACTCGCCATGGGCGGCATGGCGGCCAGCGCGCGCGACTACGCCAGGCTCGGCCTGCTGTACCTGCACGGCGGCAGGCGCGGCGACGCGCAGATCGTGCCGGCGGGTTGGGTAAAAGCGGCGGTCACGCCCGACGCGCCGCACCTCATGCCGGGCGACAACCCGGCATCGAGCAATCCGTCAGGCTACGGCTTCCAGTGGTGGACGCCGCGTGACCCGGACGGCGACTTCCTCGCGCGCGGCATCTGGGGCCAGAACATCTACGTGCACCCGGCCAACGAGGTGGTGATTGTGAAGCTGGCCGCCGACGCGAAGAACTTCCAGCAGGACTACAAGCTGGCCTACATCGATTACCTGCAGGACCTGGCGCAGTCGCTCAGGTAGGGAGACGACTACGCGCTCTTCGAGTCGACCACGGTCTTGTCGGGGATGTGTCGCTTGACCAGCGAGTAGAACGTGGAGCGGCCCGGCCCGTACTTGATCAGGTCCTGCTTGGCGAAGCGCGCGGCCTCCGCTGAGATCGGCTTCGGGTCGCGCACCTTCATGTGCGCCTCACAGACGCGCTCCAGCGTGACGAACAGGCCCACGGCGTCCGCGACCTGTTCGCCCACGGTCATGATGCCGTGGTTGCGCAGGATGACGGCCATGTTGCCGCCCAGCGCCGCGGCGATGCGCGCGCCGGCCTCCACGCTCTGGATCTGCACCTCTTCGTCGTCGAAGATCGCGTGATCCTCGAAGAAGATGCAGGACTCCTGCGTGATGGGCTCGATCGGCCGCACCTCGGCGGAGAACGGCGTGCCCCAACCGGTGTGCACGTGGCATGCGCTGACCACCTCCGGGCGCGCGGCCAGCAGCGGTGTATGTATGTAGTAGGCGGCCGGGTTGATCGGGCCCTCTCCCGCAACGAGTTCCCCCTCGGGGTTGATCAGCACGAGGTCGTCCACGGTGGCGTTGTGGTAGGAGACGCCGAAGCGCAGGAACCAGAAGCAGTCCGTGCGCTCGGGGTCGCGGGCACTGATGTGCCCGTCACCCATGTCGCCCCAGCGCTGCGCCGCGAGAATGCGGTAGCCCAGTGCGACGTGTGTCTGGCGTTTGCGGCGCTCCGCCGCCAGGGCCTCATCTTCTTTTTCTGCAAGCATGGGATCGATCCTGTCCTGCGCGGGTGGCGTGACTCTGCGACTAGCCGGTACCCTGGGGCCGCCCGCCCCGCGTTTGCCGCGAGCGTACAACGTTATCAGCCTAGGCGCTTTGTGGGGCGCCTGCAAACACGCGCTTCCCGGATGTGTCGCGCCGGGAGTTAAAGAGGGCTCCCGCGCGCAGCGCCATTGGACTAGACTAGGACAACAATAACAGGAGGCCCGCATGAACCGATCCCTCGCAGCGCTGCTCGCCGGCGCATCCCTGCTCGTCGCCTGCGGCGATGATAAACCCGCCGCGGAAGCCGTCACCCCTGCGGCAGCACCGGCGGCCGCAGTCGCCGCCGCGCCCGCGCCGCCGCGCATGGTGTACTACACCCAGGAGCGTGAACCCTGCGACCACTACACGCCGGAGCGCCTGCCGTTGTTCGGTGACACGCACGTGCACACCACCTTTTCCTTCGACGCCGCGGCGAACACGATCGGCCTCACGCCGGTCGATGCCAACAACTATGCCCGGGGCGAGGCGATCCCCTTCTGGCCCCTCGATGAGAACGGCAAACCGGCGGGCACCTACAGTATCG
>JAUIEP010000267.1 GCA_030428835.1 Gammaproteobacteria bacterium | reverse complement strand
CGATGATCGCCGGATACGCCGGCGTGCGCTTGTACACGAGGCCCAGCATGATGAGCAGCGGCAGCAGCAGGTGCGGCCCGATCACAAACTCGGCGGCGATGGCCGCCTGCAGCTGTGCGATCTCATCAGGCGTGGCGGCGTCCGAACTGCCGATCAGGCTGAACAGCAGCAGGGCGATGGCGAAGCTCGGCACCGTCGTCCACAACATGTGCCTGATGTGATCGAACAGGTCCACCCCGGTCGCCGCCGAGGCGAGGTTGGTGGTGTCGGACAGCGGCGACAGCTTGTCGCCGAAGTACGCGCCGGACACGATCGCGCCCGCGGTGATCGCGGGCGACAACTCGAAGCTGCCCGCTATGCCCATGAGCCCGATGCCGAGCGTGCCCGCCACCGTCCAGGAACTGCCGATGCTGATGGCGACGATGGCGCAGATCAGCGCGCTGGCGGCGTAGAAGATAGCGGGATTCAGCACCTGTACGCCGTAATAGATCATCGCGGGCACGGTACCGGCGAGAATCCAGGTGCCGATCAGCATGCCGACAGACAGCAGGATCAATATCGGCGCCAGGCCGACGCCGATGCCGGCGACGATGCCGCCCTGCACCTCGCGCCAGCGAATGCCGATGCTGCGACCGACCAGGGCAGCCACGCCGGCGGCGAGCACCAGCGCGATCTGGTTGGCGCCGTAGGAAGAGTCGGCGCCGAACAGGTAGACGGAACAGGCCAGCAGCGCGACCAGGAAGACAATGGGTGCCAGGGCGAGCGGTGTGGTCAGCGCGGTATGTGGCTCTGCGGGTTCGCTCAAGGCGGGTCTTCCGAAAATGCGGACATCCAGCATGCCGCACAGCGCCGCGCCGTACAACCGCCGATCCCGCGCGAAAACGGTACACGTGCCGGCAACGGCGTCTGACACGGCAAGGGCGCTGGGCTAGCATGTTGCGCTATGGCCCCGCTTCCCACACCCGAACTGTCACCGCACTACTACCGCGACAACTTCGGCAAACTGTGCGCCACCGTGCGGCGACGCTACGCGGACCTGCTGAGCGCGGAGGAAACCGCCTTCCTCGACACCTTCGACGCGCTGTCGTTCGACGCCCAGTGCCTCTACATTCGCCTCGTCTCGCGCGTCGGACCCTGGTTCCGGGAGGCGCGCCTGCACTACCCCGAACTCGGCCCGCTGGACACGGCGCTCGACGAGTTGCTGGACGTCGGCCTCGCCGCGACCGCCGGGGGCCTCGAGATCGCGGAGCTGGGTGCCCTGTACACGCGGGCGGAGCTCACCGAACTGTTCGCCGCGCGACTGGCGGTGCGGCCGGCGAACAAGGAGGCGCTGCTGGCGGCCATCGCCGAACTCGGGCTGACCGACCGGGCGCTCATGGCGTTGCTGGCAGGTTATGAACACGGGCGCGTGATCACTCCGCTGCACCTCGACGTGATCGCCGTGCTGCAGATACTGTTCTTCGGCAATCGCCACCAGAGCCTCACCGATTTCGTGCTCGAGGACCTCGGCGTCGTTACCTATTACCCCTACGCGCTGGATCGCTCGGCGCGCAAGTTCGCCGGGCGGGATGCACTCGACGAGTACCTCGCGCTCTGCGTGCTCACGGACGACTACCACGAGTGCCTGGAGGCGGGCGCAACCGACGAGCTTGCTGCGCTCGCCGCGCGGGTGCTGGCGCTGGATGTCGTGCACGACTCCAGCGCGTCGCGCCGCGCGCGCCTGTGCAACGGCCTCGCCCGCGAGCTGGAGCGCACGGGCGAACTCGACCTCGCCCTGGCGCTGTACGCGAAGGGCGAACGGCACCCGGCCCGCGAGCGCACGGCGCGCATCATGGAACGGTTGCAGGACTGGGCCGGGGCGCGGGACGTGTGCGAAACGATCCTCGCGGCGCCTCAGTGCGAGGAGGAGCGCGACGCGGCCACGCGCATCCTGCCGCGCATGCTGCGCAAGCTGGGTGACAAACCGAAGCCACGGCCGCGCGACAACTTCCGACGCCTGGACATCGCCGCCCCGCAGGGAGGGGAGCGCGTCGAACTGCTCGCCGCCGCGGCACTCGCGCCCGACTGGCGCGAGGTGCACTACGTGGAAAACGCGCTGCTGAACACGCTGTTCGGCCTGGCGTTCTGGGAGCAGATCTTCGAGCCCGTCCCCGGCGCCTTCCACCACGCGTACCAGGGCGCGCCCGCCGACATGTACGACGCCGAGTTCCTGCCGCGCAGGCGGGAGAGTATCGCGCGGCGCCTCGAGGAGCTCGGGCGAGGCGACCTCGCGACGCTGCTGCCGGCGGCCTATGACGCCTACCATCCCTGCCAGTGCCACTGGGTGAACTGGCGCTACATCACGCGCGACATGGTGGCGAGCGCGAGCCGCTGCATCCCCGCGGAGCACCTGCTAGCGATCTGGCGGCGACAGCTCTTCGACCCGGGCGGCAACCGGCGCGGCTTCCCCGACCTCGTCGCGTTCGGCGGCGCGGCCGGCGAGTACCGACTCATCGAGGTCAAGGGGCCCGGCGACGCGCTGCAGGACAGCCAGAAGCGCTGGTTGAGGTTTTTCGCGGAGCAGGGCATCCCGGCCAGCGTCGCGTGGGTAGAATGGCGCGATGACTGACATCCGCGTGGCGGTCACCGACCTCGTCCGTTTCTGCCATCGCTCCGGCGACATCGACCACCGCTTCACCCCCTCCCCCTCCGGGGCCGAGGGCATCGCCGGGCACCAGCACCTGTACCGGCAACGACCGGCGTCCTACCGGCGTGAGTACGCCGTGGAGTACGCACACGGGGCGGGGGCGCTCACGCTGACCCTGCGCGGGCGCGCCGACGGTTACGACCCGGAACATGGCCTGGTGGAGGAGATCAAGACCTGCCGCACGGACCCGGGCGCGATTCCGCCCGCGGTCGCCGCGCTGCACCTCGCCCAGGCCAGGCTCTACGCGGCGATCATCGCGCTGCAGGAGGAGCGCGAGTCGCTGAGGGTGCAGACCACCTGGCTGAATATCGACACGCTGGAGTCCGCGGCGTACGACGAGGTGTGTGACCGCGACTCGCTCACGGCATTTCTCGAGGATACCCTGGCCCGGTTCAGCGACTGGCTCGGGCGCATCGCGCGGCTGCGCGATGAACGCGATGCCAGCCTCGGCGCGCTCGACTTCCCCTGGGGCGCGTTCCGCAGCGGCCAGCGCGACATCGCGGAACTCACCTACAAGTGCATCGACCAGGGCGGGCAACTGCTGCTGGAAGCACCCACGGGCATCGGCAAGACCGCCGCCGTGGTGTTCCCCGCGCTCAAGGCGCTGGCCCGTGGCAAGCACGACAAGGTCGCTTTCATCACGGCCAGGACGGTCGGGCGCCGCGCCGCCGAGGACGCGCTCGCCACCTGCGCGGGCGCCGGCTATCGCGGCAGCAGCCTGAGTCTCACGGCGAAGGAGACGATCTGCCTGTCCCCGGGCAGCGCGTGCCACGGCGACGACTGCCCCTACGCGCGCGGCTACTACGACAAGCTGCCCGCGGCGCTGCACGCGGCCCTTGAGCGGCGCACACTGCGCCGCGCGGAGCTCGAGGAGCTCGCGCGCGAGCACACCGTGTGTCCCTACGAACTCGCGCTGGACCTGCTGCCCTGGGTCGACGTGGTCATCGCCGATGCGCACTACGCCTACAGCCTGGCGGCGCTGCTGGGCCACGCGATGGACGGCGGCGGTGAGAGGTGGTCACTGCTCGTGGACGAGGCGCACAACCTGCCGGGCCGCGCGCGGCGCATGTACGGCGCAACGCTGGGCAAGCGGCAGCTCCTGCAGGCGAAGAAGGCAGCGCCGCAAGCCCTGGCGCGGGCACTGGAACGCTGCAACCGGCAGATGCTGGCGCTGAACAGGGCGGAGTGGGAGGCGCCGGATTTCCACAGCGCTACCGAGATACCCGCGTCACTGCTGCGCGCCCTGGAGCACCTGGTGGCGGAGACGT
>JAUIEP010000063.1 GCA_030428835.1 Gammaproteobacteria bacterium | reverse complement strand
TGCTTGGCAAATTCCGGTCCCCAATCGACGTAGACATAGTCGCTGCCCGGCAGCGGGCTACTTTCCGGCGTGGACGAGACATAAACCAGGCGCTCTTCAAACAGGGCTTCAACCACGAGGCCCGGCCTCCGTTGCGGCGTGTACATTACTCCGATGTCAGTGCGGGCCTCAATCAGGCCCTGAATCAACTCGTCTTCAAATCCAATTTCGGCCCGGACCACAACATCGCCCACCGCGCGGCGAATCTTCGGCAAACAGGGAAGCAGCAGTTGTTCCCACAGGCCGAACCGCCCCCCGATGGTAATCGAAGCCCGGAAGCCGCGGACTACCCCGATATCCTGGCGGGCGCGCTCCACGGTACGCACCAGTGTCGTCGCGTAGTTCTGAAAGCGCTGACCGGCGGGCGTCAGGCTGGTACCGGCCTTGTTGCGTACGAACAGGCGGCACCCCAGTTGGGATTCCAGGGTGGCGATTCGGGCGCTTACCGTCGACTGGGTAATAAAGAGCCGTTCCGATGCCTGGCTGAAATTGCCAGCTGCCACTACTGTCAGGAACGTGCGTGCCAGTTCCGTATCCATCTCGCTTCTGCTCCCGGGGTGGGCTCCACACCCGCCCGGTACCTATATATTCAATATATCGATACTTTAGGCATATTTTTATCGCTTATCAAATACTATTAATCCGGTTATGGTCGGTGCTACCGGGATTCGCGCTGTGTTGCCTACACACTCCGGCAGGTCGGGAACCTTTTCGCCGCTCGCGGCATATACAGGGCGATACACCCACCGGGGACATCCACCCCGACACTTGTCGTACCACATGGAGGCTACAGCAATGACCACTGAACACACGACCCTGTCCAAATCTGCAACAAACCGGATATCCCGCCGTGGATTACTCTTCAACTCGCTGGGCATGACGCTGTCAGCAACAGCGGTGGCACTGCTTGCCGGCCATCCGCGCCTGTCCAGGGCGGCCAGCGATGAAAAAGCGGACGATGCAGCAAACGATGTCCGGATCCTCAGTACCGCGCTGGCTGCAGAGCGCGAGGCAGTTGCCGCCTATCAACTCGGCGCGGAAAGTGATTTGCTCGAACCACCCGTGTTGCAAGTAGCGGTACAGTTCCAGGGGCACCACAAGGAGCACGCGGACCTGCTGGCGGACACGATTCGAAAACTGGGCGGAGAGGTAGCAGCCGTCCCGGCGCAGTACAATTTTCCGGTTGAAAAGCTGCACAACCAGCGTGACGTGCTGACGTTCGCGGCGGGGCTCGAGCGCGGCGCGGTCAGCGCCTACGCGGGCGCTGTACCACTGTTCGCAAATCGCGACCTGTCCGCTGCCGCGGCCAGCATCCTGGCTGACGAGGCGATGCACTGGGCGGTACTACGACAGGCACTGGGCCTGGATCCCGTTCCGGGTGCATTCTTTTCGTGACGCCCGGCCTGTACAGTGGCATCACCTGTTTGCTTATCTCCCTGGTGGGGGCAAGCGCTGTCGCGGCCACGCCGGCTGAAGACCCCTCTCGCGGAGAACGCATCTATCAACGCTGCCTCGCCTGCCATGCCCTTGCCTATCACCGCGTAGGACCACTGCATTGCGGCGTCATCGGACGTCGCGCCGGCAGCGCTCCCGGGTACGACTATTCCGAGGCCATGCGAGAGTCGAGCATTATCTGGACAAGCTCGAGCCTCGACGCATTCCTGGCAGCGCCAACAGTGTATGTGAAGGGCACCACCATGAGCTACGCCGGGATCGAGGATGCACGCGATCGCCGCGACCTCATCGCTTTCCTGGCGGCAGCATCCGGCGATCCTGAACGCTGCCCGGCGACTACCGCGGGGGAACAATAAATGACTGCGGCGGATGTCTCAAACACAACAGGCACGCCTGGCGCAAACCTCGCAGGCTGCGAAGACCTCGCCCTCGTGAGACGGATCCAGGCTGGCGACAGCCATCTCTACGCCACGCTGATGCGACGGCACAACCAGCGGCTCTTTCGTATTGCCCGCAGCATCCTCCCGGATGATAACCTCGCGGAAGATGCGGTACAGGAAGCCTACGTGGCGGCATTCTACGCACTTGAGCGCTATGTACCCCGCGGAAAATTTGCCGCCTGGCTCAGCCAGATAACCATCAACGAGGCACGTATGATCAGGCGTAAACGAATGCGGAGGAAGGAATCTTCCCTGTCCGGGATCGACGACGGTCCTTCTGCCGTGGATCCGCAACCGCGGGCAAATCCCGCCAACGACCTCGCCAATGTACACCTGGCCCGCTTGATCGAGGCCCAGATTGCAAAATTACCGGAGCCCTTCCGCCTTGTATTCGTCTTGCGCGGCGTGCAACAGCTCAGCATTGAAGACACCGCGAATACGTTACAAATTCCTGCGGCCACGGTAAAGACCCGCTATCACCGCGCGCGCAACCTGTTGCAAAAGGCGCTCACCCCCTATATTGAAGGCGCGGGTGTGAACGTGTACGAATTTGCCGGACAGCGCTGCGACAATCTGGTTTCACACGTCCTGCGACGCCTCGGGTTGGAAGACAAACAACCCCGCACCTGACTCCCCAACAGGCCAACCCGGCATCCGGAGCATCCACCACAGCGCTGCTCCGGTGGGAGCACCCGCCTTCGCCAGCCGGCTGGTTTTCCCGGGAACCTTTCCCGCTCTGCAAGCATTGAACAGGTCGAGGTACACGGGCGTTCGATCGCCGCAATCAAACCGATCAATTCAAGGCAGCAGCGGGTTGTACACGGTGCAACCGGCAAAAACCCTGCCGCACACCCAGGAGAGGATCATGACACTCTACATGCATTACAGGTTCCCGCTTGCGCTGGCACTACTGATAGCGATCACAGCCTGCTCCAACAACAGCGACAACAGCGACAACCGGGCCGGCGACCTCGAAGATCCGGAAGTGATCGCGCAAGGCATGGAGATCTTCCGCTTCGACACATTCGGAGACGAGGCCTTCTGGACCGATGTGCTGGGCATGCATGATGTCATTGCATCCAGTGTCGATCCCACCACGGCGTTGTCCGTGGGCCTGAAAGTTGACGCGGAGGCACTACCGCCGGAAATAATCACAGGTATCGAGAGCGGCAGCGTCGACCTGCAGGATCCGGATACAACCATCGCCCTGCTCAAACTCGACGCCGTGGTCGGAATCAAGGGCAGGGTTGAATCTGTAGGCGGCAACGACCGGCTGGTGCGCGTAGGCATAACCTGCGCCCTGTGCCATTCAACCGTGGACGACTCATTCGCCCCGGGCATTGGGAGACGCCTGGACGGCTGGCCAAATCGCGACCTCGATCCAGGCGCCATTATCGCCCTGTCTCCGGCGCTGTCCGAGGAAACAAGGGCGGTCTACAACTCCTGGGGACCGGGCAAGTTTGACGCCCGGTTTAACCTGGACGGCCTCAACGGGGCACACGTAATCCCGCCGGCCTACGGTCTTCGCGGGATTCATAGCATAACGTCAACGGGAGACGGGGACGATATCGCCTACTGGAACCGTTACGTGGCGGTAACCCAGATGGGAGGGCAGGGTTCTTTTTACGATGAGAGGACCGGGGTCAATATCACCAACGGCACGGAGGACTTGGTGTCGTCGAAACTACCGGCACTGCAAGCTTACCAGTTAAGCCTCGAACCTCCGGCACCGCCTGCCGGCAGCTTTGATCCCGCCGCTGCGGAGCGAGGGAAAGCTGTTTTTGAAGGTGGAGGCCAATGCGCGAGTTGTCACAGCGGGGACCGGTTCACCGACGCCAATGACCGGCTGCACCAACCAAACCAGGTGGTCAGTGAACCCGAGCCGGAGGGAGCGCCGAGCTGGGCGGCACGGAGTGCCACCGGTCTCTACCGCACTGCGCCCCTCGAGGGTATCTGGCAGCACCCGCCCTATTTCCACAACGGTAGCGCTCCCACCCTGGCGGCAGTGGTGGAAATCTACAATAGCAGGAAACAACTAGGGCTCAGCTCGGCTGAAAAGGCAGACCTAGTTCAGTATCTCAAGAGCCTGTGACGGTGTGCGGGAACACAACCCCGGCAAGGGCGGCACTCGGATCAGCGGTGCTGCTGCCGCCGGGGATTGACCGAATCGCCCTCGATAGCCGAGGGATCCATCGCAGGCGCCTGCAGGCGCTCTTGTGCAACACGCCAGTTCAATCGTGTTTTCACGATTGCGGCCACGTGACTCCGGCGATCACTCTGGTAATCCAGGTAGTACGCGTGCTCCCAGACATCGATGGTAAGCAGCGGCGTCACACCTTTCTTTGTTAGCGGCGTATCCGCGTTCGCCGTCGTGATGACCTCGAGCTTTCCAGATTCCAGGACCAGCCATGCCCAGCCGCTACCGAAGTGCCCGGCCGCGGCCTCCACCAGCGCTCCGAGCGCATCGTCGACGCCACCGAAATCACGTTCCAGCATGGCCGTGAGGACCTCGCCCGGCTGTTGCACCTGCGGACTCAGCGACTGCCAGTAGAAGGCGTGGTTCCACGCCTGCGCGGCATTGTTGAACAGCGCCGCATCACCGGTCTCACTGGCAATGTGAACAATCTCCTCGAGGGACTTGTCCCGGAGCGGCGTGTCACGAATCTGATCAAGCACCTTGTTGACGTATCCCGCATGGTGTTTGCCGTGGTGGAACTCCAGGGTGCGTGCGCCAATCACCGGCTCGAGTGCGTCCAGTGCGTAGGGCAGTGGTGGTAATGCGATTGTCATGGCTTGCCTTATACTCTCAAGGGCAAAAGAGAATATCTGTTTTCATCTGCGGCTGTATATCAAAAGAAATCAATAGGTGATCCATGATTTTCGATAAATGCGCGGCAGTGAAACCAGACGCTGTCCCCCGGATTACCGTTCATACCCGGTCGGAGTCGAGCCGCGCGACAGACCGGGCCGCCTCGAGCGCCGCCTGCAGCGGCGTCGATTGATTCCCGGCCGGGTACACCGCGTACAATGGGTAGCTGAATTCAGGCGCATCGGGCACCGGCAACAGGCGTTTCTGGTTCAGGTGACGCTGTACCACGCGCGAGCGAAAATAGCCGCTACCCCCGACCGCTAGCAGGTACTGCAACGCCAGTGGCCCCAGGTTGAAACTCAGCGAGGCGCGGCGCCGCTGGGGCAACGCGATATCGTGCTGCGCCGTGAACTCCTCTCCCCAGTTGACGAACAGGTACGGTTCGTCGCTGTGCGGAGCGCGCACCATGATCAGTTTCTCTTCCAACAACTGCTCCACCTGCAGGCCGGGAAAATAGTCCGGGCGATGGACCAGCGCCAGATCCAGCATTCGACTTTCCAGGCGTCCGAACAGCGCCTGGGCGTTGTCGACCTCGGTATTCAGCGCAACTTCCGGCTGGTGCTCACGCATCCAGCAGATCCAGTTGAACAGCAGCGGGTTCCATAAACTACCCTCCGCACCCGCCGAGATGCGGGCCCGGTGCCCCTGGGGCAGCGCCATATCCGCACGCGCCTTGTCCCAGGTTTGCAGGAACTGCAGTGCGTGCGGCGTAAACCGTTCGCCGTCGGGTGTGAGCCGGGCGCCGGCGCGATTGCGCACAAACAGGCGGCTACCGAGCAGGCTTTCCAGTTTCTGGATGCGGGCGGTGACAGCGGTTTGCGTCAGGTGCAGGTTTTCCGCCGCGCCGGCAAAACTGCCCGTCCGCGTAATTTCAAAAAACGTCCTGGCGAGTTCGACATCCATCCTATTGATTCATTTATTTTGATTTTAAAGGCAATTATATTTCATTATAAATAATTGTTATAGTCCGACATACTGCACACCCATTCGGCCCAATCCAGACAGGAGTGTGTGTGACCGCCTGGCCTCCTCCGGTCTCCCCGGCGAAGATATTTCCCGCTGACCAGTGGCAACAGATCGACGGACTGGTGCAACAGCTCGACCCGGCCCAGACCCTGTGGTTGAGTGGCTACCTTGCGGCCCGCGCGGGCGTGACCGAGAGTGGCGCCAACGCACCAGGCACCGCCAATACAGACCTGACCATCGCCTACGGCAGCGAAACCGGAAACTGTGAGCAACTGGCGCGCAAGCTGTTCGAGGCGGTCCGCCAGAGAGGACACGCTGCGCGACTGGTCGACCTCGCCACGCTCAAGGTACGACAACTGCGCAAGATATCAACGCTGTGGCTGATCACCAGCACCCACGGCGATGGCGACCCGCCACTCGGTGCGGTGGACTTTCATCGCGACCTGCACGCCGCGGACAACATCAAGCTCAACGCCATGCACTACGCCGTGCTGGCGTTGGGCGACAGCAGCTACGATCACTTTTGCCAGACCGGTATCGACTTCGACGAACGCCTCGCCGCCATGGGCGCAACACGCCTCGCCGCACGAGTCGACTGTGACGTGGATTTCGAGGCCGCCGCGCAGCAATGGTGTGACGAGCGCCTCGCCGCCCTTCCCCCGGTGGCCGGCAATCGCGCAGAGGAGGCCGTTGCAAGCGCGACGATACCGGGCGCCCCGGCGGCGCTGCACAGTAAGCGGGAGCCGCTGTGCAGCGAGGTGCTCGAGCGATTGCCCCTGTCTGCGCCGGCCCGTCGACGGGGCAACTATCACCTGACGGTGGCGCTGGACGAGGGTAGCCTGGCCCTGGAGCCCGGCGATGCGGTGGGAGTTTTTGCACACAATCCAGCCGCGCTGGTTGAAGCGGTCCTCGCTGATACCCGACTGTCGGCGGACGACCCGGTGGAGGCCGACCGGCGATCAATGACACTGGCGGAAGCCCTGCGCGGCGAGCGCGACCTGGCGATTCCGACCAGGAAGTTCCTGCAACACTGGGCGCAGTGGAGCGGCGCCGAGGTACTCCGCGAACTGGCCGATGATGCCCGGGAATCGCGTGAGTGGCTCAAGCGGCACCACCTGCTGGACATTCTACGCAGCTTCCCGGCGAAGGTGCCCTCGGCGCAGCATCTGGTCGATGCGCTTCGTCCACTGCAACCGCGCCTGTACGACGTGGCCAACCACATCACCGCCGACACCGATGAACTGGACCTGCTGATCAAACGCTTCGACTATCGCGTTGGCGACAAGGAGCACCCCGGCATCGCCTCCTACTACCTGTGCGATCTCGCGCCGGGCGACCCGGTCCGTCTCTACCCGCATCGCAACGCACGATTCGCCCTGCCTCAAAGGAAGGAGCCTGTCATCCTGGTGGCATACGGCACCGGGCTTGCGCCCTATCGCGCCTACTTGCAGGCGCGAGCGGCAAGAGGCGACGACAACCCCTGCTGGCTGGTTATGGGAGAGCAGGTCTACGAACAGGATTTTCTCTACCAGCTGGAGTGGCAGGATTGGTTGGCCGGGGCCAAGTTAACACACCTCGACCCGGTGTTTGCTGACGACAAGCCGCGGCGACAGTTGGGTAGCGTCTTTGTCGAACAGGCGGATCGCCTGCATCGCTGGCTCGCTGACAATGCCGTTATCTATCTCTGCGGTGAAAAGTCGATCCTGGATCAATGCGAGCAGCAAATTCAATACGCCTATGGTGAAGCGGCCGGCCTCACCCCGGATGACAACGCGACCTTCTGGAAAGCCCTGGCGGACGAAGGTCGTGTAAGACGTAACCTGTACTGAGGTATTCCCGAGATGGCCGAGAACAGACTGGATCGAAGCCGCGACCGCTCACAACCAGTGGACAATCTCAACAGCAACGAGCAACTCAAGGCGCGCAGTCGCTACCTGCGCGGCACGATAGCCCGGGGCTTGCTCGAAGCCAGTACACGGGCCGTGCCGGGCGACGACACGCTGTTGATGAAGTTTCACGGCATCTACATGCAGGACGATCGCGACCAGCGATCAGAGCGCCAGCGGCGCAGGCTGGAGCCCAACTACCAGTTCATGGTGCGCCTGCGCATCCCCGGCGGCATCCTCAGTACCAGCCAGTGGCTGGGGCTGGATGCGCTGGCGCGACGTTTCGCCGAACGCGGGTTACGCATCACCACGCGCCAGACCATTCAACTACACGGCGTGCGAAAACCCCAGTTACGCGCCTGCATGCAGGCCATCCGCGACATTGGCCTCGATACCATTGCCGCCTGTGGAGACGATTCGCGTGGCGTTGTCTGCGGGTTCAACACGAACAGTGCAGCGGTACAGCGACAGGTAGCCAGCCTTGCGCGACAGACCAGCCAACAGTTGATTCCCAAAACCGGGGCGTATCGGGAGATCTGGTACGGCGACGAGGTACCCTACAAGGGGGACTCCGAGGATCCCGTCTACGGCGAGACCTACCTGCCACGCAAGTTCAAGGTCGGTTTTGCCCTGCCGCCGGTCAACGATATCGACGTGTATGGCCAGGATGTCGGCTTTATTGCCATATCCGAGGGAGACACGCTGGAGGGTTTCAATGTCGCCGTTGGCGGTGGCATGGGGCAGCTCGATACCCGAGACGACAGCTACCCCCGGCTCGCTGAAGTCATTGGCTTTGTCGCGGCCGATGAAGCGCCCGCCCTGGCCCTAGCCATCATGGAGATCCAACGCGACTACGGTGACCGAGTCGACCGGCACCGGGCACGGTTCAAGTACACGCTGGACCGGCTGGGACTGGGCACCTTCTGCCGTTTGCTGGCGCAGCGCCGCGGCCAATCACTGGAAGCAGCACAGCCCTATACATTTACCCACAATGGTGATCCCCGAGGTTGGCAGCAGGATTCCGAGGGCTTGTGGCATGCCACCCTCGACATCGCCAATGGCAGGATAGATGGCGCATTGCAGGACCAACTACAGGGCTTCGTGCAGTCGTTCGCCGGTTACCTGCGGCTCACTACCAACCAGAACCTGATAATCAGCGGAATCGAGCCTGACCTGCTGGAGATGTACGAGTGGCGATTGGACGACCTGAGCCTGGCGCCAAGGCTTTCGCCCACGTTACAGTCCGCCTACAGCATGTCCTGCGTCGCACTGCCCACCTGCGGGCTGGCCATGGCCGAGTCTGAACGCATCATGCCCGACCTGATGCAACGCTTCGAATCCAGCAAGGCGCGATTTGGCCTCGACCGCGTACCCATCACATTGCGGGTTACCGGTTGTCCCAACGGATGCGCGCGACCGTATATCGCGGAGATCGGTCTTACGGGGCGAGCACCCAAGCTGTACAACCTCTATCTCGGCGGCGGCTTTCACGGCGAACGCCTGAACCAGCTATATGCCAGTAATGTCAGCATCGACAAGGCATTGGAGCTACTTGAACCCCTGCTTGCGCGATTCGCTGCCGAGCGTGACGACCATGAACATTTTGGCGACTACCTGATTCGCGCCAACATCGTGAAGGCGATCAATCACGGCAGCGACCCGCACCGCATGATACCCGTAAAAGAGGAAATCTGATGACACACTACATGATTATTCAATCGCAGGACCCTTTCACCCAGGTCCGGGCGCTACAACATTACGACCTGGCCACTTCCCTGACCCAGGATGGAAACACGGTGCGTATGCTGCTGGTGCAGGACGGCGTCTCCGCGGCTCATCGCGGAGCGGTCAATCCTGCTTTCGAGGCAATGCTGAAGGGCGGCGTCCAGGTATTCGCCGACGCCTATGCACTGTCGGAGCGAAACATCGACTCCACTGACTTGCACAGCGGTATTCACATCGCAGCCATGGACCTGGTAGCCCGGGCGCTACTGGCTGGCGACAAAGTCATCTGGCACTGATACTCGGGAGAAAAACAATGAGCAAACCGAAGACCCTGACTTTTGCTTTCATGGATCCGCCGTTCGAAAGCGCGCGCACGACCACCTTCTTCCGCCTGCTGGACGCCACCCTGGATGCGGGTGCGAACATCAATGTGTTCGCCTACGAGGGAGCAGTCGCACTGTCCTTCGTGCACCAGAAGGCCCATGGCAACACGGTACACGGTCGCGACGTGGAGCAGGAGGGGCACCCCCTGAGCCGCGAGTGGATCGCCGCCCTGCAACACAAGGCTACGCAAATTGGCGCAACCTTTAACTGGATCAACTGCGGACTGTGCGCGGACGAGCGCGGCATCAACGAGGTCATTGACGGCTGCGGTCGCGGCTCTCCCGCTGATTTGTGGAAGTTTGCCGCTTCTGCCGACAACACCCTGGTTATCGGAACGAGGTAGGATATATGAAAGTACTCCAGGTAATTGAACAGGCTTTTCGCGCAACCGGCGAAGAGCAGGATGACACCATCCTCTGGCTGAGCCGGTCAATGCAGGCGGCGGGCGCTGATTTCCGCATACTGCTGTCCGGCAATGCCGTGAGTTACGCACTGGTACAGAAGGGGGCCCCGGCGCTGGGGTTTGGGGCCTGGCGGCAGGACCACCCGGCCAATGTCGGTGCGGATGTAGGTGAGCTTCTGGCCAGTGGCGTGAGGATTGACGTCGTGACAGAGGACCTGGCCGAGCGCGGCCTGGATAAAAAGCAATGCCGGGACGGCATACAACGGATTGCCCGCGGCGAGCTTGCAGAACTTTACAACAGCGTGGACCAGGTATGGCAGTGGTAACACACGACGGCGATTCCCTGCCGCGGGCCCTGCAAACCCCATTGCTCGAGCTGCTGGGCTGCGAAGTCCCGATAATGAATGCCGGGATGGGCGGCGTGGCGCGCAGCGAACTGGCCGCGGCGGTCTGCAACGCGGGCGGCTTTGGCTGCCTGGGCATGGTGCGCGAATCGGCAAGCCGCATCACCGAAGAGGTGACACGGCTCCGCGCCCGCACGGACCGCCCCTTCGCTGTCAACCTGATCCCCGCCGCCACGGCACCAGCACTGCTGGAACAGCAGGTGGAGACCTGCCTTGAACTTGACGTTCCCGCGATCACTCTGTTCTGGGATGTTGACCGTGATCTCGTCAAGGAACTGAAGCAGCGCTCTGTACTGGTCCTGCATCAGGTGGGCTCGCGCGCCGATGCGCAGCACGCGCTTCGAGCCGGCGCCGACGTATTGATCGCCCAGGGCGCGGAGGCGGGCGGGCACGTACGGGGCGATGTCAGCACGCTGGCTCTGGTCCCGGAACTGGCGGCCATGGCACGGGTTCCGGTTGTGGCCAGCGGTGGTATCGCCACCGGCGCCGGGCTGGTCGCGGCACTCGCCCTGGGTGCGCAGGGTATCAGTTGCGGCTCCCTGTTTCTGGCAACCCGCGAGGCGAACGCACACCCGGCGCACCAGCGGCGCATCTGCGACGCCCACGCGGAAGATACATTGCACACCTATCGCTTCTATCGCAACTGGCCCATGGCGGCGGCCACACGCGTTCTGCCCAACGGCATCACCCGGGGTGACTACGACCACCTGCGTGGTTTGCGCGAGCCTCCCGTCATTGGCGAGCAGGATGGCCAGCCAGTCTACCTGTTCTCCACTGACTCTCCGCTGCGCGACGCCACCGGCGGTGTCACCGCCATGGCGCTTTACGCAGGGCAATCCTGTGGCCAGATCGATACCATATTGCCGGCCGCCGCGTGTATTCGGCAGCTGCTGGAACAGGCCCGCTCGGCACTGGACCAGCTGCAGCATGACACTATCGGGAAAGCGCCTGCCGACAGCATTGGTCGCGCCTGCTAAACGCACCACACTGATAGCACGGACAGCGTCGGGGGCGGCATCGCGTGGAGTGCTTTTTTGCTCCGAGAGGTGATCCCTGCGGTCGCCCTGCCTGCTCCGGGCAACCCCGATGCGCTCCCACAAGGCGGGAACACCGGGCTGATTTCAAGCCTGACAAACTCCCTGCTACAATCGGCCCGCGCGCCAGCTGGCCTCACCCTCGCACTATCACAGGAACTGCGCCATGTGATTCGCGCTTTTGACCATACAACTTTCCTGCACCGGCTTTGCGGATGGCTCAGGCATACCCAAACAATTCACCAGCGAAGACGAGGATGTATCGCCAGCATTGCACTGGACCGACGCACCGTAAAGCACCTAGTCCTTCGCCGTTATCTGCCACAACCCTGATGCGCCGCTTGTTTCCCTCAACGGCACCTACGGTTTTGTCCACTGGGTCCTGTACAATATTCCCGCGACAGTCGCTGAACTTCCGGAAGGCTGCAGCGGATACACGGCGGGTAAAAACGATTTCGGCAGTTTGGGCTACGGCGGTCCGATGCCCCCGGATGCCAACGGTGCACACAACTATTACTTCTGGATACTGGCGCTGGGCCAGGACCTTCAGTTACAAGGCGGATCAACCTTGTGGGAACTGCTGGCGCAGATTGAGCTCCATATGATCGGCATAAACCGCCTGGTGGGGACCTACAAACGCGCTTAGTAGGCGGCCGATGCCAGGCCGCCACGGGCGATCAAATTGCGCCCAGGGCAATCAATCTGCCGTGATCCGGTGAAGAGGCATACTGTTTTCGGCTGTCTCCGGCCTTTTGCAGAGCCTAGAAGCTGAACTGCCAGGCCAGCATCAGTGAGTCATCTACACCCAATTGAGGCCCGTCCAGGTTTTGCTCCAGCACCTTGTTGTACTCAAGGGCCAGCCGGTTACCTGCCGGCAGCACGGCCGACGCCCCGAGGCCTGCACTGGAACGGCTGCCGCCCTGCATTCCCGGGTCAGCCAGCGGCGTCATCATGGGATTGAGTTGCTCGTCCTCACCGTTGATGTTTCCCCATTTTTCCCAGGCCAACCGGGCGGAAACCGCGACGTAGCGATAAACCGGCTTCTGGATCCATGCCTGCCCGAGAAACCGGTTGCCGAGACGATAGTCGTTGTCATTCTTGTCCAGCCGAAAGGTCGCCTGAGCCTGGGCACCCCAGGAGAAACCCTCATATTGCGCCGCATAGGTTATACCGGGCAGCAGGTCGTAGGTGCCTGAACCGAGCTGCATGCGATAGGGCAATTGCTGATTGTTATCGCCCTCTTCATCTATAGACCCAGTTGGCACACTCACCGCCATATTAAGGTGAACACGCCGGCCGGCCTCGTCGTACAGGTTGTGAAGCACGCCGAGTTTCAGGTCCCCGATACCGGAACTTTTCATCGAGGATTTCACTGATACGGAATTCGCCGCCATTTCCATGGGCATGTCCGCCCCGGTCGTGACCCCCGACATTGCACCAGGCATCGCCATCAGCATATCCATGTTGTTTTCGATATAGGGCAACATGAACATCAATGTCGTGCTATCGGTAGGTGCGTACATGCCGCCCAGCATCTCCATTTCCATTGTCATACTGGTGGGCATCATTGCATAGGAGTATGCCTGCATCAGATTCGGCGGCAAGCGCCTGTCGTCGGCCTTGTACAAGTCATTCATTTCCATACGCATATGACGGAATGACAACATGAACTCCCCGGCATCGTGAGTATGGTCACCCATCACGGAGATCGGGGCATGCGCATCGGGTCGCGAACTTTGCCAATCATGGCCGAAAGCCGGTGCCGCCACCAGCACAAGGATTGAAGAAACTGCTGCGAAAGGATGATTGAGCATGAAGGATTAGCCCTAGTAGATTGTTGAATCCCACCTATGGATATATGCCGGTGCTCTTAGTATCAGTTACCGCGGCGCCGCACCTATTCAGCAGCGGGGCTTTCCTTCTTCTTTTTTCTTTTCTTGCGCTTTTTGTTGTCTTGCGCAGGAACCGTCCCCTTGAAAGCCTCTGAATTGAACATGCCATATCCTGCGGCCATGGATTCAGTCAGGTAGAAGTCGGGGTTGCCCGGCTTGTTTTTCCAGGCGTACCAATCCGGCTGGTCTATTTCCTCATATTCGATAATGAACACTGCGCCGCCGGGTGTCTTTCCCGCATTGCTTACATGCTGCTCGATGTGATCGTGGTTGATCCACAGTCCGGGATTATTCATCTCGATAATGACGTCGATGCGTTCACCCGGGAGCAAGGGCACCACGTCCGCATAGTAGGGCTCGGGAATCGGCAAGCCGTCTTTATGAGTGACCAGCATGTCGTGCCCATGGGCATGAAATGCGACATGGCTACTGACAGCAAACAGCCGGAGGCGCAGGACATCCCCCTCCTTCACACGTAGTGGCTCGGTCATTGGGAATGCCTTGCCGTTGATCGAGAAGTAGTCCACCGGGTCGCTGGGATGACCGCCTTTACCGTATTCGCCGGCAACCGCAGACTCCCACCCCGAAAACATCAGGATGGCTTCCTTGGTGACGCGTTTGTCGACGGGACCGGGCTCGATGGGGTCGATAATGATGGGCCCCCACATGCCGCGCGTACCCACGTGCTCTGGCACATTGACGTGACAGTGATACCAGAGGCTGCCGGGCTTCTCGGCGACGAACTGGTAAACATAACTGTCACCCGGCTCTATCGCCAGTTGCGTAATGTCCGGCACGCCGTCGTTGGTCCAGTTGTTGGTCATGTACTGCCCATGCCAGTGGATGGTGTGCGACAGCGTGGTGTTGTTGGTCAGGGTCACTTTCACCTCGTCCCCCTGCCGAACATGAATCAACGGGCCCGGGACCTGGCCGTTGTACGCCCAGACCTTGGTGACGAGTCCAGGCGCCACCTCCAGGTCCACTTCCTCGATGGTCATCTCGAACTCCCGAAGTTCCGCCCGGGCCATCGTCGCGGCGAACACCAAGGCGACGCAACATGTTTTCAGTACAACGGCTAGTACGCCTTTCATTGCTCAGCCTCCGTACAGCAAAGTTCCCTGAGGTGTGCGACAAGGAGACGTATTTCGTCATCATCCAGGTTTTCTCCCCAGGCCGGCATCAGCACCGACTTGTTTACGGCTTTACCGCCTTCAGTGATCGCCTTGATCAAGTCGTCGTCAGTCCGGGCCGACATCTCGTCCGTATCGGTGTGATCCCGGGGCGCCACGTCCAGGTCGTAGGAATTCACTCCGAATCCATCGCCTTCAATGCCGTGACAGCCCGAGCAGTATGCGTGATACAACTCTTCGCCTGAGGCGTCGGACTCGCCCGCCGATTGCGCCGTTTGCGCACCAAAGACTGAAGCCAGGAGCAGGACGTAAACCGGGACATATCGCAAAATCACTGTGATGGCTCCTTGATTTCATTGAGGTAGTTCATCAACTTGAGAATGGATGCCTCATTGAGATTTTTTCTGGGCATCAGTGTGTGCGGATCCCATGCGATAGGGTCCGAGATGTAAGAGACGATATAGGATGGCTGGAGCCTGTCCATGGCCGTGTACAATTCCGGCCCCGTCACCCCCCCAAAATCGGGCTCATCCCTATGACAACCGGAACATCCCTTGAACTTTCTGAAATCCTTCCTGGCCAGCATCATGGTGACCTTGGCCGGGGTATAGTCCAGGTCGGGCGTGAGTTGCGGATATGCGACAAGGCTCATCAGATAGTCACTGACTATCTGCGCTTCTCCCTGCTCAAGCGCAATGTGTTCGACCAGTTTTGACTCGTCGATCTCATCGCCCTCATCGGTAACAATGACCGAATTGGCCCAGAAATCACCGCCGCTGGGAGTGATTCGACGGGGCTTCTGCAACCAACCGGTCAGCCACTCCTGCTGATATTTTTGCCCTGCGTAGAACAGGGGCGGCCCCTTACGCCCTACTTTTTCCTGCAGTGTGAGAGCCGACTGGTCGGGCGCTTCCAGCGTATGGCAGACAGCGCACCGGGTCGTCACCAATTCCTCTGCGTCACCCGCTCGTACCGCAACGCCCGGCGCCGCGATAATGAGACAGAAGCCAAGACACTTACTCAGGAGGGAAAATAGATTCTTGCGTTTGAACATTTCCATCTCCGCTACCGTATGACCAGGTTGCCATCGCGACCCTTCTTCGGATCCGCGTCCTCATTGTTGAGCAATACGGTAATGGCACCGTTGAGCGCACGCTTCATGGCGTGATCTACGATGGCGTTATTGGTTGGCCGATCTGGCGGGCTCACCAGGTCAACGGTAATCGCGTGCGCCGGGGGAATATTGAAAGTCTGTATGCCGTAGCTGATATTTTTCGGGTTACCGTTGTCGTACACGCGGTCCCAGATACCCGCGATGGGGTGCAGCGCAACGGGATCATTGATCTGCGCGTTGACGTAGTGAAACCTCACTCGCTCTCCTGGCCTGGATTCCAGTGCCAGGGTGGCGTTCTCATCATGTACTGGATCGTAGTGGAACATTTTTCCGTTAATCAACGCGCCCTGCCAATCCTTGCCCCACTTGCGATCTTCCGCACTTGTTCCCTCTTTGAAGAGGTCGCCCTGTACGATCACGTATTCACGATCAGGTCTGGGAAATTCCTCGGTAAATCCATCCTTCGGGTCCACCAGGATGAGACCGTACATACCGCGTGAGATGTGCTCGGCCATCGAAGAGGCGCCGCAATGGTATACAAAGGCGCCGGGGTACCTTGCCTCAAATTGAAACTTTTTGCTGTCACCGGGCTTTATCTCAGAGAATTCATCGAGCACATCAACGATAGCGGCATGAAAGTCCATGGAGTGACTTTGCTTGTTGTCTTTATCGTTCTTCAATCTAAAGTTTACGACGTCGCCCTGCTTCACCCGTACAACGGGACCCGGCACGGTACCGTCATAGGTCCACATTTTTTGCGTATTACCGGCATTATCGACAGCCAACTCCACTTCTTTTACGACCATATCGACATTCACTACCTCCGCCGGTACAGCCGACGCGTAGAGCATGCCGAACGCTCCCATTGCTGGAATGGAAAAAACTGAAGCCACACGATTAAACTTGGACATGATTGTTTCCTTTGTCTTTCTGGTTGTCAGTTGGTCGATAAAACCGTTTGATTCCTCTGCGTGAAGAGTCGCGGCGCTCACTCCACCCTGGATAGGTGACGCGCTAGTCTGATTTTTCCTCGAGCACAGATGGGCATCGCGGCACCGGCACCGGACGAATGCCCTCGATCGCAACGGTGTCACCGATCTCAAATGTGTGTCTCGGCGAGCGATACCGCTTTATCTCGCCAGCGTCCGTTTTTATGAGATAGGCGTTGCCGCTGTTTCCCGTCGCTTGCTGTAATTCTCCACCCAGCCATGCACCCGCAACTCCACCGGCAAGCGCCCCTGCCGGCCCCCCAAGTACGCCTCCGAGTAGTACCGCGCTCCAACCACCGATCATCTGGCCGCTCAGGTTATCGGGGCGCTGTGCAACTACTTCCGCGCCCTGCACAAGCGGGGCGCCGAGTAACACCAGGAAAAATGCTGTTGCGATCTTGTCGGCGTGCATATAGCCACCCTGTCTCGAATTGCACGGGCCGGTGAATGAATGAACCGGGATTCAGTACTGCGAAAGCCGTTGCGAGAACTGTGCCAAGTAGCTATGTCATTGATTATTAAACATTGTTATTCTTTACGCTGTCATATTGAGGACAGAAAAACGTTATCATAATGACGCATGTCGTTATCTTGACTACGATTTTTTTGAACGTTCACAGCGATGGGCCGAACGGCCTGGCGCGAGGACACCCGGATTCAACTTCCACATGGCGCCTTGCAGCAACCAACGAAAAACGCTCGTTACTTCATGCCCAGTCGCTTGGCCAGGCGATGCAAGTTGCCCCTGTTGACGCCCAGACTATCGGCTGCCCTGGACCAGTTATTGTCGTAAAGACTCAATCGCTCGCTGATCAGCCGAACCTGGTAGGCGTGAACCATTTCGGAAAGGCTGGGCAATCCAGTTGCCCGGGGTACATCATCCGCTTCGGGTACGGCGTCGGGCTGCGCAAAATCCAGTATGTCCAGGTCGTTTGCCCGGATACTGTTAGCCGATTTCTGATTGCGGGCCTTGACACGCAAAAGCGCTCTACTTATCACGTGCTCCAGTTCGCGCACGTTCCCCAGCCAGTTGTGACTCTCAAGTGCCCTCAAGGCGCCAGGGGAAATGGTGACACCACGCAGTCCGAACTTCATTGACAGGGATTCGATGAAGTAACCTGCCAGCACCGGAATATCACCGGTTCGATCACGAAGGGGTGGTACCGGTATCGGAAAAACGCTCAATCGATGAAAGAGATCCCGACGGAACCGCCCTTCCAGTACCTCCGTTTTCAAATCGCGGTTCGTCGCCGCCACCACACGCACATCCACATGAAACGTTGTCTCCGAACCGACCGGCTGGACTTCGCCGCTTTGCAATACGCGCAGCAGCTTGGCCTGCAAACCGAGCGGCAACTCGCCGACTTCATCAAGAAATAACGTCCCCTTATCTGCAAGTTCAAATTTGCCGCGGTAGTCCGAATTCGCCCCTGTAAAAGACCCCTTTCGGTGTCCGAACAATTCACTTTCAGCAAGATTGTCGGGGAGGGTCGCGCAGTTCAGATAAACAATCGATTGTCCTGAACGCTTCGAGTTCGCATGAATGGCCCGCGCGACCAACTCCTTGCCCACGCCCGTTTCACCGGTGATCAACACGGGAAGATCGGAGCCCGCGACCAGGTCAATTTCCTGCCGTACCGCACATATGGCCCCGCTTTCACCCACCATCTCCTGGTCAGAATGCCGTAGCACCTGGTCAATCAGGTTTCGATTCAATTCGTGCTCCCTGCGGGCACTGCTTTCAAGCACCGCTATATAGTCGGCAGATGAGGCGGCGGCGGCGGCAAAGGCGGAAAATGCCTGGACAAGTTCATCCGAAATGTCGTCAAAGGCATTTGACCTCAAGTCGTCCAGGGTGATCGCGCCCCACACCTTGCCCTGCACTACCAGTCGCGCACCCATACAGGCATGTACAGGGAGATCCCCCTGCACTGAATCCAGCATACCGTCGTAAGGGTCGGGCAATTTGCTGTCGGCATCGAAACGCGTGATGCACTCATTCTCGAGTATCCGCTCGAAGCGCGGGTGGGCTCGCACCTGGAACCGGCGTCCCATCGCTTCACGCTTCAACCCCCTGGCCGCCAGTGGGCGCAACGAGCCGTCTTCCAGTTTCAATATCGCGGCCGCTCCACAGGGAATCACCCGGGACGTGGCCGATAGTAGTCGTTCGAATCGCTCCACCGTGGGCAGGCTGGCGGCCAGGTCTACCGCCACATCGAAGAGCGCGGCAAGGGTCTTCTGGGTTGCTATCATTTAGATACACCAACACTCATATTGATATCCTCTACATAGAGTCTTATTGATATCACATTGTATGCCTATCTGTTTAAAAGGAATATGTAGTAGGTGTGTAAGTACTCCCTGAAATAGTCCCGCGCAATTCTGGAGTTCTCGGCCATACTCAACAAGGCAAGGAGAACGACAATGCGCAAATCCAAATTCACCGAATCCCAGATCGTCAGGGTACTGAAGGAGATCGAAGGCGGCAGGACAGTGGTCGAGGTCTGCCGGGAACATGGCATCTCAGACGCGACGTACTACAACTGGAAGGCCAAATACGGCGGCATGGAGGTCTCCGACATCAAGCGACTAAAGGAGCTTGAGGAGGAGAACCAGCAGCTCAAGCGCATGTTCGCCGATCTCAGCCTGAAGCACGAAGTCCTCAAGGACATCGTGGAAAAAAAGCTCTAAGGCCGGCGGCGAAGCGCGACCTCGTGGACTACGCCCGTGACCAGGGTCTGAGCCTGAGATCAGCCTGCGAGATACTGAACCTCAGCCGCTCCGTGTACCGCTACCGGCCCGATACGACCAAGGACCTGTCCGTCATCGAGGCAATCCAGAGTGTGATCGAAGACAACCCCGGCTGGGGTTTCCCCAAGCTGTTCAAGACCCTGAGGCGGCGTGGTTACCCCTGGAACCACAAGCGCATCCACCGGGTGTACTGCCTGCTCAACCTGAACAAGCGTCGTAAGGGCAAGCGCAGGCTGCCCACGCGCAGCCCTGAACCTCTGGCGGTCCCCATGGGCATGAACCAGTGCTGGTCCGTCGACTTCATGAGCGACACTTTGCGGGATGGTCGCCGCTTCCGGACCTTCAATGTGCTGGAGGACTTCAATAGAGAGGCACTGGCGATCGAGGTCGATCTGAACCTGCCCGCACCCCGCGTCATCCGGGTGCTGGACCGGGTTGCCGAGCAGCGCGGGTATCCAGAAAAACTGCGTTGTGACAATGGACCCGAGTTTATCTCAATCGCCCTAGCAGGCTGGGCGGAGGACCATGGCGTCCACCTGGACTTCATCAAGCCGGGCAAGCCGACCCAGAACTCATATGTAGAGCGATTCAACCGCACCTACCGCGACGAGATTCTGGACCTGTACCTGTTCAGTTCACTGTCTGAGGTGCGGAACCTGACCAGCTCATGGATTAGAAAATATAACGAAGACCGGCCACATAATGCCCTCGGAGACCTGTCTCCCGTGGAGTACCTCGTGGCCCAAAAAGAGGCCGAAATCTCTAGTAATGCGTGGAGCTAATCGGGGGATACTTACAGTGCGAACCGAAACTACCTCGCCGCTGTCGCGAAACAACAGGTAGTCCCAATACTCTTCGCCTTCTTCCTCATCAATTTTCGTAGTAGATTGGTATATACCGTCCAGCCTTGACATATGCTTTGCAGACACCAAAGTTTAATCGTCAAAACGGCTCTGAAGGGCCGAATATCCGCCTCTAGAACATGTCCGCCGCTTTGAGTTGCGCATGCAACCAGTCGAAAGCGGACACCCCATCGTAGTCTAGCTCAATGTAAGAACTTCGCAGTGAGACTATCTGGCCCTAGGATTCAGCGGGCCTCCGGCCCGCTCCGTACTGGATTGATGATTGCAGCCTAAGGGCTGCAATCACCCCTGCGGGGCGCCTTCGCTACGCTGCGGCGTCAAAATTGCTGGCGCAATTTTTCGAACCGTCTGGTCGATCCAGGCGACCAACCCCACAAACAAAAAATGCCACCCCAAGGGGTGGCATTTTTTGTTTGTATGGTGGGCCGTACTGGATTCGAACCAGTGACCAATTGGTTAAAAGCCAACTGCTCTACCAACTGAGCTAACGGCCCCGAAAGGAGCGGCTATAGTACGGATTTCGCCTCAAAACTCAAGTTTTTCACTGGCGAATCAGTAGCCTGCGCCGAATCAGTCGTAGCGGGTGGGGTCGGGCACCCCCGCGCTCTCGAAACCCTCCCGGCGCAGGCGGCAGCTGTCGCACCTGCCGCAGGCCAGCCCTGCCGCGGAGGCCTGGTAGCAGGACACCGTGAGGGCGTAGTCCACGCCCAGGGCGAGGCCGGCGCGGATGATGGCGTCCTTGCCCATGTCCATCAGGGGGGTGTGGATGGTGATCTTCCTGCCCTCCACGCCGGCCTTCGTGGCGAGGTTGGCCATCGCCTCGAAGGACGCTATGTACTCGGGGCGGCAGTCCGGGTAGCCGGAGTAGTCCACCGCGTTCACGCCGATGAAGATGTCGCAGGCATCCAGCACCTCCGCCCAGCCCAGGGCGATGGACAGGAACACGGTGTTGCGCGCGGGCACGTAGGTGACGGGTATGCCCTCGGTCGCCTCTTCCGGCACCGCGATGTCGAGATCGGTCAGCGCGGAGCCGCCGATGCTGTCCAGGTTGAGGGTGACCACCTTGTGTTCCACGTCGCCGAGCGCGGCGGACACGCGCTCCGCCGCGGCCAGTTCCGCGCGGTGGCGCTGGCCGTAGTCGAAGCTCAGCGTGTAACAGGCAAAGCCCTGCTCGCGCGCCATGGCGAGCACGGTGGTGGAGTCGAGTCCGCCGGAGACGAGCACTACCGCGCGCTTCTGTGCCGTCATCGCTCAGTGCCCCGGTTCGTCTTGCCACAACAGCTTGTGCAACTGCAGCTGCATGCGCACCGGCAGGTTGTCCGCCAGTATCCACTCGGCCAGTTCCCTGCCCTGTACCTGGCCGAAAGACGGGGAGAAGAGAATCTCGTCGACCCTGTCCGCCAGGCGGTACTCGTCCAGCTTGAAGCGCGCCCACTCGTAGTCGGCACGATCGCAGATCACGAACTTCACCTGGTCGTGCGCCTTGAGCAGCGCGATGTTGCCGTAGTCGTTGCGGTGCGCTTCCTGTGAACCCGGCGTCTTGAGGTCCAGCACGTTGACCACGCGTGCATCGACGCCCGCCAGACTGAGCGCGCCGCTGGTCTCCAGCGACACCTCGTATCCCGCGTCGCACAACTCGGCCAGCAGCGGCAGGCAGCCCGGCTGCGCCAGCGGCTCGCCGCCCGTGACGGTGACGTAGGCGGGCGCGAAGCTGGCCACCCGCGCAACGATGGCCTCGCGCGCCATCATTGCGCCGCCGCTGAAGGCGTACTCGGTGTCGCAGTACACGCAGCGCAGCGGGCAGCCGGTCAGGCGCACGAAGACCGTGGGCCGGCCAACGGTGCGGGCCTCGCCCTGCAGGGAGTAGAAGATTTCGGTGATGCGCAGGTCGCCGGGAGTGGCGGCCGCTGTGTCGGGGGGTGTCACGTGCGCCCCCTCAGTAGTTCTCGGCGATGAATTCCCTGGCCAGGCGGGCGACGTCGGGATTGGCACCGGAGTACTGGCTGATCACGAGGTCCAGGTACTCCCGCGCCTTCTCCCGGTTACCCTTCTCGAACTGCACCTTGCCCAGCTTGTACAGGGCGTCGGGGGCCTTGGGGTTGTCGGGGTATTCACTCAGCAGCAGGGCGAAGGACTGGCGCGACGCCTCCAGGTTGCGCGGCTCCACCACGAGGTAGAGCTCGCCCAGCCAGTAGTGGGCGTTGGCGGCATACTTGCCGGAGGGGTACTCGCCGAGGAACTGCTTGAACGCCTTGACGGCGCCCTCGAAGTCGCGGCCTTGCACCAGCGCGTAAGCCGCGCGATAGGACGAGGCCTCACCCGGCTGTTCAACGCCCTTGTTGCCGGAGCCGGCGGTCGCCGTCACCACGGGCGCGGTGACGACCTGCTCCGTGGGCTCGCCGCCGGTCGCTGGCGCCGCGCCGCCGGCCAGGCGCCGGTCGAGCTCCATGTAGCGCTCCAGGCTCTGCTCCTTGAGCACCCGGATTTCGTTGGCCTGCTCCTCGATCTTGCCGTTCATCCGCATCACTTCCTGCTGCAGCTGCTGCAGCTGGTAGAACAGCGAACCGAGGTTGGAGCCGGCAGTGCCGGCGCCACCCGTGGGCGCGGGGGGAGCGGCTGTGGTTGTCACCGGCGGGCTGGCCGCGGTGCGATCCAGGCCGTAGCTGGTGGCCGGGTAGGACTGGGCCGGTTGCACGCCGTAGGGGTCGCCCTGGGCCGCGGGGCGACCCGACGCCTCGCGCGCCGCGCGCTCGGCCTCGAGGTCGACGTAATCCTGTGCCGCGGCCAATAACGACAACGGGCCAGTCACCAGGACCAGCCCGCCAGTCGCAAGCCTTTTGCGGAGAGTGCTACGCATGCAGCCGTCGATTATTTACGCCGCGCTATTTCAGTTCAACCCGGCGGTTCTGGGCCCAGCTCGACTCGCCCGTGCCGATGGCGGCGGGGCGCTCCTCGCCGTAGCTGACCACCTCGATGCGATAGCTGGCGATGCCGTTGGCCACCATGTAGTCGCGCACCGAATTGGCGCGCCGCTCACCCAGCGCCATGTTGTACTCGCGGGTGCCGCGCTCGTCGGCGTGGCCCTCGAGACGCACGTTGTTGTTGCTGCGCGACAAGAGTGCGATGTGCGAGTCCAGTGCACCGAGTGCGTCGGGGGTGAGGGTGGAGCTGTCGAATTCGAAGTAGAACACATTGCCCACCGCGTCGACCGCGCGCTGCAGGCGCTGCGCTTCGGCCGCTGCGGCCTCGGCCTGCTCGGCCGCGCGCTGCGCCGCCGCCGCGGCTTCCGCCTGGGCTGCGGCCTCCTCGTCCTGGGTGTCGCTGCCGGAACAGGCCACCAGCAGGGCTGCGGAAAACAGGAGTGCAACGGCTTTGCCGGCAAAAGGTAGATGTTTCATAGTTCTTCCTTCAGATAGCTGTTTGTGAGTATTTTCTGCTTAGTCCGCCACCCGGCAGTGCCGAATCAGCGGTTCATGTATGGTGACCAGGCTGGCTCCCGGACCTCGCCCTCGCGCGCCGGCAGCCGGAATTTGACGCCCCCGTCCACGGAAACCGCAGCCAGGATGCCGCGGCCCGCGTCTTTCGTTGCGTACAATACCATGGAACCATTAGGGGCGATACTGGGACTTTCGTCGAGCTCCGTCGACGTCAGTATCTGCAGTCGGCCGGTCTGCAGGTCCTTCAGCGCGATGTGAAAATCGCCCTCGCGCTGGTGCACCATCACCAGGTTGCGGCCGTCCTGGGCGATACGCGCCCGCGCATTATAGGTGCCGTCGTAGGTCACCCGCTCCTCCGTTCCCGCGCGCAGGTCGTAGCGGTAGATCTGCGGGCGACCGCCCCTGTCCGAGGTGAACAGGATTGAGTTGCCGTCCGGCATCCAGACCGGCTCGGTATCGATCGCGTAGTGCCGGGTGAGGCGGCGGATGCGCCTGGACGCGAGATCCATGACGTAGATGTCGGGGCTGCCGTCCTTCGACAGCACCATGGCCAGCGAATTGCCGTCCGGCGAAAAGGCCGGCGCGCCGTTCAGGCCCTTGAAGTTGGTGAGCTGCTCGCGCTGCCCCGTGGCCAGCTCCTGGCGGTAGATCGCGGGGCGCCCCGTTTCGAACGAGACATACGCGATGTGCCGCCCGTCCGGTGCCCAGGTCGGGCCCAGCACCGGCTCAGGCGAATCCAGCAGGACAATGGGCCGGGCGCCGTCCGAATCCGCCACCGTGAGGCGGAAGTAATCCTTGCCGTTGGGTAACTTCGACACGGAGACGTAGAGCAGGCGCGTGGCGAACGCACCGGGGATGCCGGTGAGCTTCTCGTAGATCGCATCGGACACGCGGTGCGCCAGCATCCGCGCCTCGCTGGCGGGGCCCGACTGCATGCCGCTGTAAACCCGGGTCTGGCGCAACACATCGAACAACTCGTAGTCCAGGCGCAACTGGCCGGCATTGAGCGCGGCACGCCCGACCAGCAGGTACTCGGCATTGATGGCGCGCCAGTCGCGGTAGAACACCTCCCCCTCGGTGCTCGGGAAGCTGAGCATGTCGGTCCGCGCCACGGGGGCGAACTGGCCGCTGCGCGCGAGGTCGCCGTCGATCACCTGGGAGACGTCGTCCGACGCCACACCCGGCCCGTTCCAGGCGAAGGGCACCACGGCGATGGCCGTGGGGTTGTCCACGCCCTGGGTGATCTCGATGGTGAGTTCCGCCCGGGCGTGCAAGGCCAGGCACAGGAGCGCGAGGCTCAACAGGCTGGTACAAAGGCGTCTCATCAGTAACGCAGGTCCTCTGGTCTGAATAACAGGCGAAAACGCCTGAAGGTTCGCTCGAACTCCCGGCTGGGAAGTTGCTGTAACTCGGGGAAGGCCCCGGCCTTGTTCACCGCGTTCACCGCCGAATTGTCGAAGGCGGTGTTGCCGCTGGATTTCAGGATCTGGACACTAACCACCTCACCGGTAGGAATCAACTGGATAGACAGCAGGGCCTCCATGCCGTTGCGCGCGCTGGGCGGCCTGCTCCAGTAATTGACCACGGTACTCTGGATGAGTGCCGCGAAGCTGGCGGCCATTTCCTCCGCCGTCGCGGTGGCCTGGGCCTCCTCCTCGCGGGCGATGGCGTCGGCGAGTTCCGAGCGCGCCATGGCGGCCAGTTCCTGCGGGGTGACCCTGGGCTCGGGTTTCGGTTCCGGTTTGGCCTCGACCTTCGGTTTCGCCGGCTGCGGCTGCGGCCTGGGAGCGGGCGCCGGCTTCGGCTTTTCAGTCCTGGGTTGCGGCTGTGGCCTGGCCTGCGCCTTCGGCTGCGGTTTGGGCGGCGGCTTCGGCCTGAACTCGCT
>JAUIEP010000062.1 GCA_030428835.1 Gammaproteobacteria bacterium | reverse complement strand
TGGTGGATCTCTACCCGGAACAGGAGCGGGACTCCCTGATGGCCGGTATCTCACAGCAGCTTGGCGAGCGGGCGCAGCTCGATGTCCGCGCCTTCTACATGGACCGCACCACGACGTCCAGGGTCAAGGGCGCGCCAGCCACGGTGACGGTCACACGCGGCGGCAGTCCGTTTCGCGACGACCACCTGGTGACCGGCAATCCCAATGAGATCCAGAACGTGGAATTCCTGCTGCCCGCGCGGCTGGACCAGGAAATCGATCTCGAGTCCTACGGGGTGTATCCCACGCTCACCGTCGACCTGCCGCATACCTGGCAGCTGCGCGCACTGTTCGGCTACGGGGAGAGCGAAACGCAGAACATCTACCCCAATATCCGCACCAATTCGCTCAGCAGCAGCATCAGCGGCGGCCTCGTCAATCCCTACGATGCCGGCGCGAGCGACCCGCGGGCGATCGCCGCGCTGGCCAACCACGGGACCTACGGTAATACCGAGCAGGCCCTGTTCGACGCGAGCATCATCGTCGACGGCGACCTGTTCGAACTGCCCGGCGGCGCAATCAAGCTCGCTCTCGGCGGCCAGTACCAGGACCAGGAGTACGACGTACAGGCCGGCGATGTGGTCTTCGGCACGCAGGACACCGGCTCTCCCGGCCTCATGATCGACGGTGTGGCAGTGTATCCCGCGTCGGATCCGCTGCGTACGGTGCGCCTTGATCGCGAGGTTGAATCTGCCTTTGGTGAGATTGTGATCCCCGTCTTTGGTGACGGCAATGCCGTTGTCGGGCTGCAGGAACTCTCGCTGTCCGCGTCGGTGCGTTACGACGATTACAGCGATGTTGGCAGCGTATCGAATCCCAAGTACGGGCTGACCTGGCGTCCTGTCGACTGGGTCACCGTGCGCGCAGCCTGGGGTGATTCGTTTGTGGCGCCCAGCCTTGCCGACGACTCGGCAACGACCGTGGATTCCGCCACCTTCGCCAACGCCCCGTTCCTCTTTCCCCCGCAGGAGCTCGTCGACAGCGGCGCCTATCCGCCGGTCGAGGCCGGCCAGTTCGCGATCCTTTTGCAGGGCACGTCGCCGGGCATCGAGCCGCAGACCGCGCAGACCAGGAGCTACGGCATCGATATCGAGCCGCCGGCCATACCTGGCCTGAGCATGAGCCTGACCTGGTGGGACATCGAGTACTCGGGGCTCATCAGCCTGCCGAGCTTCTTTTCCCCTATCCCGTCATTCGTGACGTTCGCCTCGTTCAAGACGGTCAATCCGACACAGGCACAGATCGACGCCGCGTTGGCCTCCGTGGACAGCGTGGTCGCTACCTGTGAACCGCAGCCGGACTGTGTGTACATCATCACCGACGGCCGCAAGAACAACACCGGCGACTTCAACACGGACGGGATCGACCTCGGCACGTACTATGTACGCGATACCAGCTTCGGCGCGTTCGATTTCAACTTCAATGCGAGCTATGTGTTGAACCGCGAACAGAACGCGGTGTCGGGCGCGCCCTTTACCAACGTACTGCAGACGGACTACAGCCGCCTGCGCGCCAGTGCCACGGCCGGCATTAACGTCGACCATCTGCGGGCTGAGGCGACACTGTTTCACCTGCACGGCTACGACCTGGGCGCGCCCACGGGCGTGCCGGCGCAGGGCAACGTGAGTTCGTTCGACGTGGTGAACCTGTTCTTCCGCTACGACCTGGGTGGCGCGGGCTTGCTGGAGGGCGCGGAAGTCGTGCTCAACGTGAACAATGTCTTCGACGAGGACCCGCCGCGCTACCGCAATACCAACACGGTCAGCCTGAACAACAACGGCTACATCAACGGCAGTACCCTCGGTCGGCTGTTTGAGCTGGGCTTCCGCTGGCGTTTCAACTAGCGCGCCCGGTTGCGCAGCAGCGCGGCCGCGCCGCGGGTCACCGGGGTCACGCAGTGAGCGGCGGCGCTAAGGTTTGCAGCCGGTCCCGCGGTCTCCCGCGGCCCAGGTCATGGCGTTCCGCAACAGGCGCTTGACCTCGGCCGTGTCGTACACCTCGGGGCGATGGCCGATGCCGGAGTAGAACGAGCGGCCCGCGCCAACGCAGCGCGTCCACGCGATGGGATGATCGTCACCCATCGCCAGGCTCAGTCCGCCCATCGCCGGCTTGTAGGATGTCTCATCCAGCGTCGCGACGACGCTGGCGCCGCTCTGGCGCGGGCTCTCGCGGAAGGAGTACCACTCGTCGTGTAGTGTCCACGTTGCCGGCAGTTGCGCGCCGACGCCGCTGGCGGGCTGTTCGGTTGCCAGTGTCGCGTCCTGGAAGTGCGGCGCCATGGTGTGGCCGATGAACTGCGCGCCGATCAGCTCTGTCACATACCAGTCCCAGAAGTATACGAAGTCGCCACCGGCACCGTGCAGTCCCATGAAGCCGCCGCCCTGTTCCATGTAGTTCCTGAACGCCTCGCGCTGCGACAGCGTCAACACGTCGCCGCTGTTGTTGTTCCACACGACGAGATCGAAGTGTGCGAGTGAGTCGGCATTGAAGACGCCGCCCTTGTCGGTCACGGTCACGCCCCAGTTGAGGTCCGCGCCCAGCGCCTTGATCGCCGCGGTGGCGGCGTCCACGGCGGGGCCGTGGTCAAAACCGTTGATCTTGTCGAAGACCAGTATCTGGCGTTCCGCCTTCGGCAGTTCCAGCGCGGGTACGGTGGTGTCGTAGCGCGCGCAGCGTGCCGCTTTATCCTCGTCGCTGACCGGCAGTGTGGCAAGCGCTTCGTCGAGGCGCTCGGCGGCCTCCTCGTCCAGCGGCATGCGCAGCATGTCCGTGACGCCGCGCAGCGTCATCAGCGCGCTGAGCGAGGGCGCCTGCGTGTTCTTGAACATCGGTGGGATTTTCTTCAGCAGCGCAGGCATCTCGCGTTCCGCGATGGCGACTGCCTCGGGTTTCGCCAGGAAATCCATGAGCGGCAGGTCGACGGAGTAGGGTGCGTCCCGCTCGGGGCAGTCGATGGCTGCGGCGTAAGTACCATTGCCGAAGCTGAGCGCTGCCAGCACGGCGGAGAGTGCGGCGCAGCGGCGCGGACGCGCGGATCTGTATGGTGTTGTCTGCGGTGTTGCCATGGTGCGTGTTCCTGTCTTGAACGTTGTGCCCGGCGCGCGTCCGGGCAGCGGAAGGTTTGTGCGGGGACTGTGCGCCTCAGCAGGTCTCGCCCGCGTCGACCAGCAGGGTGGAGCCGGTCATGAACATCGCCATGTCGCTGGCGCAGAACAGCACGGCGCGTGCGACGTCGTCCGGCACGCCCACGCGCCCGAGCGGGGTCGACACCATCGCCGCGATATCCGCCCCGGTGACCTTTGTGCCGCCCATTTCCTGTGCCGCGAGCAGGTTGCCCTCGGTGACACAGTAGGTCGGCGCCACGCCGAGTACGCGGATAGCGTGCGGCGCGAGTTCCAGCGCGAGCTGGCGGGTCAGGCCGCGCACGGCGTGCTTGGAAGCGACGTAGGCGGACAGCCCGGGCGACACACCCCTGAAACCGGCGGTGGAGGCAATATTGATAATCGCGCCGCCGCCCGCCGTCATGTGGCGCGCCGCCTCGCGCGCGCCGAGCATGACGCCGCGCGTATTCACCGCCATCACCCTGTCCCAGGTGTCGGCGTCCATCTGCTCGAGCGGCACGAACGGGAAGATGCCCGCGTTGTTCACCCAGACGTCGACCCGGCCGAACTGCTGTGCCGCGTGATCGCCGAGCGCTGTCACCGCATCCGGGTCGGTAACGTCGGTGTGCCTGTACAGGCACGTGCCGTCGAAGCGCCCGCTGAGCTCCGCGGCGGCGGCCTCGCCGACCGCGTCCTCCAGGTCGGCGATCAGTACATTCGCGCCCGCTTCCAGCAGGCGTTGCGCGATGGCCTTGCCCAGTCCGCGTGCGCCGCCGGTGACCACGCAGGAGCGCCCGGCGAGTGAGACGAGTTGTGCGAGGGTGTGGCCGGAGACGTCAGCGATGCCGCTCATGTGTGTGACCCTCAGTTCTTCGCTTGCAGTTCCAGGTGCAGGTTGTCCATACCGCGGATGATGAACGAGGGCTCGAACTCGTAGCGTCGTGCGCCCTTCGCACCGTGGTGGGACGCGCTGATCTCGATGTTGTCCGTCCGGTCGAAAAACGTGTTGAACATCGTGGCGACCTCGGCCCGCGCGAGCGGCGCGCCGGCGCAGGTGTGGGAACCGCGGCCGAAGCCGATGTGCTGCTTGATGCCCGGGCGCTTCAGCTTGAACTCATTGGCATCCTCGCCCCAGCGGCGCGGGTCGCGGTTGGCCGCCGCCAGCGCGACGATGACCTGCGTGCCGGCCGGCACTTTTGTGTCGCCGATGGTGGTGTCGCGCCGGGCCAGCCGGTGCGTCGCCTTCGAGGAGCCCTCCAGGCGCAGCACCTCCTCCAGCAGGAAGGGGATCAGCTTGCGGTCCTCGCGCAGCTGTTGCTGCAGGCCGGGCTCGTCCACCACGTAGCGCATGGCGTTGGCCAGCAGCTTGGCGCTGGTGTCCTGGCCCGCGGCGAACATGAAGGTGGCGAGGCTGATCAACTCGATGAGATCGGGCTTCGTGCCGTCGGGGTAGGACGCCGTGGCCAGTTCCGACAACAGGTCCGCACCCGGTTTGGCCGCGCGCTCCTGCAGGTAGCGGCCCATGTACTCGGCGATAAACAGGACGGCCGACATGTCAGTCGGGCTGTCGGGGTCGTCGATGCTGCCCACGGTCTGGCCCTCGGCGATCTTCTCCTCGAACACCGAGCGGTCCTCGGCCGGCACGCCCATCAGGTCCGCGATGACCATGGTGACGTAGGGGGTGGCTATCTCGTGCACCAGTTCGCAGCGGCCGCGGGCGACGACATCCGAAACCATTTTCTCCGCGTACTCGCGCATGAACGCCTCGTTCGCTTTCAGGCGGGAGGGCGTGAACATGAGGCTGATCAACGCGCGGATGTTGGTGTGCCGCGTGTCGTCGTAGGTCACCACCATGTCGCCGCCGATGTACTTGTCGCGGTTCTGCTCAAGCTGCGCGCTGATGTCGCTGCCCTCGGGCGTGAACGGCAGGGGGAAGGCGGAGCTGGCCAGTGAATTCAGGGAAGAGAAATCGGTGGGATTGCGCAACACCTCGACGCACTCGTCGAAGCCGGTGACCAGCAGGCAGTCGTGGGTTTCGAGCTGGCAGACCGGGCCGCGCGGGCGCATCTCCTCGAAGTAGGCGTACGGGTCCAGCAGCACATCGTGGTCGGTGAAGTAGTCGCGTTCTTTGATTGCCTGGTTCATGGTCTGTCCTTTCATGCGCCTCGTTGAGGCTCTGTTTGAAGAATTCGTGGTCGATACGCTTAATCGGCGGGTGCAATGGTCACGCGCAACCCGTCCAACGCGTCGCTCATACGCAACTGGCAGGAGAGCCGGGAATTGTCCTGCTGGTAGTCGGAAAGGGACAGCAACTCCTGCTCGTCCTCGTTCATCTGCGACAGTTGCGCGAGCTGGCCCTCGTCGATGTAAACGTGACAGGTCGCGCAGGAGCACATGCCGCCACAGATCGCGAGCAGGTCGTCGAAGCCGGCGTCCGTGATCGTCTGCATGAGTGAGTTGCCGGCGATGATGTCGATTGTCGCCTCGCGGCCCTCTGTATCGGTCAGGTAGATGTGAGCCATTGATGGTGTCCGGGTGTCGTTCCTGTGTGGTTGTCGGGGCGGCGCGCTACGCCAGCAACTCGGTGATGCTGCGGTTGGTTTCCATGGAGTTCGTGCCCCAGCGCTCCACGGGCAGGCCCATGGCCTGCTGCACGGTGAGGCCGAGTCGCGAGATTGGGTCCGCGCCGCCGGCCATGTGGAAGCCCGTGCGGATGCGCCCGCCCGCGTTGCCTGCGACCATCGCGGGAATACCCTCCACGGCGTGGGACTTGGCGATGGAGCAGTCCGAGTGCGCGAGGATCAGGCAGTTGTCCAGCAGCGTGCCGTCGCCCTCGGGTATGGCGTCGAGGGCATCCAGGAAGTCGCGCCAGGCGAGCATGCTCTGGGTGGCGAACCAGCCGACCTGCTCCTGGTAACCCAGGGCCGGGTTGACGGGCTCCTCGTGCGTCAGTGTGTGGTGGGTCGTGGTGGAGCCGCGGCGTCGCAGGTTGGATGTGGTGTCCGACAACAGGACGTTGATCACGTGCGTCTGGTTGCACTGCAGGGCCTTTGCCAGCAGCTCCGCCATCAGTTTGTGGGTGACCAGCACGTTGTCCATCTCCGAATCCAGTTCCAGTTCGGGCGGCTGTGCAGGCATGGTGAAGTTCTCGACCGGCGCAGGCGGCTCCAGTTGCAGGGCGAGCTGGTTCTCGAGCTGGCGGATAGAAGTGAAGTACTCGTCCAGCCGCCTGCGGTCATCGGCGCCGACCTCGCGCATCAGTCGCCGTCGCTCATCGGCCACCGCGGACAACACGCTCTTGTGCACCATGGTATCGGGGTCGGGCGTGAACGTGGCCGCGTTGGGATCCTGGAAGCCCGCCCCGAAGATGCGCTGGTACAGCGCCAGCGGCGAGACCTCGCTGGGGTTAGGCGAGCCGGCGGCGCGGAAGGAATAGGAGCGCTGTATGCCGGAGGTGCTGACCTCGAGCGAGCGGAAGCGCGTGTCCCTGCCGATGGCGTCGCTGATCAGCACGTCGAACGTGGGTGCCTGCACGCGGTCGTTCGGCACGGGTATGCCGGTGCGCAAGCCCAGGCAGCCGGTGATGTGCGGCTTGTTCGGCACGCCGTCGAGCTTCACGTCGAAGCCGCTGAACAGCGCTATCCGGTCGCGGTAGGGTGCGATCGGTTCGAGATCGGCTGGCAGAGCGTAGCCGGTACCGGTGGTGGTTGGTATCCAGCGCTCGGGAATGTGGCCGCAGCCCCAGATCCAGGTCCCGAAGCGCACGGGAATGCGCTGCCCGGTCGCGGCGAAGGCCTTGCCGTTGTCGTCGAGGAACAAGTCGAGCACCGGCAGCGCCACACCGACGGCCGCGCCGTTCAACAGGCCCTTGAGCACACTTCTGCGATGGTAGCGTTTCATGAGTCGTCTCCCGGCGCTGTGTGGGCGGCCGTTATTTCCAGGTTCTGGGTGTTGGGTGTTACCGCGTAAAACCCCGGACTCGTGGCCAGGTGCCGCACAAGCGCGGGTAGCTGGTAGCCGCTCGCGGAAAATACCTCGTTCAGTTGCTGCAGGTAGTCCTGTTCCGCGCTGGCGACGTTCCTGCCTACGCCGTAGCGGTACAGCTTGTCGACCAGGCAGGCGGTTGTTTGCGGATGGTCGTGCAGCGCCTGGCCGAGTCCGGTCGCCGCGTTGAATTCCCGCCCGTCGAGCGCGCCGCTGACATCGATCGGCATATTGTTTTCACGTGTGCGATAGATGCCGAGGCCGTCGAAGTTCTCGAGTGTCAGCCCGATCGGGTCCATCAGCGTGTGACAGGCGGCGCAAATGGGCTGTGTGCGGTGGATTTCCAGCCGGTCACGCGCCGTGGGGCGATCAGGGTTGGCGGTGTCGTTGATGCCCGTGAAGTCCACGTCGGCGGGCGGGTCCGGCACGTGCTGGCACAGGAAGATCTCGCGGATCGCGCGCCCGCGCAGGGTGGGAGAGGAGCGTCCCGGATGTGAGTGCAGCGCCAGGAAACTCACCTGGGACTGGATGCCGGCGCGGCCGCTGGATGCGGGGAACTCGCTCATGGCCCAGCCGTGGCGCGCGGCGACGGGTAGCTGGTACACCATGCCCAGCGAGCGCGTGAGCGGCGCCGCGCGGGTCGTGAACAGGTCGCGGTAGTCGCCGTTGTTGTCCAGCAGGTGGTGGGTGACCGTGCGCAGTGTCTGTTCGCGCGCGTCCGCGGCGACGTCGGAATTGAAGGCGGGGTAAATGACCGCGTCCTTGGCGAGATCGGCGAACAGGTCGAAGTGCAGCATGTCGGCGAAGAAGTCGCGCACGGTGGACTCGAAACGCGGCGACGCCATCAGTCGGTCGACCTGCTTTTCCAGCTCCGCCGCCTCACGCAACCTGCCTGCGCCCGCAGCCGCCAGCAGTTCGGTATCGGGCGCGGCGCCGGTGAGGAAGTAGCTCAGGCGGGTCGCGCTGGAATAGTCATCCAGGCGGTGGCGGCCGGGCCGCGCGCTGTCGGGCACGGCATGTTCGACGCGCAACAGGAAGTCCGGCGCCACCAACAGGCCGGTGAGGGCGAACTCGAGCCCGCGGTAAAAATCGCCGAGGGTGGCATGCGCGTTCTCCGCGAGCGACACGTAAACAGCCTCTTCGGCGTCCGACAATGGCCGGCGGAACAGGCGCAGGCCGTAGTCTGCGACGAACTCGCGCGCGCAGGCGGTGTTGAAGGTGCGGGCATCTTCTACCTTACAAGGCAGGAAACCGTCCCGGCGCGAGGCGCTCAGCACCTCCGCGGCGATACTGCGCGCGCTGATGTTGTATTGCTCGATGGCGAAGGCCGAGAGCCCTGCCTCGCTCGTGCCGACCGCGAGCAGTCCGTCTGAGCGCAGGGCGCGCTCGAAGCGGCCCACCACCGCGATGTCGGCACCGAAGATGTCCTCGATGGTCGTGCGGTACTGGTGTTCGGTCAGTCGTCGTACCAGCGGTGGGCCGCCTGCCTGCACTTCCTCGGCCACAGCCTGTGCCGTGCCGGATGCCTGGGGTATGCTCGTGAACAGCAGGGTAGCGACACACGCCAGTACCCGGACGAACGGCCGGCACGGCGCGTTGTGCTGGGACGCATTGATCAAATTCCCGTACTCCTGCGTTGTGGCGCGACGCCTTACCGGTCGGTGTGGCGTGCGTGTCGTTATTGTGGCGCGGAAACACTGGCGTACCGCGTCGGGTGCGTGTAATATAACACCCCTGTAAGAAACTACAAGCCGATACCCGTTAACAGGTGTTAATCGATGGCAAGACCCAAGCAGGTGAGCGACGAAGAGGTGTTCCGCGTGGCGCAGCGCCTGTACATGCTGCGCGGCCACCAGCACTTCACCGTATCCGAGCTGGCGCGCGAGGTGGACCTGTCGCGCGCCGCCATCATCCAGCGCTTTGAGGGTGTGGAGTCACTGAAGCGTGTGCTCAGCGACCAGGCGCTGACCTACTTCGAGGAGTTGCTTGATTCGGTGCCGCGGCAGCGCACGGGCGCCAGCCTGACCGAGTTGGCGGTCTGCATCGGTGAAATGCTGGAGGGCAGGGCGCAACTGGCGAACTTCCTGCAGGGCTTCCAGACGGATCTCGCCGACGAGGCGCTCGCGCAACTGGACCAGCGCCGCACCGAGGCGCTGTTCAACGCGGTATCGGCGCGCATGCCACAACTCGACATTGTCGAACACCGCGCCGCCGTCGAGGCTTTCGTGGCGCATCTTGGCGGCACGCTGTTGCAGTGGCAGGTCCTGCCGGATGAGGTGAGTCCTGCGGACTTCCTGCGCGAGCGCACGCAGGTCTGGCTGCGCCTCGCGGGGATTGCCAGCGAGTGACAACGCCGCGGGGTTTGTCGAACACCACAGCAGGCTTTGTTGAACATCACATAAGAAACAGGAACACCAGCATGCGAACGGCTTTGCAGGGAACGCGCGGCGCAGCCGCGTCACTGGTTACATGCTGTATTGTTGCATGGTCCTCTTGCGCGCTCGGCAGCACGCCGCCCGCCGGTGGCGAGGCGGGCTTCGTCGTGCACGGCATGGGCAATGCACTGGCGCTGCCGGGGCAGATCGAGTCGATGTGCCCGGCGGGGCGTTCCCGGGGGTACGTACAGATTTACGAGCACGGCCCCGAGGGCGGGCAGCGCGACGGCGAGTCGGCCGCGCAGTACAGGGCGCGCGTCAACCAGGGCGCGTTCGCGCTCGCCGAGGTGCAGGGCGGCGATCTCTGTGCACATCCCGAATTGGGAGAGTCCGACCCCCACTACAAGCTCATGACCGCCACGGAAGTCGTGTCGTTCGGTATCGACCTGGATGGTCGTGCCTCGACGGCGGGCGACAAACCTACGGCGACGACCTGTCCGCACGACGATTTTCCCGGCACCGGGGGCCGCAGCGGCGTCGACAACCAGATGGCGCGCGTGGTGGGCTGCGACGGCGCGGGCGAACAGTACGCCGCGGCGGACGAGACGGGCGACCTGCCGAGCGGTGAGAGCGGTGTATCGGAGATGATGCTGCAGGGCGGCTGGGGCATACTGGTCGCGCTGCGTGGCCTCGACAGCTATGAGAACGACGACGACGTCGCGGTCGGCCTCTATGCCAATGCCGACCCGATCGTGCTCAGCGCCGCCCGCGAGCCCATTCCCTTCGCCACTTACGCATCCGACCAGGATCCGCGTTTTCGCGCCGAGACGCGCGGCCGGATTGTGGACGGCGTGCTCACCACCGATCCTGTCGATGTGCGTTTTCACTGGCTGGTGGCAGGCCTGCACCTCGAGCGGCCGCTGCGGGATGCCCGCCTGGAAGTGACCTTCAACGAGGCGGGCGGCCTGCAGGGCTATCTCGCCGGCTACACACCCGTGGAGGCGATGTACGACATTAACTACGGCTTTCGCAGCGCGGTGACAGATGCCGGGGAACCGGCGAAGGACCAGGTGAAGCGCACGTTGGCCGTACTCGGTAACTCCGTCATGGGGCGCACGTGCCACGGCGCCTATGCCGCCATGTACCAGCTCGCGGATGCAGACCCCGACCCAAAGACCGGCCGCTGCCGCTCGATCTCAACCCAGTACTGGATTCGCGCCACGCCGGCGTTCGTGGTCGATGCCGAGACGGAGAGCGTCAACGACGCGTTGCGCGCACCATGACAGGTCGCGTCCCGCGCGATCATTAAAAGGAGTCATTCCCTTGCACAAAAGATTTCGAGCAACTGCCGGCGCCTTCGAACCAACGGCCGTCACGTCACTCATTTGCGCTGTCACCTTCGCGCTGGGCACTGCGGTCGCCGGCGCGCAGGACGAAGACCGAACGGCCGGTTTCGTGGTGCACGAGTGGGGCAACGCCAAGGCGCGCGGGCCGGCGTCCTGCCCCGACGGCCGCTCACTCGGCTATCGCCAGATTTTCGAGCAGGGCCCCGACGGGCAACGCCGGGAAGGTGAGACAAACGCGGAGTACGTGGCGCGCAAGCGCGAGGGCGGCGTCAGCCTGGCGCACGTCGATGGCAGGAATCTCTGCGCGCATCCCGAACTCGCACCCGACCCGTTCTTCCGCACCATGGATGACCGCGCGGTGGTGTCCTACGGCATCGACCTCGACGGCATCGACTCGAGCAGTGCCGGGGCGGCATCCGGCGCCGCCTGTCCCCACGATGACTTTCCGGGAATCGGCGGCGCCAGCGGCGTCGACAACCAGTACCTGCGCCTGACCGGTTGCAGCGGCAACCCGCCGGCGGACGACGGTGCGTCCCACGACGGCTGGCTGCCGCCCCCGGGAGAAGCGCTGGAGAACACCATGCTCGAGGGTGGCTGGGGCGTGCTGATCCAACTGCGTGGCGTGGACGACCTGGCGAATGACGACGAGGTGGAGGTGGGCATCTACGCGAACGCGGATCCCATCGTCATGAGCGCGCAGCGCCAGCCCATTCCCTACGCTACCTACGCTGCCGACCAGGACCCGCGCTTCCGCGGTGAAACGCGCGGCAGTATCGTCGACGGCGTCCTGACCACGCAGCCGACCGACGTGCGCCTGCACTGGCTGGTGGCGGGCCTGCACCTCGAGCGGCCGCTGCGCCACGCGCGCCTGCAGGCGCGCTTCACCGAGGACGGCGTCCTGGAAGGCTACCTCGCCGGCTACACGCCCGCGGAGGCGCTGTACGACTTCCAGTACGGCTTCCGCAACGCCACAACCGACGCCGGCGAACCCGCCAACCCCAGGATGCTGGTGAACCTCGCCTCGCTGGCGGCGAGTGCCATGAATCGCACCTGCAACGGCGCGTATCACGCGATCTATGCGCTGGCTGACGGCGACCCGGACCCGGAAACCGGTCGCTGCACGTCCTTGTCCACGCAGTATTACTTCCGCGCGACGCCGGCCTTTGTTGTCGACATGGAAACCCGTGGACTGAACGACGAACTCGTCGAGGACGTCAGGTAGCCACCGCCTCGAATTCGAACACCTCCACTGCCGCGCTGGTGCCGCGCGCACCGGCGCTTGTTGCACCGCCGATGGCGTACAGGCTGTCGTCGATGCTGACGGCGCCCAGGCCGTGGCGCGCTGTGGGCATGGGCGGCAGCGCATCCCAGTGGTCGCGCTGTGGGTCGTACGCCCACACTTCGTCGTACACACCCGCTCCCTCGCGGCCGAAGAACTCGCCGCCAAGGGCAATGAGTCGGCCGCCGAGTGTCGCAGCGGCCAGGCCGCCCTGCGCCTGTGGCATGGGCGCTGCCGCGCGCCAGCGGTCTTCCCCGGGCTCGTACACGTCGAGGGCGGCGACGTTGCCGCCGGTCATGGTGCGGCCGCCGGTTACGTACAACCGGCCCTCGATGAGAGCACCCGCTGCGCTGTAGCGCGCGGTGGGCGCGGGCGCGAGCCGCTGCCAGGTCGCCGCTCTCGCGTCGAATACCAGGTGACGGTCGCTGTCGGTGTAGTGTTGCCACGCGCTGGCGTTGTCGCGGCGCGGGGTGCGCCCGCCGATGACATGGATGGCATTGTCGAAGCCGAGTGCGACGGACTCGCCGTGCGCCTCGGGCGCCTCCGGCGCCTGTTGCCAGGCGTCGGCGTTTGCATCGTAGACCCACGACTGGGCCTGCATCAGCCAGTCGCCGCGCTCACCGGCCGCATAGCCGCCCAGCGCGTATAACCTGCCCGCGCCGACGGCGAGGCCCGGGTGATGCCGCGCTGCGGGCAGATCGGCGAGCGCCTGCCATGCGTCGAGCGCGGGGTCGTACGCCACATGTCGACCTGTTGGCGCGGGTTTTGCCTGCGGCACCGCGAAACCGCCGGCCACGTGTATGCGACCGTCCAGCACGGCCGGATAAATTTCCTGTACCGCGAAAGGCAGCGACGTGCCGGGGCGCCACGCGCCCCGCGGAGGGTGTGGCGCGCCCGCCACGGCCCATGTGCGCAGGGGGAGCAGCGCGAGCGGCAGGTGCAGGAGTGTGCGGCGGCGTATCACAGGGGGGAAGGTTAGCATCCCGGCGACGGTTGCTCGACCGCGACGCGCTACCTCTCCAGCAACAGTATTCGCGAACGCCGTGCGGGCACCTGTAACTGGAAGGTGCGATCGGGTCCCAGCGCCATGTCCGCGATGGCATCCGGCCGGTCAGGGTCGAACACGCGCAGCCGCGCCGCGTCGAGGTTCACCCGCAGGCGGCGCGACAGGTCGCCGTCGGACTCGTTGAACAGCAGGAGCAACTCGCCACCGGCGAGGGTGCGGCGCTCGGGGGAGAACGGAAATTCCGCGCCGTCCGCGTCCTGCACTGCCGGTACCACACCCTGTGCCAGTAAGGCCCGCCCGGCATCGGGGGTGTCGGCGTGGTGGATGCATGCGCCGAGCCTGGCGACCGCGGCGGCGACGGCGGCATCGCGCTGCACGTGGTCGGCCCAGCCGCGTGCGCGGCTCGGCAGTCCGCCGACGACCACGGTCGGGATACCGGCCTCGCAGATGCGTTCCACGGTGGCGAGCAGGGCGGGATGTGCCGACTCGAGCCCGGCCAGCAGCAGCGCCGGGTAGGTGGCCTGGCCGACGCGAAAGCGCGCGCGGCCGGACGCGGGGTCCGATTCTATGTGCGCCGCCTCGAGCGCACCCGGACTCACGCGATCGTAGACGAGACCGGCATTCAGCAGGGTGCGACTGAGCTGCGATTCACCGCGCCGCGGACCGCCGGCGCCGAAGGAGATGCCGCCCGGGGGTTGCGCATCCGTGTACAACCACGCGAGATCGGCCGCGTGGCGACCTCTGGTCAGGGCATACGCCGTGCGGGCGAAGGCTGTGTTCAGCGCCGGCAGTTCTGCCCACACAGGATGCAGTTCATCGATACGGCTGCCGATATTGAAAAAGCCTCCCCAGGGATACCAGGTGTCGCCGCTGTCCTGCACGAAGCGGTGCGTGAAGCCGTGGTAGGCGATGCGCGTGACGCCCGCGCTCGCGGCGCGCCCGGCGAGCAGGCGGAAGTCCTCCGGCTGCAGGGCGCGGGGATTGGGCACCAACGTCACAAAGGATTCCGCGGGAACGACGCGGCGCCCCGTGATATGCGCCGCCGAGGGGGCGAGTTTCAGGAAGTCGTAGCTGCCGCCGCCGTAGAAAAACTCGGTCTCGGGAATATCGACGGCGGCGTAGCCGTCGAGGAAGTTGGCGAACCCGCCGTGCGCCTGCACACGCAGCTGCACACCGCGGCTGGTCGCCCACTCCTGTAGCGGGACCAGGTGTTCCTCAAGGAATGCCGCGCCGCGGACATCGGCGTAGTCTTCACGGACGCGCTCCTCACCGTTCGCGGCGGCGTAGCGTGGGTCGATGCCGAGACTGAAGTTACCGATATTGGTTTCGGCGCCGTTGCTGAACAGTAGCGGCAGGAGCGCTGACGGGTCGTACCCTTTGCTGTCGCGAAACCGCGCCAGCAGGTCGCGCGACCAGGGCAGTTCCGCAGTGAGTTCAATACTGTCGATGAAGATCGCGCCGATGTCCGCCGCCTCGAGTAGCGGCTCGCCGACCTCGCGAATGAGTTCCCGCGCGCCCCGCGCGTCCAGGTGGTCGGCCACGAAGGAGTCCGCCGCATAGGCGGCGTACTTCACGAGTTGCTGGGCGCTGTTCTGGTAGGCGGCGAAAACGCGCCAGTTACCGGCGGGTACATCCCAGCCGCCGTTGTCGAGTGCAGCGCCCACGTCGACGAAGTCATCGAGCAGCGGCGGTCTGGCGGTGGCGTCCACGACCCGCGCCGCCGCGACCGCGACGCGCTCGAACGCGGTATCGAAGGGGCCGAACTGGTCCTGCGCGGCCTGTGGCTGCGGCGGCGGCAATGGGCCGGCAAAGACGCCGGGCCCGACCACGTCGAGGGTACCGAGCAGCAGCTGGCGCGCACGCGCCTCAGCGATCGACGGCGCACCCGCGGGGTAGGCGCTGCCCAGCGTCACATCAAAACCCATGCCGCGCGCGGTTGCCGCGTCCGCCGCCGCGGCCAGGGCAGCCAGGAAACCGGGTGACCCCCAGTCCGGCACTCGCGCGAGTTCCGCGGGTGTGAGTTGCCGCGCGAAGGACTGCACCTCGACGCCGCCAAACCCCGCCTGCAGCAACAGGTCGAGTTCGACCTCCAGTTGGGCGTGGTCCACCGCGCCGCCGGGCCACCACCAGCGGATCCAGGGGTGGAATTTGCGAGCCGGCTGTGCGAAGCCGGCGGTCGAAAAGCCATCGGTGCCGGGGTGCTCGCGCGTCGCGGGCAGTGTGTCGGACCCGTCACTGCAACCCTGCACCAGCAGGATTGCGGCCAGAAGCCCCGGAGCGATGCAGCGTGCGGCTCGGCCGGCGTTGGTGAGAGGCATTTTTTTCCGCGTCAGGCTGGTGGGGTTTTGAGGGTAAGGATTGTGGTTCGACAATGCCAGCGACCGCGGGTCGTCCGGCAAATTGGACCGGTCGATGCGGACATCGTCTGTCTGAAATGGTCAAGTCATGTCTGGCACGGCGGGTAGACTGGCCCCTGCTGGCAGTATGCGCAAGAGTACCGCCATTTGTGTTTCGCGTGGGTAGCTCTCCGCGCTATATATAAAGTACAAAAACTGGCCGACCGCACTTCCGCAGAGAGTCCGGCCAGAGGAGACAATAATGAAGACTTTCGCTCGTAAAGTATTACCCCGTGCCGTCGCTGGCGCCTGCACCGTTCTCGCCACCTCGTCCGTCAGCGTGTCCGCGCTGGAAGAAGTGCTGGTCACCGGTACCCAGATCCGCGGTGTCGAACCGACCGGCTCGCAGACCATCGGCCTGGACGAGGAGGCCATCCTCGAGTCGGGCGCCGTCACCACCAACGAGTTGCTCGCCACGGTGCCGCAGGTCTCCAACTTCTTCAACCAGCGGGCGGAGCAGGACCCGCGCGGCGCCGACCGCCTGCAGGTCAACCGCCCCAACCTGCGTGGCCTGCCGGGCATCAATTCCGCCAGCGGCGCAGTCACGCTGTTGCTGGTAGACGGCCACCGACTGGTGCCGGTTGGCACCGACCAGTCGTCCATGGACGCGGACGCCGTGCCCGCCAACGTCATGCGCCGCGTCGAGATTGTGACCGACGGCGGCTCCGCCATCTACGGCGCCGACGCCGTGGGCGGTGTCATCAACTTCGACACCATCGATGAATACAACGGCGTGAAGGTGGATGTAGGTTACGACATGGGCGATGACCTCGACGCCTGGCAGGCGTCGATCCTCGCGGGCACGGAGTGGGACAACGGCTCCGGCTTCATTTCATTTGCCACGACCGACCGCGACGAGGTCCTGAACAACGACCGCGACTGGAGCATGATCGGCAACTGGGACGAGGAGGGTCGCGTGCTGTCGCCCTCCGGCACCGAGTGTATCGAGCCCGTGGGCGCCATCACGACCTGGTTCTGGTACGGCGCGGGCTGGACCAGTAACCCGGCGGCTCCGGGCGCCGGCGTCACCCCGGTGGGCGAGGCCTGCGACGTCGACGGCGCCAGCGCACTGTTGCCCAATCAGGAGCGCGACAATATCTACGCCGGCATCACCCAGAACTTCGGCGAGAACATGTCGCTGAACGTCAAGAGCTATTACATGAACCGCAGCACCTCGTACTCGCGCTACCCGCTGGGTGGTACGGTGTCCGAGCCCTCGCCTACCGAACTGGGCCTGGTGGGCACGGAGATGGGCGAGCTCTTTGATACGTCCGCGGTGGGCTTTTCGTTTGCGCCAAACTCGGCGTATCGCGAGCGTGATCTTGAGGTGGATATCGAGACCTGGGGTATCACGCCCGAGTTGACCATCGATCTCGGCAATAGCTGGCAACTGCGCAACACGCTGCATTACGGCGAGTCCGACAACGTGGTCGACCAGCCCGAGGTCAACGACGCCAAGCTGAACCAGTATGTCGCCGACGGGCAGTTCAATGCCGGCGATGTCGCCGCCGTGGACCCCGCCATCGTCGCGGACATTCTCGACTTTGTGTTGTACGACAAGGTCGAGCATGAACTGTTCTTCGTGCGCTCCATCGCGGACGGTGAACTGTTCGAGCTGCCCGCGGGTATGTTGCGCGCAGCCGTGGGCCTCGAGTACGCGGAGGAAGAAACCAGCAAGCAGAACGGGTCCATCGAGCGCAGCAACAAGGGCAGCCTGCCGACGAATTCCGCTGACCGCGATGTCGTGTCGGCCTTCGCAGAGTTGTCCGTGCCTGTCCTGGAATCCCTGGACCTGTCCCTGGCCGTCCGCTATGACGACTACAGCGACTTCGGCGACACCACCAACCCACAGTTCGGCTTCTCGTATAACCCGGTTGAGTGGCTGGAGATTTACGGCAAGTACGGCGAGTCCTTCAACGCGCCCACCGTGCTCGACTCATTGGCTGTAGCCTCCGGGCGCTATGTGTTTAACTCCGCATCGATCGTGCCCGACCCGAACATGGAGCGCACCAACCCGGCCCGCGACGACGTGTTCCTGCTGGAGAACGGCAGCGGCAACCTCAAGCCGCAGACGGCGGACACCTGGGGCATCGGCTTCGAGCTGCGCCCGCTGGACGGCCTGCGCGTGCACGCCTACTACTATGAGATCGACTTCAAGCAGCTCCTGGGTGCACCCGACCCGCAGTCGAGCACGGCCGTACAGTTGAACCCCGACAAGTTCATCTTTGAGCCGACACAGGAACAGCTCCAGGAGTTTATCGCGGCGGTTGAGAACTCCGACCAGTTCGGGGACATCAATGCCGAGGATGTCGGCATTATCGTCGACCGCAGGATCTCCAACACGGAAGAGGCCAAGCTCGAGGGCCTGGACTTCGGTATCGAGTACATGCACGACACGGGCATCGGCACGCTGAGCTACGGCCTGTCCGGCAATCACGCGATAACCTTCGACCTGACGCAGAGCGGCACCGCCGTCGACCAGTTGGAGTTCGAGCCGGACCTGTTCCTGTCGGCCAATGTCGGCTGGCGCCGCGACAACGCCCGCGCGCGCTTGACGTTCCGCTACACCGATGAGTACGACGCCGATACGGCGGTCGCCGTGAACCAGACCGATGTCGACGACTTCTTCGTGACGGACCTGTACCTGGGTTATGACTGTCGCGGCAACTCCGGGTTGACGGAGGGCCTGTCCCTCAGCTTCAACGTGGAAAACGTCTTCGACGAAGACCCCCCGGAATATCGCCGCAACCAGCAGCTCAGCTACTCCGCGACCGGCTTCAGCATCGGCCGTGTCTACAAGCTCGGGGTCTCCTACGAGTTCTGATCGAGCGCGGGGCGGTTGAATCCGCCCCATTGCTGACCGGCCGTCCCCGCGATGGGGGCGGCTGCCCGGTCAGCGGGCAGGGCTCGCCGCGCGTACTTCCGTGGGTGACGCGGACAGCCAGCGCCTGCAACTGCGCGCCATCACCGACTGCTCCGCAAAACCCAGCCTGTCCGAGATCAGGGTGAAGTCGAAATCGGTCTGCTGCAGGTAGTACAGCATGACGTCGCGGCGCACCTCGTTTTTCACGGCCTGGAAGCTGGTGCCTTCCTCGCGCAGCCGTCGGTGCAGGGTGCGCGGGTGCACCTGCAACTCCCTGGCCACCTCTTCATTGGTGCATTCACTCACGCCGAGCAGGTGCATGATGATGCCGCGCGTCTGTGCGTGCAGCGGCGTGCGGCGCCGTGTGAAGCGCGCGTCGATGTAGGCGAGGATGCCGGCGAGGCTCGCCTGCCCCGTTCCCAGGATTTTCTGGTCGAGGTCCCGCGCGGAAAACTCCACCCCGTCGTGCGCCTGCCCGAACAAGACCTCACAGCCGAAGTGGCGGCGGTACACGCTGCGTTTTGAAACGGGCTGGTGGCGGAATCGCACGCGCCGTACCCGCGACTTGCCCCCCGTGATTTCCTGCGCGCCCAGGTGACCCAGCAGCATGATCAGTTCCAGGGTCTGCACGCGGTGGGGCTCCCCGCGCACCAGCAGGTCCTGCCCCACGAAGTAGTTGCCCCTGCCCGCGGGCGGCTCGATCCAGAAGCGCGTGGCGAGGCTGTGTGCATAGAAGTGTTCGGTGACGAGATGCAGCGCGTCGCGCAGGGTGTCGGCGCTGCGCATCACCTCTCCGAGCGGGCCGTAGCCGGCCACACCGTTCTGCAGGCGCGCGAGGCGCAGTCCGAAGTCGGGGCAGGCGAGTTCCCGCGCGGTGCGTTCCAGCAGGCGGATCAACTGCGGATAGGTGACCTCGCCATTGACCTCGCCCGCCGCCGAGCGCGCGAGCCCCTGGGTGGCCAGCAGGGCGTCGCAATCGCCCTCCAGGCGGTCCACCAGCGCGGGATAGCCGAGCAGCAACTCGGAGTGGAGTAGGTCGAAGGCGGCGGAGTCGACCGCAGTTCGTTGTTCTGCTGCCACGGAGCACCTGTCCCGGCGAGCGCGCCGCGCTGCGCGACTGCCCGCCTGTTGTCATTATCGGGTCAAAATATGACCACCTGTCTGAAAATGTCAAGTCATGTAGGGGTGTCGCTCTATAATAAACAACACTGTCGCTTATTAAAAGCCACGCATCCCAACCGACAGGCCCGTTGCAGGCTGCGAACCGCAGCCCCGACGCGGCGACGGACGGGCCACTGCGCCCCGGAGGCCAACATGCCGCTGTATTCCAAAGACTGGACCGCTGCCGGCATCGCCATGGCGCGCGCCCTGCACCGCGCGCACGACGAGCCGGTGGTATTCGATGACGCGGTGGCGCTGCACCTGCTGAGCCCCCTCGAACAGCGCCTGTTCGGTTCGCGCTGGCTGTATGCGCTGCTCCTGCGTCGCTTCCTGGCCCGGTATCGCCCCTACATTTTTCACTCGTTCGTGTGCCAGCGTTACATGGAAGCGGAACTGGAGCGGGCGGTGCGCGGCGGCGTCGCGCAGTATGTCGTGCTCGGTGCGGGACTCGACTCCTACGCCCTGCGCCATGCGGGCTCAGACTTTGCCGCCGGCCTGCGCGTGTACGAGGTGGATCACCCGGATAGCCAGCGCTCGAAACGCGCGCGCATCGCGCGCTCGCCCTACGCGCTGCCCGACAGCCTGGAATTCGTGCCGGTCGACTTCGATATCGAGAGCGTGATGGATGGCCTGCACCGCAGTTCGTTCGACTTCGACCGCCCGGCATTCTGCTCCTGGATGGGTACCGTGATGTACCTCACCGAGGAGGGCATGGGGCAGACCCTGCAGGCGCTGGCGTCACTGGCGCCCGGCAGTGAATTGATCTTCAATTACAATGCGCCCGCTGCGACAGAGGTAGCGCACGACAGTACCTCCACGCGCCTGCAAAACGCGCTGGGCAAGCGGGAAACCGCACTGCAGGTGGAGTACGCGCCAGCGCTGCTGGAGGACATGGTCACGCGCCGCGGCTACGACATCCGCGCACACCTCGGTGGCGCGGAGCTGGACGCACGTTACCTCGACGGCTGGGGGCAGGTGCGCACCATCCCCTACGGCCGCCTGCTGCACCTTGGGATTCAATAGGAGAGCCGCCATGCAACAGTTCAACCCGATCGACGCCGCGATGCTGTTCATGGAGCGCGCCGCCACCCCGTTTCACGTGTCGTTCGTAAGCATCTACGACCCGTCCACCTGTCCCGGCAGGCCGCCCACGTTCGACGACATCGTCGAGGCCATCGACAAGTGCCTGCCCAAGGTCGACACGTTCCGGCGCAAGATCGTGCGCGTGCCGTTCGATATCGACTACCCCTACTGGATCGAGGACGAGGACTTCGACCTGCAGTTCCACATGCGTCACCTGGCGCTGCCCAAACCGGGCGACTGGGCGCAGTTCCGCAACCAGGTGGGACGCCTGATCGCGCGGCCGCTGGACTTGTCGCGCTCGCCTTGGGAGATGAACATCATCGAGGGCCTGGACAACCTGGAGGGCATGCCGGCCGGTTGTTTCGCCACCGTGCTCAAGGTGCATCACTGCGCCATCGACGGCCAGACCGGCGTGGCGCTGATCAACGCGCTGCACTCGGACAACCCGAAGAAAAAACTGCGCCGCGTGCGCGACGACTGGCAGCCGGAGCCTGTGCCGAGCGACCGCGAGCTACTGCGGCGCGCCACGCGCAAGGGCCTGCGCAGGCCGCTGGTCATGGCGCGGCTGGTGCTGTCCAATGCGCGGGCGCTGGCCAGTTCGGCCTTCCGCGAGATCCGCTCCAGCGACGACGACCGCAGTCTGTCGGCGCCGGAGACGATTTTCAGCGGCGAGATTTCACCGCACCGCACCTTCAACTCCGTGCTGTGCCCGCTGGACGACCTGAAGCAGGTGCGCCGCGCCGTGGAGGGCGCGACCATTAACGACGTCTGCCTCACCGTCGTGGCGGAGGGAATGCGCCGTTACCTCAAGGCGAAGCGGGCGCTGCCGAAGGAGTCGCTCGTGACCGTGGTGCCCATCTCCACACGGACGCCGGAGCAGGCCGCGGGCGGCGGCAACCAGCTCACCATCACGCGGCTGTCGCTGCACACCGACATCGCGGATCCCATCAAGCGACTCGCGGCGATCGTTGCCGACACGAGGGAAATGAAGGCGATGCAGGAAGGGGTGGTGATGAACGTGCTGCTCGACGTGGTGCACAACCTGCCCGGCTCGCTGGTGGGAGCGGCGGCCAAGGCCGCGCCACTGCTCGCCACGCGCGCCACCAGCTTCACCAACACACTGGTCACCAATGTACCGGGCCCCGCGCAGCCCATCTACATGCTGGGCGCGAAGGCGCTGCAGATGTTCGGCAGCATGCCGTTGCTGGACGGCGCGTCGGTGCTGCATTGCGTGGGCAGCTACAACGGCGAGTTCATGTTCACGTTTGTCGCCTGCCCGGTGGCCTTGCAGGACCCGGACCTCTACCGCGACTGCATCGCGGACGCGGTCGCGCACGTCGCCGCCAGCGCGGCCGCCTAGCGGCGGTTGCGGCGGTAGTCAGTCGCCGCGCAGTGACCGTCGCAGTGCGGCGGCGACGAAGCGCGGCCCGGACGCGTGCACCAGCGAACTGACGTGACCGCCCTTGATCCAGTGCGTGCTGGGCTGCTCCCAGTGCCGCCACAGCGCGTGTACCTGCTCCACCGGTACGAACTGGTCGCAGCTCGCGGCGATGAGGTAGCGCGCGTCGTGCGGCACCCGTGACGGCATGGCGAGCGGAGACACCACGCGGTGCACCTGCGTGTCGCGCGTCGGGTCCACCCCCGCGACGGCGGCCATGCGGCGCTCCGCCGAGCCGGCGAGGTGTTCGCGGTGGGCGATCATGTCGGTGGGCGGTATGGCGGCGATGACGCAGGACAACCCGTCCTCCACGGCAGCCAGCAGGGCGCTGGTGTAGCCGCCGAGTGAAATTCCGTATACGCCGATGCGGCTCGCCCCCTCACTGCGCAGCCACGCCAGCAGCCTGCGCAGATCCCAGATGGCCTGGCTCTCCGCGAACAGGAAATCCATGACCGAGAGGCCGAAGAAGCGCGCGCCGTTGCCGGCGCCGCGCGGTGTGCGCGCGCCGTGTACCGGCAGCGTGAGCAGGGCGATGTTCAGGCCCAGCTCCCGTTGCAGTTGTCGCGCGCGGAACGCGTGGATGTCCCGCTGCGCATCGCCCATGCCGAAGCCGTGCACGCAGACCAGCCATGGCGCGTCCGGCGCGTGCCGCAGGAGCAGGCCCGGCACGGTGTTGTTTTCGGTGTAGGCCAGCCAGCGCTCGCGGCCGGGCAGCCGCGCGTCGGGCTCGAACCCGCTGTCGAACCGGAACTGTTCACCCTCGCCGCCGCGCAGGGCCAGCGGCGTGAGCGCGGGCGCGGGCGGGGCGGGCTGTACCGCGTGGAAGGCGTGCGGGTCGTCGAGGTAGCCCAGTTCAGCCAGCAGCGCGTGTGCGTCGCGCGACTCGGCGACCGCCTCGCGCAGCGCGGCCGGCGTGGAGCGCGGCGTCAGCACCGCCATCCCGCCCAGCATCAGGTCGTCGAGGGCGACCTGCGCGCTGTACAGCGGTTCCGGGTCCGGCGTGGGCACGTTGTCCAGCAGCGGCCGCAGGCGAATCTGCAGCCAGCCGCCGGCGACGAAGGCGAGGGCACCCACGCCCAGCGCCGTCCAACCCAGGCGCGCGCCGCCCAGCCAGCCGAGCGGCAGCGCGAGCAGCAGGCACAGCGCGGCGCCGATGGCGACGAGTTGGGGTGCCCGCAGGTCGGTGAACAGGGCGGAGCGCAGGCCGCCCGCGATCAGCAGCACGGCGGGCAGTACGCCCAGCGCCAGCGCGGCGGAGCCCGTGGCCCGCGCACAGAGAACGAGCAGCAGGGTGCCGCCCACGAGCGGCAGCCAGGCAGAGGGGTAGGTGAGGTGGTGCATAGTGGCGTCCTGGTGATGTTAGGGGGCGTGGCGCGGCGCAAACGGGCCGCCGCGGCGGCCCCGCATTGCCTTTTCGGGTCGATCCGGGTTGAATTATAACTCAACAGTGGTGTTCAATAAGAGGTTCAGCCAAGAGGCACCTGGAGCAGGCTATGAGCGTTCAAGCGATCGATAAAAAGCGGGGTTCCGGCACGGAACTTCCCCCCGACTGGCGCACGATGCCCCACGGCATCCGTATCGGGCGCTACACCGACCCGGAGTTTCTCAAGCTGGAGTACGAGAAGCTCTGGAGCAAGGTCTGGCAGGTGGCCTGCCGGGTCGACGCCATCCCCGAACCCGACGACTACACGGTGTACGAGATCGGCGAGCGCTCGGTCATCGTGGTGCGCGAGGACGAGAACACGATTCGCGCCTACCACAACTTCTGCCCGCACCGCGGCACGGCGCTGGCGGAAGGGCAGGGCACCTTCCCCCACGGCAATATTATCTGTCCCTTCCACGGCTGGCGCTGGAACACGGCGGGCGAGAACCAGTACGTGCTGGCGCGCGAGGAATTCAAGAAGGGCAAGCTGGAGGCCGATGACGTCAAACTGGCGCAGGTGCACTGCGTGGAGTACGCGGGCTTCGTGTTCATCAACTTCGCCGAGGAGCCCGAGTCCTTCGAGCAGTTCATCGCGCCGATCAAGGACCTGCTGGACAAGCTCGTCGTGGGCGAGATGCGCCACTACTGGTGGAAGAAGATCGACGTGCCCGCGAACTGGAAGACCGCGCAGGAGGCTTTCCACGAGGGTTACCACGTGCCCGCCACGCACCCGCAGCTCGAACCCGACGGCGCGGAGTTCATCTACGGCGAGAACATCGAGGGCGACTTCCGGTTCAGCCACTACGCGGTGGCCTACGACGCGTTCGACCGCGGCCACGGCCGCTTCTACGCGGGCAAGCAGACCGCGATGCAGGGCGAGATGCGCATGGTCAAGCCGGTGGACCCCGTGGACGCCATGGCCGACCGCCTGCAGTTGCTGGTCGACGGCATGGACGCCCAGGTGCTGCAGCCGGATGTCGATATCGTGCGCTCGCTGAAGGGCAAGGAGATTCCCGAGGGTTCCACGCTCGGCGCCGAGTACGTGAAAGCGCTGTACGGCGACGCCGCGGCCAAGCAGCGCCCGATGGGCGCGCCGGAGCCGGACGTCCTGGAGATGTGGGGCGGCGAGATTTTCATGTTCCCGAACATCTGCCTGCTGTTCCACGGCGGCAACATGATGATGTACCGCGCGATGCCGCATGCCAGCGACCCCAACCTGTGCACGTTCGAGATCCTCTCCACGCGCACCCTGCCGGCCGCCGCGCCGCGCGAGCGCGCCGAGCAGATTCACGTGACCGACATGCACGACCCCGAGCAGGTCTACGAGATCCCGCGACAGGATCTGGGCAATATCCCGCGCCTGCAGAAGGGCATGCGCACCGGCGCGATGAAACAAAGCTGGCTGGCGTCCTATAATGAGAAGATCATCCTGAACATGCACCAGGAAATGGATCGCTACCTGGTCGACTGACCGGCCACGCACAGGGGGAATCATGAGCAAGGGTTCTGTTGAGGACCGGCTCGCCATCCGCGAGTTGATCGAGCGTTTCTGCGCGGCGGTTATCCGCATCGACGCGGACCGCTTCGCCGCCACGTTCGCCGAGGACGGTGTGTGGATACTGCCGTCGGTGCCCGAGGGTACGCGCGGCCGCGACAACATCCGCACGGCCTTCGGGGAAAAACTCGGCTACGTGGAGCACATCCACATGGTCGGCTTCCCGGAGGGCCTTTCCTTCGACGGCGACCGCGCGACCGGCGCCACCTATTGCCGCGAACTCATTTTTACGAAGGAAGGCGACCAGAAGCTCCTGATCGGCTGCTTTCACGATGAATATGTGAAAGTGGGCGGCGAGTGGCTGTTCCAGTCCCGCGACTACGAGGTGGTCGGCCTGCACTGAGCGAGCGTAATAAAACCCCATTGGCGGAGAGGCAAATAATGACAACACTTTCCAACAAGTTTGCACGATACTTCGGCCTGGTGACGCTGCTGGCGCTCGCCACGGCCTGCAGCGACGGCAACGACAACCCTCCCCGCGCCCAGAAGCCCCAGGCGGCCAACCCCGTGGTCGAGGGTCCGGTTACCGCGGGCGGCGGCCCCGAGTGCTGCAAGATCGTGTTCGGCGCCATCGAGATCGACCTGTCCACCATCGGTTTCACCCGCGGCACGCCGTTCTACGCCGGCGTCTACTACGACGAGGCCGAGGTGGGCTACCGCGAGACGGAGTACTTCTTCTCCGGCACCGCGACGTCCTATATCCCCATGGAGCCGCTGGAACCCGAGGGCTTCTGGTCCGTACAACCCGCCGACACGGCGCCCTATAAGTCGCGCATGGTGGTGTTGCGGCCTGAGGACGCGTCGCGTTTTTCCGGCACCGTGGTCGTGGAGTGGTTCAACGTGTCGGGCGGGGTCGACGCCGCGCCGGACTGGACGCAGTTGCACACCGAGATCCTGCGCGAGGGCCACGCGTACGTCGGCG
>JAUIEP010000061.1 GCA_030428835.1 Gammaproteobacteria bacterium | reverse complement strand
GGAGAGGGAGGAGTAGGCCTGGATCTGCCCCGATGACAGCCCCTGCAACTGGCCCTTGTTGTAATCCATGCTGCGCTTGATCGCGCGCATGCGTTCCACCGGGTCCTTGATGTGGGTGGCGAGATTGGAGATGGCGAAGGCGACCTGGTTGGCGGCGTCGCTGGCGCCCGCCTTGTGGCGGATGGAGATCGGCACACCGGCCGTCAACGGCGATTCGGGCAACTCGTCGCGTTCGTGGAGATAGCGGCGCAGGGCGCCCGAGACCATCGCCAGGATGACGTCGTTGCTGGTAGCGTCAAGGACCGTCGCCACCCGCTTGATGCGGGCGCGCGAGTAGGACTGTGCCGAGAAGCGCCGCGTGCCGCTGATCGGCTCGTTGAACACGACCTTGGGCGCCTCGCCGATCATCGCGACGTCCGGATTGTGCTCGTCGTAGTCCCTGAAGGTCTTGCGCAGCTTGCGGATCACCGGCATGGCCGCGCGCCAGCTCTCCATGGTTACGGAGCGCATCCTGATGCGGCTGGTCAGGGCGGGCGCCGGCACGACCGGCGTGGCTTTTTTCTGCCTGCGTGGGCGTTCCATCTCCCACAGCGGCGGCATCCTGCGCGACTCGGCGCGCGAGGTGGACATCGAACGCAGCAACATCTGCATGCCGCCCACGCCGTCAACCATGGCGTGGTGCACCTTCATGTACAGCGCGATGCGGCCGTCCTCGATGCCCTCGATCAGGTAGACGCGCCACAGCGGGTAGGCGCGGTCGAGGTGGCTGCCGTGCAGGCGCGAGACCATGTCGAACAGCTCGCGGATACGGCCGGGGCGGGGCAGGGCCAGGTGCACGAAGTGGTGGTCCAGGTCAAAGTCGGGGCTGTCCTCCCAATAGTGCGCGCCGCGCGTGTCGGCGAGGCGCTGGTTGAACAGGTCGGCGGCACTTTCCGACTGGCGCAGCCTGGCGACCAGCTTGGCCGCGAAATTCCCGGCCGCGTCCGGTCCCGGTTCGAGCATCATCAGCACGCCGATATGCAGCGGCTGGTTGCGGCTCTCCAGCCGCAGGAAGGCGTCGTCGATGAGGGGGATGCGTTTCTTCATGTGTTGTTACCGTTCAGGGCGCACCTAGAGAGTTTCATGTGTCGTGATCGAGCAATAGAGGACGATTCTGTTCTGCCAGAAGTATAGACTGCGATGGCGTCGTCACACAGTTGTGAAAGCCCTGATTCCTGGGCTCCGGTCACGCAGTGTGGAGCAGTTCATTGGCCTGGCGCACTGTCCACCGGTGGCGAATTCAACCGGCGTGGCCCCGCTCACGGCAGGAGGTCTTCGACGTTGAACCGCTTGCCGCCATACTCGGTGAACCCGTGGCTGAGCGACATTCCCGCCGCGTCTTCTGTAAAAATGATTTGCGCTGGAATCTCCCCCTGAGGTGGGCCGAACGTGACCTGCAAATCCATTCTGCCCACGGCAGCACCCGCAAGAGTGATATCGGCCGTGTACGTCGAATTGCCGCGTGGGTTCAGCTGCGTACGCTCACTACCGTTGTATACGGCGCCGTCCCCGTCACTGAATTCGTTGTAGACCTTGTGGACGGTGCCCCTGGCGGTACGGCGGTAGTGGATATGGCCCGATATGCGACCGTACACCTTGACGTCGATCTCCCTGGACTGCTGCAGGAAATCTTCCAGTGCGGACATGTCGTCCGTACCGTAGACGATATCTCGGGGGGTGGCTCTCGCCCCGACTGCGGCCTGCGGTGCGTAGTCCGGCAGGCTGACAACTTGAATACGGCGTGCGGCCCCGTTGCGACTGCTCCCCCGGGGCGCTTCCATCCACATGGCTTTTTTCCCGTTCGGGTGCCACGACATTGGTGAACCGTAGACCCAGTGGTCCTGGGTGTTCAGGTTGATGCCGAGGTAATCGTCTTCCGACCGGGAAGTTTCGATGTCAATGAGTGCCGGGCCGATATTGCCCGTGCGCACCTTCCTGACGCCTGTGACCGAGTACGTGTAGGCCAGCATGTTCAGGCCCATATTAAGACTGGCGGGGTAGGGTCGGGGCATTGCTCCCAATACCTTGAGATCGGTGGCGTCTGAAAAGCGGGAGGTCATGACAAGGCCGAGTTTTTCGTCGGGCGAGAAAATGGTGGTTTCGTCATAGCCCGGGTTGCGCGTGATCTGGTGTAGTGCATCACCAGCCAGGTCCTGCACCACCGAGTCGGCGATATCACTGCGCTTGGCGCCTACCAGGGAGATGGCCGTACCGCCGGCAACGAACTGCTTCACTTCCCCGTTGCGTACGGGGTTAGGCAGCACGCCGTCCGGATGATCGGGGTCAGGGCGAAATGCGGCCATAGTGCTGATAATGCGCGGCGCGACGATTCGATATTCCCCTTCCTGCTTTTCCAACCTGCCGGTGAACATGGCCGCTGAATAGTTTGCGAACAGGGTTGTCCAGGCGACGTGCTTGTTGTCGGGCGCGATGATCATCTCTGACCAGCGGTTCGCGATATGCTCACCGTCCGCTACCTGTTCCGGATAGACTACCGGGTACAGGTGCGAGTCACGACACCGATCCAGGTCCGGTTGGCACTCCAGAATGAAATCGCCCATGAAGATGCGCGTGTTATCCGCGAAAATCATGTGGCGGATACCGTTGTCTTTGTCCCGCTCCGGGACCGGACCGGAGAAAATAGTCTGCAGGTTGCTGCCGTCGTCATCCATGACCGCCAGCCTTATATCCCGGTGGTCTACGGCCGTGCCATCGGCGTAGTTCACCAGGATGCGTCCGGAGGGCGTGAACGTGGCTGAACGCAGTCGCAGATCTGCGTCGAAGGGCACGGTCGAGACCACAATACGGCCCAGGTCGGGCCCTGTCGGGCCGGCCGCGGTACCGCTGTGATGTTTGTTGCCGGCGCAGCCGGCCATTAGCGCCAGCCCGAGAATTGCTGCCGGTTTGCTCATTGTCAGTAGCATTGATTAGCTCCATTGATGTCGCGTCGCGTCATGGCAGTTTGTTTTTCTGGTCGCATGATTCACTGCACGTGGTATAGGAATAGTCCGTGGCCAACTCCCGCTTCCTCGTCGGACCGCGCACTCACCGAAGTGGGTTAGCCGCTCAAGGTTGTCGGGCAGGTCGTTTTCCGGGTTGTCAGATCTGTCCTCACCCGCCCGGATGGAACTGGCGGTGAGCAGGGCGATACACAGGACCAGCCTGGGAAGAATTCCGGAAGTCTGGAAGGTGAATGACACTGCAACACCCCCTGCAACAGCAGTTTTCTAGTGCGCCGCTTCCAAGCGGCTACATGCGGGATTGGCTGCCTCCGGCAGCACCAGGAAATTAACGCTCGTCGGGGCGAGGTCGGCCGCGCCGCTGTGTAGCGAGGGCTGCAAGGAGGGAAGACTGTCGTCCGCCGCAAGCTGTAATGGCGTGCCGTTCAGCTCCACTTGCTGGCTTTGCAATACCGGCGCGTCCAGTGTGTACCGCTCGATGGGACCGGGCACCTGGAGCGATAAAGCGACATCGGTCAGGTTCAGCGCCAGCAGCGTCACACCCTTCGGGTTGCCGCGCTGGCAGTGTGCGTAAAGCTGCAGCCCTGGTTGGCCATGTCCCGCGTCGAGCACGCGTGTTCCCATGAATCGGCGCCACAGTAGTGCCGCCCAGTAGTCGGCATTCGGGGTAAACGTCTTTTCATCGATCACGCCGTTGCTGCCGCTGATCAGGGCGTGGGTGAAGATGGCGTCCAGCCCCTGCTTCGCAAGTCTGGCGTGGGTATCGAGAAATCGAAATGTTTCGAGGAACGTGGGCTGCCAGCGTGTGCCGCCACAGGATGCCGTACCAGTCTCGGTCAACCAGATCGGTGAGCCGGGGGCGAAGGTATCGCGTAGCGCTCTGTGGCGCTGGAACTGTTTGTCGGGACGTTCGAGCCACTCGATTGTCAGGGCGTCTTCCGCCCTTATTCCGCCCGGCGAGTCGGGCGGGACACAGCGCTCGGCGACCGCGCCGTAGAAATGGTAGGTGACGATATCCACCTGTGGCCGGGGCTCGGTGGACATGTACTGCTCGGGTGACACTGCTTCCAGGGAGGGGATAGGGATGGGGATGCCCAGGGTGGCGACGCCGGGCCCGCCCAGTTTCACCGCTGGCGCTGCGTCGGCCATGAAATCGCTGAACGCCGCGAAATCGCGCGTAAACTCCTCGGCGCTTTCCCCGTGTTCGGTGCGGCCGGGTTCCTGCGCGTTGGGTTCATTGAACAGCTCTGCTGCGTGGATATCTCTGCCTATCGATCGGGTGTACGCAAGCCAGGGTGCCGCGTGTTCGGGTGTCCACGAGCCGCTCGCGTCCCGTACACCTTCGCTGACGGTGAATCCGGTCAGCACTTTGGCGTCCATCGCATCGGCAAATTCGAGTGCCCGCTTCCAGTTTTCGCGCGTCAGGACCCAGCGGAATCCTTTCGGCGGCTCCGCCATGCGCGGCTCGTCGTTGTTTTGGAAGTAGACCGAGTTCGTCGTCGTACCGCCGTAGCGAATATAGAGTGGTGCGAGCGCCGCGGTCAGGGTACGCAGTCGCGGGTTGCGGAGATCAGTGGGCGCCCGAAACTCGCGCACGGCTTCGAAATTTTCGGCTTGCCCCGACTCGCCCTCGCGTTTCGAGTCGTCGTATGTGCGCCAGGTTTCGCCACCCGTAAGGTGTGACATCCCGATCTGGAAAGACATATAGCGCTCGTCTACCGTATGCACGAGCGGTAGCTCTGCCGGGTTCATCGATGGAACTGGGGGTGGCGCATTGGATGAGTACAGGCCCGTACAGGCAACGGCACTCAGCGCAATGATTGCAGGGTACAGCCTGGCCATATTCCTTTCGGGTTATCCTTACTTCGCACCCACGGCGATCGCCTTGGTGTCGAGGAACTCCTCGATACCCTCGCGGCCCCACTCGCGGCCCACGCCGCTGCCCTTGACGCCGCCGAAGGGCAGGTCGCCGGTGATGGACAGGCCGCCGTTCACGCTGATCGAACCCGCGCGCACGCGGCGCGCCACGTGCATCGCGCGCTCGGGGTCGCCGGACAGCACGCCGCCGCCGAGGCCGTAGCTGCTGTCGTTGGCGATGCGGATCGCGTCCTCGTCGTCCTCGAAGGGGATGACCACGAGCACCGGCCCGAAAATCTCTTCCTGCGCGATGCGCATGTCGTTGGTGACGTCCACGAAGCAGGTGGGCTGCACGAAGAAGCCGTCGCCGCGGTCCGGCGCCGGGCCGCCGCCCGCGAGCAGGCGCGCGCCCTCCTGTTTGCCCAGTTCGATGTAGCCGAGCACGCGCTCCTGCTGCTTCTTCGAGATCACCGGGCCCATCACGTTGTCGGGGTCGTCGAACTTGCCCCAGCTCTGGCCGAAGCTGTTGTAGGACATCTCCAGCGCCTCGACGGCCTCCTGGTAGCGGCTCTTCGGCACGAGCAGCCGCGTCGGCATGGCGCAGCCCTGGCCCGCGTGGAAGACGGCCATCGACATCATGCACTGGATGGGGAAGTCGGGCGTGTCGTCGAGGATGATCTTGGCCGACTTGCCGCCGAGCTCGAGGAAGATGCGCTTGAGGGTGGCCGCGCCGGCTTCCATGATGCGCTTGCCCACCGCGGTGGAGCCGGTAAAGGAGATCACGTCCACGCGCGGATCGGCGACCAGCATCTCGCCGGCCATGGCCGGGTCGGCCGATGAAATGACATTGAACACGCCGGGTGCGAAGCCCGCCTCGGCGGCCAGTTCGCCCATGATTGCGCCCATCAGCGGTGTGTCCGGCGCCGACTTCAGCACGACCGTGCAACCCGCCAGCAGCGCGGCGATGACCTTGCCCACGTTCACGTACAGCGGCACGTTCCACGGTGTGATGGCGCCCACCACGCCCAGCGGTTCGTGCAGCACGATGCGATCCGACACGGCGTCGTGTTCGTCGCGGCGGCCGCGGTCTTCCTCCCACGTCACCTCGTCGAAGCAGCGCACGAGGTCGTCGCCGCCGTCCAGCGCCCAGTTGACCACCGCGCGGGTCGTGGCGCCAAGCGCAGCGCCGGACTCGATGCGCGCGATGTCGGACAGGCGCTCGCTGTTGTCGCGCAGGAGCTGCATGTATTTCGCCACGAGGTCGCGCCGTGCCGCGTGGTCGCGCGACCAGTCGGTCTCGTCGAATGCGCGGCGCGCCGCGGCAACGGCTTCCTCCACGTCCGCGGCGGAGGCGTCCGCGGCCTGCCCGGCGACCTCGCCGGTCCAGGGGCAGATGTTGTCGTACGTCTTGTCGCCCTCGGCGCGGCGCAGCGTGCCGTCGATATACAGGAGCGCTTCGTCCAGTTTTTTCATGCTCACTTCCTTTCGGGACGGGTGGCGCTCGCTGGCGCCGCCGTCAATGCCAGTTGAATTCAATCCGGGTCAATCCGGGGCGTTGCCCACCGCGTGGTTGGCCGCGACGAAACCCCAGGTGAACGACGGGCCGATACTCGCGCCCGCACCCGGGCAGCCGCTGCCCATGACGGAGGCGGTGGAGGTGCCGGTGGCGTACAGGCCCTCGATCACCGCGCCCTGTTCGTCGAGTACGCGCGCGTGCTCATCGGTCACGAGGCCGCCGAAGGTGCTGACGTCGCCGGGAAAGACCTGTATGGCGAAGAACGGTCCCTCCTCGATGCTGCCGAGGGTCTGCGAGGGCTCGTGCAGGGCGTCACCCAGCCAGTTGTCGTACACGTGGTCGCCGCGGCCGAAGTCCTCGTCCCGGTTCTGTGCCACCAGCGTGTTGAAGCGCGCCACCGTGGCCTCTAGCGCGGCCGCGTCGAGCGAGCAGGCGGCGGCCAGTTCGGCGAGCGACTCGCCTTTTTTCAGGAAGCCCTTCTCGTACCAAACGTCGGGCTTCTTCGCGCCGCGCATGTTGCCCGCCAGCGGGTAGGTGGCGATGAAGCGGCTGTCGAAGATCAGCCAGCTCGGCGTCGCCGGGGCCACTGCATTGCGCGCCAGCATCGCCTTGCAGATCTCCACGTAGGAATTGGCCTCGCGCATGTAGCGCTGGCCGGTCTGGTCCACCACGATGGAGTGGGGCTTGGCGAGGTCGCCCTGCACCACGGCGGGTTCCGCGTTGGCGGCGTCCGGCGGCAGCGCCATCGGGTTGCCGACGCGTTGGTCCATCTGCGCCAGCGCGGCGCCGTGGGCGGCCGCTGCCTGGATCATCTCGCCGGTGTCGCCCGGCGCGGTCTTGGTCCACGCGGTCGACGTGCCCGGTATGTACTGGTCGAGCATGGCCTGGTTGCGCGAGAAACCGCCGGCGTTGATGAGCACACCGAGTCGCGCGCCGATGCGCTGCTGCGCGCCGCCGGCATTCACCACCACGCCGGTGACCCGGTTGCCCTCGCGCACGAGGTCGGTCACCGGGGACTCGATGCGCACCTCGGCGCCGGCCTTGAGCGCCGCATGCAGCATCTGGCCCTGCAACGCCTGGCCCGCCGAGCACAGGTGCTTGCCGCGCAGGCGGCTGCCGAGCGTGCGGCCGATGAGCTTGAGGAGAATCTTTTTCGCCGCCCACGTGCGCTTCATGTCGGGCAGCTGCATGGCCTCCTCGAGGTAGGCCGGCAGCGGCAGGAAGCCGGGGCGCAGGCTCTCCTTCCACTGCCCGAGTTCGTTCAGGTCGAACAGCTCCGAGACCACGGTGCGGCCGGGTTCCGACTCGCCCGGCGCGGCGCAGTAGTCGGGCCAGGAGGGCACGCGGCGCAGCGCGATGCCCTGCTCGACGAGGTAGTCGACCATGCGCGGCGCCTGTTCGATGTAGGCGCGGCGCCGGGCCGGTGTGGCGCCCGGGGCGTCGTGCGCATCGCCCACCACGGCATCCAGGTAGGCCGTGGCCTTTGCGGCGTCGTCGGCAATGCCGTCCTCGCGCATGTATCGGTTGGCGGGAATCCACATCACGCCGCCGGAGATCGCGGTCGTGCCGCCCACGAGTTCGGTTTTTTCCAGCACGAGCACGGTCTTGCCGGCGGCACGCAACACCAGCGCGGCGCACATGGAGCCGCCGCCCGAGCCCACGATCACGAAATCGAACTGCTCCGCCACGGGGACTACTCGCCCGCCGCCCGCGCGTGCAGGCTGATGTGCGCGGCCTGCAGGTCATCGGGGAGGTTGACCAGCATCTTGAAGATGGGGGTGACGGAGGTGAACTGGGAGATCGCGCTGCCGAGCTGGATACCCTGCGCGGTCGCCGCCTCGTGAAAAGCCATCATCGCATCCATGTCGACGTCCCAGGACTTGCCTTCCTCGAACATCATGCCGGCGCGGACGGTGGACACGCGGATGCCGTCGGGCTCGAGTTCCAGGTACAGCCGCTGGGAGAACTGCTCCAGGCCGGCCTTGCTGCTCTGGTAGACGGACAGGTGCGGCAGGTTGTTGGCAACGGATTCACTGGTGACGTTGATCACGTGTCCGCCGCGACCCATGAGCGGCAGTGCCGCCCGCACGCACAGCATCGGCCCGGCGAGATTGGTAGTGATGGCGCCCAGGATCTGGTCATCGCGCGCGTTCGCGATCTTGAACGGCTCGAAGATGGCCGCGTTGTTGATCAGCACGTCGACGCGCCCGAAGCGTTCCTTGATGGCGGCAAAGGCCGCGTTCACCGATTCGGGTGAGGCCACATCGCAGCCGATTGCCATGGCGCAATCGCCGAGTTCCTGCGCGACGGCCTCGACCTTGGCGGCCGTGCGGCCCAGCAGCGCGAGCTGGTGGCCGTCCTCGGCGAACATCCGCGCCAGCGCGCGACCCAGACCGACGCCCGCGCCGGTAATGACAAAAACCCTGGACATCTCATTCTTCCTTATTCAGTCGTATGCTCGCGTTGCCGCGGCCCCGCGGCTGCGGAGCCGCGCGGCGCCAGTGGCCCGCCGGCCGGTGCTCAGGTGGTGCGGGTGCAGGGTGCCGCAGAGCGCCGCCGAGAGGGCCTCGGCAGATTGCTAATGAACACCATTGCTGTATAATAACGCAAGCGCTTCGCAAATAGCCAGCAGCGCGGCGGATAACGATTATAGCGATGGAGTTCCCCATGAAGATACGCATCGACAAGGCTGCCTGTGTCGGCAACGCGCGGTGTTGGGCGGTCTCGGAGGAGCTGTTCCCGCTGGACGACGACGGCTATATCGACATCGAGGAATTCGAGGTTCCCGCGGGCAAGGAAGACCTCGCCCGTCGCGGGGCGCGCGCCTGTCCGGAGCGCGTTATCCAGGTCATAGAAGACTGATATCGCGTACTGAGCCACCGGGCGCAGTGCCGCCCGCCTACCACCGCAAGGACTGATCTATGGATTTTCTGGGATACGAGGGCAAACGGGTTCTGGTCTGTGGCTGCTATTCGGGCATGGGCGAGGCCACGGCGCGGCAGTTGCTGGCGCTGGGCGCCGAGGTGCACGGGCTGGACTTCAAGGAGAGCGCGCTCGATCTCGCCTCGTTCAACCTCGTCGACCTGCGTGACCCGGCCTCGATCGACGCCGCGGTCGCCGCCATCGGCGGCAAGGTCGACGCGCTGTTCAACTGCGCGGGCCTGCCGCAGACGGCACCGCCGATGGACGTGATGAAGGTGAATTACGCGGGCACCCGCCACCTCACGGACCGGGTGCTGGAGCACATGGGCGAGGGCGGTGCCATCGCCAGTATCTCGTCCAACGGCGGGATGGGCTGGAGTCGCAAGCTGGACGTGCTGATGCCGCTGATCGCGATCGAGAAGTACGACGACATCGTCAAGTGGTGCGAGGACAACCCGGACATCGTCAACGAGGGCTACTCCCTGTCCAAGGAGGCGGTTATCGTCTGGACCATGCGGGCGAGCGCCGACCTGATCAAGCGCGGCATCCGCATCAACTGCACGCTGCCCGGCCCGACCCAGACACCGATGATGCACGAGTTCGAGTCCGCCACGGACATGGCGGTTCTCAACGCCTTCATCCAGCCCATCAACCGGCGCTCGACGCCCGACGAGCAGGCGGCGCCGCTCATCTACCTGAACAGCGACGCCGCGAGCTACGTCAATGGGCTCGCCATGCCCATCGACGGCGGCTTCATGGGCGGCATGGTCACCGGCCAGGTGGACATTTCCGCGCTGATGCCGGCGCAGTGAGTTTTTTTCATGAATGTCGGTCGTGCCCGCGAGGTGCTCGGCCCGGCGCACACAGCAACAGGTAAACCGCAATGACCGAAGCAGCAACCGCCAGCGAACCGGCGCCGATCCCCGGGCACATCCCGGAGTCCGTCGTCTACGATTTCGACATGTTCCGTGACCCGGCCTACCTCGCGGACCCGCACAAGCGCGTCATCGACCTGCTCGAGAACGCGCCGCCCGTATTCTGGACGCCGCGCAACGGCGGTCACTGGATGCTCGTGAGTCACGCCGCCAATTTCGAGGCCGCGCGCGACTGCGAGGACTTTTCCAGCGAGGTCCTGCCCTACAAGGAGATGGAGGCGCTGCTCGACCAGCTCGCCGACGAGACCGGCAGGGTGCCGCGCGCCTACCCGATCAACCTCGACCCGCCGCTGCACGGCATCTACCGCAAGCCGCTGCAGGGCGTGTTTTCGCCGCGCACCATCAACACCATGCAGGAGCAGATCCGCGCGATGGCGTGCGATTTACTGGACGCGGTGGCCGGTAAAGGCGGCTGCGAGTTCATGTCCGCCGTTGCGGAGCCGTTGCCGGTCAAGGTGTTCCTGCGCATGCTGGGCATGCCGGAAGACAAGTACCCGGAGTATCGCGCGCTGGTGCGTGCGCACCTGGATGCCCAGGCGTTGCCGGGCGCCGAGGGCGCGCTGCAGCGCCTGCAGAAGGTGGCCCAGGCCATGCGCGACACCATCGAGGAGCGCAGGGACGAGCGCAGGGACGACATCATCAGCATGCTCTGGGGCGTGGAGATCGACGGCCGCGCGACGACCCAGGAAGATCTCGAGAACTACGGTGTCCTGCTGTTCATCGCCGGTCTCGACACCGTCATGCAGGGTATCGGACTCGGCGTGCGGCACCTCGCCGAGAATCCCGCGCTGCAACAGCGGCTGCGCGACGACCCGTCACTGATTTCAAAGGCCACCGAGGAACTGCTGCGCCGCTACTCGTTCACGGTGCCGCCGCGCCGCGTGGCCCGAGATATGGAATTCCAGGGCGTGCAGATGAAAGCGGGCGAGCGCGCGATGCTGTTCCTGCCCGGCGCCGACCTCGACCCCCGCGAGTTCGAGAACCCCACCGAGGTGAACCTCGAGCGCGAGGGCGCGCACATCGCGTTCAACGCCGGCCCGCACCGCTGCCTCGGTTCGCACCTCGCGCGCGTCGAGCTGAACATCCTCTACGAGGAACTGCTCACGCGACTGCCGCAGTTCCGCCTGGACCCCGACAAGCCGCCGAGTTTCAACTGCGGCCACGTGGTGGGCGTGGAGCAACTGCACCTCGTCTGGGGGGACTGACGGCGTTGTCCGCCACCCGACCGCTGCCGCGACTGGGCCCGGACAACCGGGCCTTCTGGACCGGGGGTGAGGTGAATGAGCTGCGTATCGCGCGCTGTGGCGACTGCGGGGGGTTCGTGCACCCGCCGCGCCCGGTGTGCCGCCACTGCCTGTCGTACAACGTCGCGCCACACGTGGTCGCGGGCACGGGCGTGATCGACACCTTCACCATCAACTACCAGAAGTGGCACCCCGCGATGGAGGTGCCCTTCGTCATTGCCCGGGTCACGCTGGACGACGCGCCCGGCGTGGTGCTGACGACCAACATCGTCGGCTGCGACGTCGACGACGTGGCCATCGGCGACACGGTCAGCGTGGTCTTCGAGCAGCAGGACGACGTGTATATTCCCCTGTTCGAGCGCACGGCCTCCCGATGACGGGACGCGACGCCTACATCACCGGTATCGGGCAATCCGAGGTGGGTCGCCCCCTGGACCGCGCGCCGCTGTTGCTGACCGTGGACGCCGTGAAAGAGGCGCTCGCCGACGCCGGGCTCGCGATCGACCAGATCGACGGCGTCTCGACCTATCCCGGGCGCGCGCCGACATACCTCGCGTTCTCGCCCGTCGGCGCCGACGAACTGATCGACGCACTCGGTATCCGCGCGACCTGGTACGCGGGCGGCGGCGAGATCACCTCGCAACTCGGTGCGGTGGTCGCGGCGGCGACGGCGGTGAGCGCCGGGCTGGCGCGCCACGTAATCTGTTTCCGCACGGTCTACGAGGCCGGTGCCATGCAGCGTCCCGAGGAATACGCCATGCGTCGCCCCGACCGGGTCGACGGCTCCGGCCAGTGGACGGCGCCGTTCAATGCCATGTCCGCGGCCAACTGGGTGGCGCAGTACGCCACGCGCCACATGCACCGCTACGGCCTGACGCGCGAGCAGCTCGCGCAGATCGCACTGACCTGTTCCGCCAACGCCGCGCGCAATCCGCGCGCGCTGGTCAGGCAGGCGCTGACGATGGACGAGTACCTCGGGGCGCGCATGATCTCCACGCCGCTGTGCCTGTACGACTGCGACCGCTACACCGACGCCTCCACGGTACTCATCGTGTCGGCGGCGGATGCGCTGGACGAAGTGTCCGCCGCGCCGGTGCGCATCGCCGCCATGGCCGGCAGCGTGGACCGGCACAGCTGGGACCAGGCCGAGTGGATGGCCAGTTACGCGACCGGCGCCGACCTGTGGCGCCACACCGACTACACGCCGGACGACGTGGACACGGTGCAGCTCTACGACGGTTTCAGCTACCTCGCCCTGACCTGGCTGGAGGGGCTGGGCTTCTGCGAAGTAGGGGAGGCGGGCCGCTTTATCGAGGGCGGCAAGCGCATCGCCCTGGACGGCGAACTGCCGCTGAACACGGGCGGCGGGCAACTGGGCGCCGGGCGCCTGCACGGTTTCGGCTTCGCCCACGAGGCGGTGGTGCAGTTGCGCGGGCAGGGCGGTGAGCGCCAGGTGCCGGGCGACCCGAAAGTGGCGGTGGCGTCGTCGGGCGGCGGGCCGCTGGCCACGGCGCTGCTGCTGGCGCGGGACTGACGACATGGCCGCGAGATGCCGGACGGATAGAAAGACCTGAAAAGCCCGGGTTCTGGGCTATAGTTTTTAACAGCGATGGTGGCGCCACGGGCGCCGTGGAGAGATGAGATGGAAATGAACGATATGGTGATTGTCAGTGTGGACGATCACATCACCGAGCCGCCGGATATGTTCGACAAGCACCTGTCCGGCAACGACCTGGCGACCGCGCCCAAGTTCCACACGGATGAAGACGGCAAGAGCTACTGGACCTACCAGGGCATGTACATGCCCTCGGTGGGCCTGAACGCGGTAGTCGGGCGCCCGCTCGAAGAGTACGGCATGGAGCCGAACTCGCTGGAGGAGATGCGCAAGGGCGTGTACGACGTGGACGCCCGCATAGACGACATGAACGCCAATGGCGTTGCCGCCTCGCTCAACTTCGGCACCTGCGTCGGCTTCGACGGCGGCCGTTTCCACAAGGCGGCGGACAAGGACCTCGCGCTCACCCACCTGCGCGCCTACAACGACTGGCACATCGACGAGTGGTGCGGCGCCCACCCGGGCCGCTTCATTCCCTGCGCGTTGCTGCCGACCTGGGACATGGATGCCACGGTCAAGGAGATCGAGCGCATCGCGGCGAAGGGCTGCACCTCGGTGTCGCTCAACGAGAATCCCACCAAGCAGGAACTGCCCAGCGTTCACAACGAGTACTGGAACCCGATGTGGAAGGCGGTGGCGGACAACGACATTACCCTGTGCCTGCACATCGGCGCCGGCAACCCGGTGCCCCACGCGTCCATGGAGACCCCGATCGAGGCGTGGATCACCACCATGCCGATGTCGAGTGCGGTGGGCGCGGCGGACTGGCTGCACCTCAAGGCGCTGCAGGAGTACAACCTGAAGATCGCCATGTCCGAGGCCAGCATCGGCTGGGTACCTTACTTCCTGGAGCGCGCCGACTTCGCGCATTCACGCCACAAGTACTGGACGCACAACCACTTCGGCGGGATGTTGCCGAGCGAGCGCTTCAAGAAGCATTTCCTGCTGTGTTTTATCGACGACGCCTACGGCCTGAAGAACCTCGACCAGCTCGACGAGAACATGGTCTGCTACGAGTGCGACTACCCGCACTCCGACACGTTGTGGCCGGAGTGCCCCGAGCACCTGTGGGAGCAGTGCAAGCACCTCACGGACGAACAGATCGACAAGATCACGCACCTCAATGCCATGCGCTACTTCAACTTCGATCCCTTCAAGCACCACGCGAAGGAGACCCTGACGGTGGGCGCGCTGCGCGCCAAGGCGAAAGCCGACGGCGTGGATACGTCACCTGTCTCCATGTCGGGTGAGAAGCCGCTGGCGGAAGGTGAGGCCCTGCGTCCCATCACCTCCGGCGACCTGATGCGCATGTTCGCGCACCACGCCGAGGAAGGCGAGCGCAAGGCGGGTTAAGCCCGCCGGGTACCGCCCCGGCAAGCGGGCGGGGAGTTGTCACGCGTCAGCGCAGGCAGCTCCCCAGCCAGCCCGCTATCTCCTGCACCAACTCCCCCTGCATCGGCACCGGAAACGTCGCGAAGCCGTGGATCGCGCCGGCGTAGCGCGTGTGCGTCACCGCCGTGCCGCCCGCGCGCAGCCGCGCGACGAACGCCTCGCCCTGCGCGCAGAGCGGATCGTACTCGGCCGTCGCCACGAAGGTCGGCGGCAGGCGCGTGAGGTCGGGCGCAAGGCCCGGCGACACGCCGGCCGCGAACCCCATCGCGGGCTCGGGCAGGTAGGCGTCGTTGAAAAAGCTGCGCGTTTCGGGGCTCAGGATATAGAAGTTGCCGTCCGGCGCGGGCAGCATCGGCGCCCCCAGCTCCGTGACCGGGTAGATCAGCACCTGCGCGGCGAGCGCCGGGCCCTGCTCGTCGCGCGCGCGCAGCGCGGTCACCGCCGCGAGATTGCCGCCCGCGCTGTCCCCGATCACGACGAGTCGCGCCGGGTCCGCGCCGAGTTCGCGTGCGTTGGCCGCGGCCCAGGCAAGCGCCACGAGGCAGTCGTCGCTCGCCGCGGGAAAGGGGTCTTCCGGCGCCAGGCGGTACGCGACCGAGACGGTCACCGCGCCGATTGCCGCAGTCAGCATGCGCGCGAGTTCGTCGTGGGTGTCCAGGTTGCCGAGTACGAAGCCGCCGCCGTGCAGGAACACCAGCAGCGGTCGCTGCGCCCCGGTGCCCGCCGAGTAGATGCGCACGGCGAGGTCGCCGTCCGGCCCCGCGATCGACCGGTCCTCCACGCTGTCCACGGGCGTCGGCTCGGGCGGCGGGGGCGGTGCGCCGCGCAGCGCTTCCAGCGGTTGCTCGTAGAGCGCGGGCAGCGCCTCGTAGAACGCGATGATGTCCTCGAACTGTGGGTCCAGTGGCATGGGCTCAGCCTCCCGTTTGTTCCGTGGCGGTCATCGCGGCGCGCATGCCCGCGCAGCCGGCCCAGAGGATCGCCGCGGCCAGCGGGCAACACACCCCGGCCATGACCGCGAGTCCCAGGCCGATGTCGGACGGCCCGTTGAACACCGCCTCGGCGATATAGGCGATCAGTATCGGCCCGCCGCCGATGCCGATCAGTCCGGCGGTGGCGGAGAACAGGGCGACGCCGGCGCCGCGCAGCTCGTTGGGCGTGACCAGGTTGAGCGCCGTCGCGTAGCACGCCGGCAGCGGCGACAGCAGGATGAGAAAGACGCAGACGCCCGTCAGGAACACCCACGGGTTGCCGCTGGTCATCGCGATGACGCCGATCGGCGTCGCCACCAGCAGGCAGCCCGCGTACCAGCGCAGTTGCGCGTCGCGCCGGCCGCGCCGGAACAGGGCGTCCACGGCGTAGCCGGTCATCAGTTTGCCCGTGATGCCCGCGATGACGATCGCCGTGCCCAGCGTGAGGCCGATCTGGCCCGCCTCCCAGCCGAAGGTGCGCCCCATGTGCGCGGGATACCAGGCGCCGCCGCCCCCGATGACCGCGCCCGCCAGGAGGAAACCGGCGTAGTGGCAGGCGAAGAAGCGCGGGTGCCCGCGCATGAACAACAGCAGTTGGCGGTACGAGCGCAGCAGCGGCTGCAGCAGGCCGGAGCCGGTATCCAGCTCGCCGCGATTGCGACGCACCGGTTCCGGCAGCGTGAAAATAATGAGCGATGCCAGCGCGCCGGGAATACCGACGATGAAGAAGACGGTCTGCCACGAGCGCATCTCGCCGACGAGCGGCAGCGTGTAGGTGTCGACCGCCGACACGGCCTCGACGATGAGGCCGCCGAACAGGTAGGCGGTGCCGGAACCGACCGTGGCGCCGATGCTGTACACGGCCATGGCCGAGGTCAGGCGGTCCTTTGGGAACAGGTCGGCGAGCATCGACATGGCGCTGGGGTTGAGCCCGGCCTCGCCGGCGCCGACCCCGACGCGCGCGATCAGCAGTTGCCAGTAGTGCTGCGCGACGCCGCAGGCGGCGGTGGCAACCGACCAGATCATGACACACGCGAAGATCACGCGGCGGCGGCTGAACCGGTCCGCCAGCACGCCCGCGACAATGCCGAACAACGCGAAGGTGACGGCGAAGGCGAAGCCGTGCAGCAGGCCGAACTGGACGTCGGAGATGCCCATGTCGCGCTTGATGGGGTCCACGAGCAGCGCGATGATGAAGCGGTCGAGGATCGACAGCCAGTACAGCAACGCCAGCACGATCGTCGCATACCAGCCGACGGCCGGCGCGGGGTAGGGGGGTTCTGCCCCGGTGGTGGCGTCAAGCTCGCGCATTGCAGTGCCCGGCCGTCAGTTGAGCGCTACTTGCGCGGGAGCTTGTACGCCATGACCGAGTCCCCCAGGTTGGACTGGTACATCGTGTGGCCGCCGGCGGGGATCACCACGTACTGTTCGCCGCCCACCTCGTAGGTCACGGGGATCGCCGTGCCCGCGGCGGGCAGGTCCGCCTGCCACAGCTCCTCGCCGGTCTGCAGGTCGAAGGCGCGGAACGTGTCGTCGAGCGTATAGCCGATGAACACGAGGCCCCCGGCCGTGGCCAGCGGGCCGCCCGCGCCCGGCGTGCCGAAGTCGAGCGAGACAGGCAGTCCCATCATCTTGCCGATGTCGCCCAGCGGTACTTCCCACACGACCTTTTTCGTTTTCAGGTCCAGCGCCGTCAGCGCGGCCCACGGCGGGGTGGAGCAGGGCGCGCCCAGCGGCGACATCAGCGGCGCCACCTTGTAGTGGTAGTCGGAGCCCGCCACCGGAAAATTGAAGGCCTGGGTGATGTCCGCCTCGTTCTGGTCCCCTTCGAGGGGCGCCGCGCCCTCGGCGGGCAGCAGCGAGATCACCATCGGCACGCGGTTGGTCGGCACGATCATGAGATTGCTCGCGGGGTCGAAAGCGCCGCCGCCCCAGTTGGGGCCGCCGCCCGCCGCGGGCCAGAATACCGTGCCCTGTTCGCTCGCCGGGGTGTACATCGGCCCGTGCAGGTACTTGCCGACTTCGCGCTCGCACAGCCATTCGTCGATGAAGGTGAAGCCCCAGGCGTCGTCCGGCGAGAAGCCGTCCGGCATCAGCGACGGCATGCCCACCGGGAAGGGCTGCGTGGGCGACAGCTGCTCACCCGGAACGGCGCCGCCCTGCGGCACGGGGCGCTCCTCGATGGGCACCAGCGGTTCGCCGGTGGCGCGGTCGAAGACGAACACGAGTCCCATCTTGGTGTTCTGCACGAGCGCGGGCACGGTGCCGTTCGCGGTCGGCCAGTCGATCAGCATCGGCTGCGCGGGAATGTCGTAGTCGAACACGTTGTGGTGCACGAGCTGGTAGTGCCAGGCGACCTCGCCCGTCGCTCCCTGCAGCGCCACCACGGAGGAGGTGTAGAGATTGTCGCCGGCGCGGCCGCCGCCGAAGAAGTCGCCCGAGGCGCTGGTGGTCGGCAGGTAGACGAGATCCAGCGCCTGGTCGACCGCCATGGCGGCCCACACGTTGCCCGCGCCGAAGCCTTCACCGGTGCCGCGCTCCCAGGTTTTCGCCGCGGGATCGTCCGGGTCGCGCGGTACCGGGTCGAACGTCCAGGCCGGTGCGCCGGTGCGCGCGTCGAAGGCGTGCACGCGGCCGCTGGGCGCGTCGATGCGCTGGTTGTCGCCCACCATCGAGCCCAGCACGATAATGTCGTTCACCACCGCGGGCCGCGACGTGGTCACGTATTCGCCCGGGAAGATCTCAGGCTTGGTGGGTGTGATGGTCACCTCGCCGTTCAGGCCGAAGCCGGCGCAACGCTTGCCGTCGCCCGCGTCGATCGCGATGACGCGATTGTCCGACGTGCCGAACAGGATGCGCGTGGCGCAGTGCGCGCCCTCGGGCGCCTTGTCGTCCACCCAGCTCGCGACGCCGCGGCACTTCTGCATGCCGACCTGGCGGTCCTGCGGGTCGAACACCCAGCGCTCCTTGCCGGTCGCGGGGTCCAGCGCGATGATCCGGCGCTGTGTGGAGCAGACGACGAGATTGCCGGCGATCAGGCTCGGTTGGTCCTCGAACGCCACCAGGGAGTCGCTGCTCGCTTCAGGCATATCGCCGGTGTGGTATTCCCATGCCAGGGCGAGGTCGGCGACGTTGTCGCGGTTGATCTGTTTCAGCGGCGAGAATTTCTCGCCGCCCTGGTGCTGGTCGGTCTGCCAGCTCGCATCGCGCGCGTGGACCGGGCCTGTCGCGCACAGCAGTAGCGCGGCGGCAAGCGCGAAGAATGACTGTCGGGTGGAGAAGGGAGTGGCGCTGTGCATGGGCTGCCTCTGCGGTCGCGATGTGGCGTTGATGGGGCGTTATTGTTGTGGGACGTACGCGCGCCCGGGGCGCGGCGCCGCCTGGACTAGATCTGTTTCTCGGGCAGGTGGACCACCAGCCCGTCCAGGCTGTCGTCGACGACGATCTGGCAACTCAGGCGGCTGTTCGGTTTCAGTTCCATCACGAAGTCCAGCATCTGCTCCTCCACGTCGTCGGGGCTGCCGGTCCTGTCCTGCCACGCCTCGTCGATGTAGCAGTGGCACGTGGCGCAGCTACAGGCGCCGCCGCAGTCCGCGAGTATGCCGCTGACGCCGTTGTCCACGGCGGCGTGCATCACGTTGGTCCCCGCGGCCACGTGGACCTCGGTTTCCTGGCCGTCGTGGGCAATGAATTTGACTGATGGCATGGTGTTGTTTCCTTTCTCGCCTGGGCGTTGTGTGAAGAAGTTGTGCGTTGCGCGGTCAGCTGAACGCCGCCTTGATGTCCGCGGACTCGTCGGCCAGTAGCGCGGGGTCCGCGGACTGGCCCTGGCCCAGCGCGCGCCGCACCGACATGAATTCCTTGGGCCGGTTGACCGCGTCTACCGCCAGCAGCCGGTCGCCGCCGAAGTAGAACGCCGCGAAGCTCCTGCCGGTCTCGCTGTCGCCGCGCATCACGACGCGGTCGAAACCCTGGGACAACCCGGCGATCTGCAGCTTCAGGTCGTACTGGTCCGACCAGAACCAGGGCAGCGCGTTGTAGGCCTCCAGTTTGCCGCAGAGTGTGCCGGCGGCCAGCTTGGCCTGGTCGGTCGCGTTCTGTACGGACTCCAGGCGCAGGTGGCGGTCGTAGATCGGGTTGTAGTGGAAGGTGCAGTCGCCGGCCGCCACGATGTCGTGGTCCGACGTGCGCGCGTATTCATCCACCACGATGCCGTTGTTCACTTCCAGCCCGGCGGCCTCGGCGAGTTCCGTCGCGGGAATGACGCCGACCCCGATGATCACGAGGTCGGCGGCGATGCGCGTGCCGTCGGCCAGGGACACGCCCTCCACGCCGGCGCCGCCCTCGATCGCCTGCACCTGCGCGTCGGTGATGATGTTCACGCCTTCCTCGGCGTGCACGCGGCTGTAGAACGCGGACACCTCCGGCGCCGTCACCCGCTGCAGCACCCGGGGCATCGCCTCGAGCACGGTCACGGCCATGTCCTGCTTGCGCAGGGACGCCGCGGTTTCCAGCCCGATGTAGCCGCCGCCGATGATTACCGCGGACTTGCCGGGCCCGACGTACGCGCGGATGCGGTCGACGTCGTTCAGGTCGCGCAGGTAGAACACGCCGTCGAGTTCGCCGCCCGCGATATCGAGTTTGCGCACGTGGGCGCCGGTGGTCAGCGCGAGCTTCGAGTAGGGGATGCGGCCGCCGTCGTGCAGTTCGATTTCCTTGCCCGCGCGATCGATCCGCGTCACGCGACTGCCGAGCACGAGGTCGATGCCCTGCTGCTCGTAATACGTGGCGGGGCGGATGAGGAGTTCGTCGGCGTGCTTGTCGCCCGCGAGGTAGTCCTTGGACAGCGGCGGGCGGTGATAGGGCGGTATGGCCTCGGCGCCGACGATGGATATCCTGCCTTCCCAGCCACCCTGGCGCAGGCCGGCGGACAACTGGGCCGCGGCGTGGCTGGCGCCGATGATGACGGCGTGTTCGTCGCTCATAGAGTTCTCTTGCGGGTGCCCGGCGGGGCCCGGTTTGTAGTCAACAATGTTGCTTAAAAATACTCGTTTGGCCGGCCGTTTGCAATCGCCGCGATACGGCGGGAGCCGCGGCCCCGGCGGGGCGGCCAAATTAGTGACAGTATAGCGTCATCAATATGTCGCGGTCGAGGGTGTGGCGCCGAGCGCGCCGGGCTTTTGCCGCCGCCGGTCAGGGCTGCCGGCCGTCGCGCGTCGCTTCCTCGACCAGCTTCACCAGCCAGGTGATCGCCCGCACGGCGTGCTCGGGACTCATGTTCCAGGCCTCGACCATGCGTTCGTATAGGGGCGGGTTCCAGAAGCTGTCGAACACGGCGGCCACGGCGACGCGGTCCTCGTCGCGCCAGTCGGGCGTGGCGCGCTCGACGGCGCCCAGCAGCATGTCCCTGCGGTACTTGTCCATGGAGGCGAAGGAGGGGTCCTCCACGGTCTCGGGCTGGATGGCGAAGGACGCGAGGTAGGTGAACATGCTCTCGATGACGCCGGAGAAGTCGCCGAGTTCCAGGGCGGCCAGGTCCACGCCCGACTCCTCCACCAGGCGTTGCAGCACGGCGTCGCGCAGTTGCCGCTCGGTGGGGAAGTAGCGCTGCACGGTGCGCTCGCTGACCCCGGCGCGCTTGCCCACAGCGCGCGCCGTCAGGTTCGTCCAGTCCCAGGCGTGGAATTCGTGGACCAGTTCGGAGCCCGCGGCGACGATGCGGTTACGGGTCTCGCGGCTCTGCTGCTCGCGCAACGGGCTGTTGTAGCTGCGCTTGGGGCGGTCGCTTTCGGTGGCGTCGTCAGGCTTGCTGGTGGTCATCCCGGTCCGTCTTGGTTTTTTTGGCTATGGTAGCAAAGCGCGCGCCGCGGGTGGGAGCGGCGCGGCTGCCGCCACCCCTTTATAAACAACATTGTTGAATGATAACAGGCGGCGCTGTATAGTTTCCGCCCTTCATTTGCGCAGTGCCGGACCGCCCGGTCCCGAGGAGATAGCCATGTCCGAAGCATTGATCATAGACGCCGTGCGCACTCCCCGTGGCATCGGCAAGGCGGGCAAGGGCGCCCTGTCGAAGATGCACCCGGAGCACCTCGCCGCCTGTGTGCTCGCGGCCATCCGCGACCGCAACGCGCTCAACACGGCGGACGTGGACGACGTCATCTGGGGCGTCTCCGGGCAGATCGGGCTGCAGGCCGGCGACGTGGGCCGCATGGCCGCGCTCGACGCCGGCTACGATATCCGCGCCAGCGGCGTGACCCTGAACCGCTTCTGCGGCAGCGGGCTGACGGCCGCGAATCTCGCCGCGGGCCAGATCATGGCGGGCATGGAAGACCTCGTGGTCGCCGGTGGCTCCGAGATGCTGTCCTACGTCACCGCCTACGGCATGAAGATGCGCGAGGCCGGTGTGGGTTCCGCCGGGATGGGCGTGGGTAACCCGCGGCTGCAGGCGAAGCACCCGCAGTCCAACCAGGGCGTGTGCGCCGACGCCGTCGCCGCGATGGAGGGCATCACGCGCGAGGAACTGGAAGCGCTCGGTGTCGAGAGCCAGCGCCGCGCCGCGCGCGCGATCGCCGAGGGGCGCTTCGACAAGTCCACCATCACCGTGAAGGACGACGACGGCAATGTCATCCTCGACCACGAGGAGTACCCTCGCCCCGAGACGACGCTCGAGAGCCTCGCCGAACTCAAGCCGGCGTTCGAGATGTTTCATAGCATGCCCTCGCAGAAAGACGGGCCGACGTTCGCCGAACTGATCAGGCAGAAATACCCGGACCTCGACTTCGCGCCGCTGCACCACGTGGGCATTTCATCGGGCGTGGTGGACGGCGCGGCGGCGGTGCTGTTCGCGTCGCAGGAGTACGCGGATGCGCATGGTCTCACGCCCCGTGCGCGCGTGGTCGCCATGGCCAACGTCGGCGACGATCCCACCCTCATGTTGAACGCGCCCGTGCCCGCCGCGAAAAAGGTGCTGGAGAAGGCCGGGCTCAGCAAGGACGACATCGACGTCTGGGAAGTCAACGAGGCCTTCGCGGTGGTGGTGGAGAAGTTCATTCGCGACCTCGACCTCGACCGCGCGAAGGTCAACCCCAACGGCGGTTCGATCGCGCTCGGTCACCCGATCGCGGCCACCGGCGCAATCCTGATCGGCACCGCGCTGGACGAACTCGAGCGCAGCGGCGGCCAGTACGCCCTGATCACCATGTGCGCCGCCGGCGGCATGGCGCCCGCCATGATCATCAAGCGACTGTAAGCCGGGGGCTTTCGGATATGAGTGACAAGTCTCCGCCACCGCTGCCCTGGCCCGAGGAGGATTTCTCCCAGTACGGCCCCGTCGAGGCGCGCACGCCCGGTCGCGTGCAGCAGCACGTGGGGCGCGTCATGCAGCGCAACTGGACGCAGATCCCGCACGTCACGCACCACGACGACGTGGACATCACCGACTTCGAGGCGCGCCGCCGCGCGTGGAACGCAGGGCACCCGGAACAGAAGCGCACCCTGCTGCCGGTGCTGCTGAAGGCCGCCGTGGCGGTGCTGCAACAATACCCCCAGTTCAACTGCTCGTTGAGCGCCGACGGCGCCACCGTGTACCAGAAGGGCTACTACAACATCGGCTTCGCCGTGGACGTGCCCGGCGGGCTGCTGGTGCCGGTGGTGCGCGACTGCGACAACAAGTCCCTCGACGAGATCGCTACGGAGATCGCGGCGCTGTCCGACAAGGCGCGCGGCAAGGGCCTGGCGATGGCCGAGATGTCGGGCGGGTGCTTTACGATTTCCTCCCTCGGCCACATCGGTGGCACCGCGTTTACGCCGATCATCAACGCGCCCGAGGTCGCCATACTCGGCGTTACGCGCACCCGTACCTGCCTCGTGCCGGGCGACGCCGGTGAGCCGGTGACGAGGAGCCTGCTGCCGCTGTCGCTCAGCTACGACCACCGTGTGATCAACGGCGCTGACGCCGCGCGCTGCGTGGTGGCCTTCGGCGAGTTCCTGGCGGCATACGAATTCAAGTAGATAAGCGAGGCATTACGATGCGTGCGACCCTGTTGCCGGCCCTGTTGCTGTTGTTCCTGCTCGCGCCGCCGAGCGCAGCCGCGAGCGAGGGCTACGTCCTGCCGCGCCCACCCGAGGCTTTCACGGGCACGCTGGCGCCGACCGAGAAGGACTCCACGCCCCAGTTGCCGCAGCGCATCGCCGCGCCCGAGGGTGCGCCGAATATCCTGCTGGTGATGACGGACGACGTGGGCTTCGGCGCCGCCGCCACCTTCGGCGGCCCCGTGCCCACGCCCAGCCTCGACCGCCTGGCCGCGGACGGGCTGCGCTACAACCGCTTCCATACGACCGGCATCTGTTCGCCGACGCGTGCGGCATTGCTCACGGGGCGCAACCACCACGCCGTCGGCACCGGCACGGTGGTCGATGTCAGCTCGCCGTACCCCGGTTACACGGCGCACATTCCGCCCAGCGCGGCCACTGTCGCGCGCATCCTGCGCGACAACGGTTACAGCACCGCGATGTTCGGCAAGGACCACAACGTGCCCCAGGATGAGCGCAACCTCGTCGGCCCCTTCGGCAACTGGCCCACCGGTCGCGGCTTCGATTACTTCTACGGCTTCGTCGGCGGCGACAGCGACCAGTGGCGGCCCGCCGTCTACGAGGGCACGACCCCGATCTCCGCACTGGACCGCGACCCCGGCTACCTGCTGGACCGCGAACTCGCCGACCGCGCCATCACGTGGCTGCACAACCAGCAGGCCACGTTTCCCGACAAGCCCTTCTTCATGTATTACGCGCCCGGCACGGCGCACGCGCCGCACCAGGCGCCGGCGGATTGGATAGCGCGGTTTCGCGGCAAGTTCGACGGCGGCTGGGACAATGCGCGCCAGGACATCCTCGCACGGCAGCAGGCGCTCGGTGTGGTGCCGCAGAACGCGACCCTGCCGCCGCGCCCCGCGCAGATTCCGGCGTGGGACAGCCTCGGTGACGACGAGCGCAAGGTCTACGCGCGCTACATGGAGGTGTTCGCCGCGGTACTCGCCTACCAGGACGCCCAGTTCGGGCGTGTGCTCGACGAACTCGAGCGCCTCGGCATCGCCGACAACACGCTGGTCGTCTTCATCGAGGGCGACAACGGCGCCAGCGGCGAGGGCGGCCCGGGTGGTACGCTCAACGAACTGGCGCACCTGTCCTCGGCGAAGGGCGAACACGGCGTGGACATCGCGTGGCTCGCCGACAATCTCGACGTGCTCGGCGGGCCGGACACCTACCAGGGCTTCCCGGTGGGCTGGGCGTTCGCCACGAGCACACCGTTTCCGTGGGTGAAGCAGATCGCATCGCACCTGGGTGGTGTGCGCAACCCGTTGGTTATCCGCTGGCCCGCGCGCATCGAGGGCGGCGCGACGCGCGCGCAGTATCACCACGTGATCGACATCATGCCGACGCTGCTGGAGGCGGCGGGCGTGGCGGCGCCCGACGCGGTGGACGGCATCGCGCAGCAGCCCATCGACGGCACCAGCATGGTGTATACCTTCGACGACGCGGGCGCGGCTTCCGCGCGCACCACGCAGTACTACGAGATCCTGGCCAACCGCGCCATCTACCACGACGGCTGGCAGGCCAACACCACGCCGCGCAACATGCCGTGGAGTATCGGGACGATGGGTGCGGGTACCGATACCTCGACTTACGAGTGGGAACTGTACAACCTGCGCGAAGACTTCAGCCAGGCGCGCAACCTGGCCGCGGAGCAGCCCGACAAGTTGCGCGAATTGCAGGGCATCTTCGACCGCGAGGCGCGCCGCTACAACGTGTACCCGCTGCACGACTCCGGCGGTATGCACCGCGCGATGAAGCTGGGCGCGGCGGGACCCATGGCGAACATGCGCGGCGAGTACGTCTACTGGGGTCCCGACGTCCGCGTGTCGCTTGCGATGGCGCCGCCGATCTTCTTCCTGCCCTTTGCCGTGGAGGCCGACGTCACTGTCGCGAAGGGCGACAACGGCGTGCTGCTGGCCGCGGGCAGCCACTTCGGCGGCTGGAGTTTCTACCTGCGCGATGGCAAGCCGGTGGCGATGAACGCGGTATCGCCGTTACCGGGCGGCCGCTCGACCGTTGCCGCGAACAAGGCGCTTCCCGCCGGGCGCCACGCGGTGCGCTTCGCGTTCACGCCGCGCGGGAACGGTGGCGAGATGACTATCTATGTCGATGACGAGGAAGTGGCGCGCGGAGAACTCGCGCAGCGCCCGCGCATCATGGCCGGCCTGGGTGAAACCGTGGACACGGGCCGCGACACGCTGGTCCCGGTCTCAACCGATTACAAGGACGAGGGCGTATTCGACGGCGAACTGCACACGGTCAAGGTCCGCATCACGATGCCCGGTGGTGCGCAATCGCATTAGTGCGAGGGTTCACTTCTATCGTTCCAGCGAAGTGGTAGTCGGCCGTGACTGGTTCCACTGGTCCGACGCGAACCCAGCCATCGTCGCCCAGTGCAGAACCCAACCCTCGTCGCCCCGTGTAGAACCTAACTCTCGTCGCCCCCGCGTAGGCGGTGGTACGGCATCCCGGGGCCCAGTGACTTCATGTGCAAAGCGGGCTTCCTATCCTTTAGCCCCACCCAGGCCCCGACCCGCGATATCTCTTCGCTCGCTGTCGGCCCCGCTCCGCGGTGCCCTCGGTCAGTTGCGAGCCCCCTGCGGGGTCTCGCGCCATTCCCTCGGTGCCTCCCTGACGG
>JAUIEP010000060.1 GCA_030428835.1 Gammaproteobacteria bacterium | reverse complement strand
GAACACGCGTCTTAACCCACTGCGGGTGGGACGGTATTATTAATCGGGTTTAGTGAATGTCGGCCCATCCCCCGTTAATGGGGGAGAGCCTTTTATTCTTTTAAAATCAATTAGTTGTATTAAATGCTTGGCGGTGAGGGAGGGATTTGAACCCTCGATACGTTGCCGTATACACACTTTCCAGGCGTGCGCCTTCGACCACTCGGCCACCTCACCGTGAGGGCGCGAATCATACCATATGGCAGGTCCGTTGCCAGTCCTTCAGCTACTGGCGGATAAGCCTGCACGGCGTCGGCAGCTCGCGCAGTGAACTGCGAACCGGGTTGATATCGAGACCGCCGCGGCGCGCAAAGAACGCCTCCACGGTCAGGCTTTGCGGCGCGCAAGCGGCGGCGATATCACAGTAGATGCGCTCCACGCACTGCTCGTGAAACGCCTGGTGCTCGCGAAAAGACAGGAGGTAACGGAGCAGCGATGCGTGCGCGATGGCCGCGCCGCTGTAGGTCACCCTCACCGTCGCCCAGTCCGGCTGCCCGGTCACGGGGCAGAGAGAGCGGAACAGGTGGCTGTGCAGGGACTCGCCAGAGACCAGCGCATCTCCGGGCTCAAGGAGGCTGCTTGCAGGTTCCACAGGCGCCGCGGCGGCCTCGAGTCCATCGATACACTGGCCGCGCAGCGGCACACCGGCGACATCCGGCGAGTCAACGGGGTACAGGGAAAACCGCACCGGGGCTCCGGTAAGTCGCTCCAGGTCGGCGACGACCCGCTCACGGAAGTCGGCTTCGCCGCCCAGCCGCTCGCCGTTGAGGGAGTTCAGGTACAACTTGAAGGACTTGGACTCCGGTATACGGGGCGCCTCGGAGGGAATGACCAGGCGCCCTATCCTGCTCGACGGCCGACCCGAGGCGTCCAGCCATGACAGTTCGTAGGCGTGCCACACGTCCTGGCCGTGCATCCCATCGAGATACTGCGCCGGGAGGGCGCCGCGACCGGACGCGCGCTCTATCGGCTCCAGGATGTCCGGCGAGTATGCGGGCACCGGCGGCGCCGGCCTGCCGAGCACCCCGCCCTCGCCGTTACCCGCCACGCTACTGGCGCAACCGCTTGCCGCTGCCCAGCAGGTGCATGCTGTAGACAAACGCGAGCACGGTGAAAAAGCCGATCATGCCGAGCGCAAAGCCGAGACTGACGTCAGACACGCCGAGCACACCGTAACGAAACGCGTTGACCACGTAGACGAGCGGGTTGAGCCTGGAAACCCCCGCCCAGAAATCCGGCAGCAGATCCATGGAATAAAACACGCCGCCGAGGTAGATCAGCGGTGTCAGTACAAAGGTGGGAATGATCGAGATGTCGTCGAAGCTGTTGGCGAACACCGCATTGATAAAGCCCGCCAGGGCAAACAGCGTCGAGGTCATCAAGACCACGAGGATGACAACCAGGTAGCTGTGAATGTGCAGGCGGGTAAAGAACAGCGACACCAGAGTCACGACAAGCGCGACGAACAGGCCCCGGGTGACGCCGCCGACCACGTAACCCATGAGAATCACGTAGTGCGGAACGGGTGAAACCAGAAGCTCTTCCACGCTGTGGTTGAACTTCGAACCGAAGAAGGAGGACACGACGTTGGAATAGGAGTTCGTCACGATGGCCATCATGATCAGGCCCGGCACCACGAACTGCATGTAGGTGAAGCCGCCCATCTCGCCGATGCGCGAGCCGATCAGCGAGCCGAAGATCACGAAATACAGGGACATGGTAATCGCCGACGGCAGCAGCGTCTGCGGCCAGATGCGCAGGTAGCGGCGGATCTCCTTGCGCAGGATGGTCATGAAAGCGACGTACTGCTCGGCCAGGGTCACGCGCCGCCCTCCACGAGGTTGACGAACATCTCCTCGAGCCTGTTGGCGCGGTTGCGCATGCTCGAGATGTGGATGCCCGCGCTGTCGAGGCCGGCGAACACCGCGTTGAGCTGTTGCCCCTTCTCTACCGCCACTTCCAGCGTGTGTTCATCCAGGCGACGCACGTCGAAACCGGGAATGGCCACCTGGCCGGGCAGGGTTTCAATGCAGTCCAGGATGAAGACCTCGCGGCGCAATTGCCGCAGCAGTTCCTTGATCGACGTGTTCTCGGCGATGCTGCCGTGGTTGATGATGGCGATGTTGCGGCACAGCGCTTCCGCTTCCTCGAGATAGTGGGTGGTGAGGATGATGGTGGTGCCCTTGGCGTTGATATCGCGCAGGAAGTCCCACATGGCACGGCGCATCTCGATATCCACGCCCGCGGTCGGCTCGTCGAGGATCAGCAGCTTCGGTTCATGCACGAGCGCGCGCGCAATCATCAGCCTGCGCTTCATACCGCCGGAGAGCATGCGCGACTGGACATCGCGCTTGTCCCATATGCCCAGCGCCTTCAGGTACTTCTCGGCGCGTTCCTTCGCCAGGCCGTGCGGCAGGCCGTAATAGCCGGCCTGGTTGACCACGATGTCGAACGCTTTTTCAAAGGTGTTGAAGTTGAATTCCTGCGGCACGATGCCGATGGCCTTCTTCGCGAGCGGGAAGTCGACATCGATATCAATGCCGAAGACCTTGACGGTGCCGCCGGACTTCGCGATCAGGGAGCAGATGATGCCGATAGTGGTGGACTTACCCGCCCCGTTCGGGCCCAGCAGTGCGAAGAAATCGCCCTGCTTCACCTCGAGACTGATGCCCTTGAGGGCCTCGAAGCCGTCGGCGTAGGTCTTGGCGAGGTTTTCGATAGTGAGTGCTGGTATCATTGCCACCGGTGGCGCGGGCGTTACGGCGCGCCATTGTACTGCCGAAGCGCGCCGGGCGACACCCTCTATGAACGACGCACAATACCTGGAACACTGCCGCGAACTCTACGCGAGCTTCGCCGGCTACATCACGCAGCAGAGCGCGCACCTGCCGGATAACGACCCGCTGCGCGAACTCGCCGCCGGGTTCACGCGGATTGAGCGTGGCGAGGGCGACATCTACCGCGAGAGCCCGCCGCTGATCGCACGACTGTTCACGACCTACCCGGAACTCGCGCCGGCCTTCCCGCGCCAGTTACTGTGGTTTTTCGGTGGTGATTGCCTGCATTTCATGCCCGACGAGGAGATCGAACGCTTCCAGTTACTGGAGGACGAGCGCCTCGCGGCGGCCGCTCGCGGCGAGACCTTCGACCTCAAGGGCGCCCGCGCTAAGCTGCTGAACTTGCAGTAAAAAACCGAGCCCCGGCGGCCGCCGAGGGCTTGACGGGGCTATGCCCGCCTCCTACAATGCGCGCCTCTCGAAAGAGACCGCTGCGTCCCCTTCGTCTAGTGGCCTAGGACTCTGCCCTTTCACGGCAGAAACAGGGGTTCGAACCCCCTAGGGGACGCCATTTTCTTCCGCGGGAATAGCTCAGTTGGTAGAGCGCAACCTTGCCAAGGTTGTGGCGGGGCGCGCAGCCTCGCCGGTTCCGGCGACCAGCGGTGCTGGTGGGCAGTGACAGATTTGCGGGAATAGCTCAGTTGGTAGAGCGCAACCTTGCCAAGGTTGTGGCGGGGCGCGCAGCCTCGCCGGTTCCGGCGACCAGCGGCGCTGGTGGGCAGTGACAGATTTGCGGGAATAGCTCAGTTGGTAGAGCGCAACCTTGCCAAGGTTGAGGTCGCCGGTTCGAACCCGGTTTCCCGCTCCAGATTGCACACGTGTTCCGTTCCCCGCGACTTTGCTTTTGCCCTGTGGGGTCGAATTTATTCGACCTTTGACACGCTCTTAATACCCGCATCGTTTCGATTGAATACCGACCGGCCAGGTCGAATGAATTCGACCCTACAGGAATCCTGCTCCGCTTCAGGTCAAATCAGTTCGGCCCCACAGGGTTCAGTTCCGCCCCGGCTCTGGTCGAATGAATTCGACCCCACAGGGTTCTTCCTGCCGTCAGAGAGGGCTCGCACTACTACCGCTTGTCCAGCTTGAGCGACAGGCTGTTGATGCAGTAGCGCAGTCCCGTCGGTGCCGGGCCGTCTTCGAACACGTGGCCCAGGTGCGCGCCGCAGGCCTTGCACATCACCTCGGTGCGCACCATGCCGTGGCTGGTGTCGCGGTCTTCCTCGATGACATCGCCATCCACGGGCTGGTAGAAGCTCGGCCAGCCCGAGCCGGAGTCGTACTTGGTATCGGAGTCGAACAGCACCTCGCCGCAGCAGCGGCACTTGTAACTGCCCGCATCCTTGGTGTTCCAGTATTCGCCCGTGAAAGCCCGCTCCGTGCCCTTGTCCCGACAGACGTGGTATTCCTCGGGTGTCAGCTTGTCGCGCCACTGCTCGTCGTCTTTCATGCGTCCTCCTCCGACACTTCCGCGCAGGTCGCCACGCGGTACATGAGAAAATCATCATACCCCGTCAGCAGGCGGTAGTAACCGCACAGCGCCGCATCGAGGTCGGGGTCATTGGTGTCTACCAACAGCGGTCGACCCTCGAGCGCCGTGATCTTGGACTTGGTCGCGACAATACAAATGTTGTCGCAACCCACGCTGCGGATAACCGCGGGCGAGAACTGCTGGTTGCCGCGACCGAAAACATGGCCCTGGCCGCCGATGGCGGTGACCACGATGCGCGCGGGGCCGCCGTCCGCCAGCAGGTCAAGCAGCGCCCGCTCATCGGCATCGACCGCCAGGCACTCACCCGCGCGATAGGCATCGACGCCCAGCAGCGTGGGTGTCATACCCAACGCCTCTTTCACGGCACCGGTCGTCGAGCCAGGGCCGAGCAGGTAGAGCGTGTCATCCTCGACCTGCCCGGCGAACCATTCGGCGATTTCCGCGGCCACGAGTTCCTGGCTCTCGCGCCCGCCGACTTTCGTGTGCTGGAGGAAACGCCCCTCTCCCGGCACCTGCATCTCGCCGTAGAAGCGGCTACGCACTGTGTCGTGCCGGAACGCCTCCTCGTCGATGTCACGCACCTCCTGCGCGCGCAACCCGACCAGTTCGCCCTGCTGTAGCTGGCGCAACAGTAGGCCCGCCGCCTCGGGCGACACCGCGAACACCCCCGAGTGCATCTTCACGCCCGCGGGAATACCCAGCACCGGCAGGTCCATCCCGACGACGTCGGCCACGTCACGCGCGGTGCCGTCGCCCCCCGCAAATACCAATAGGTCTACACCCGCTGCCTGCAGCGCTCGCGCCGCCGCGCGGGTATCCGCTGCGGCACTGACGTCATCCGCTGCGGCCCCCAACACGTCAACCTCGAAACCCAGCCCCTGCACGGCGTTCGCACCCATGGCGCCGCCCCAGGTGCTGATACGGACCTGCGCTGCAAGATCTTCCAGCGACGCGAACACCCTGCGCACGCGGTCGCTGGAGCGTGTCCGCTCGGCGTCCGGCATCGTGCGCGCCAGTTGCCGCAGCGTCTCTCCGTCGCTGCCCTTGAGCGCCAGGCTGCCGCCCAGCCCCGCCAGTGGATTGACCAGCAGGCCGATATGCAGCGACGCGCTCAAGGCACCACCTCGACGCTGCAGCCGAGCGCCGCCAGCAGATCCCGCTGCTCGGGCGTAACCGCGGCAACCTGTACGCGTGCACCGAGCAGTTCACGGCGTTCGGGATACTCGCGTCGCAGGCGATCGAAAGCAATCGCGGGCTCCGGGGCGTCCATGCTCGCGCGCAGGGCAGCATCGTCCCGTACGATCGAATAGTTTGCCCTGAGCACCGACCCGGGGTCCGCCCCGGACGGCGTGAGCACGTGGTCCTCCTGCGCGGACCCGCATCCCTCGTCGCTGCCCATGAATGCCAGTAAGGCCTCCACCAGCATGGCAGTGCCGCGCAACTTTCCCTCCAGGCTGTAACCCGCGATGTGCGGTGTCCCGATGGCAACGGCGTCAAGCAGCTGTGCGTCGATTGCCGGCTCGCCCTCCCACACGTCGAGCACGACACTCGGTGCATGCGGGGCGCGACAGCGCGCGAGCAGTGCCCGGTTGTCGACACAAGCGCCCCGGCTCGCGTTGATCAGCAGTTGCCGGTCGTGCAGCGCATCCAACGTATGTGCATCGAACAGGTGCAGGCTCGGATACGGTTCGCGCGTCGTCAGCTCGGCGTGGCAGGTGATGACATCACAGCGCAGCACCTCGTCTAGGCTCGCGGCATCGCGCCGCCCTTCCACCGGCAGCCAGGGGTCATACACGGCGCAGTCGATCCCGAGCAGGCGCAGTCGGCTGGCCAGTGCATGCCCGATGTTGCCGTAGCCGACAATGCCGACACGGCCGCCGTCCAGCAGCCGGTCGAGGTAGTCATCCACGGCCGCCGCCGCGGACAGCACATACTCCACCACCGCATTGGCGTTCGCGCCCGGGGCATAGGCAAACGCGATGCCCGCGGAATCCAGGAACTCGCGGTCGACATGGTCGACACCGCTCGTCGCGCTGCCGACGAAGCGGACCGGCGAGCCGGCCAGCAGCGCCGCGTCGACCCGCGTGACGGAGCGCACCAGCAGGGCATCCGCCGCTGCCAGCCGCGCGGGACCGAGGTCGCGGCCGGACACGCGTTGCAAAGTCGTGCCCTGCGGCAGTAACGCGTCCAGGCCAGGGATGTTCTCGTCCGCGACGATGTGCATCAAGCAACAGCCTCGCCCAGGGCCCGCAGCCGCCTCGCGAGCGGACCGGCCAGGCCCAACTCGCCGAGGTAGTCCAGGCTGCGCTGCACGGCGGCGGGTCGCAGTCGAAATCGTGGCGAGGCGCCCAGCCGCGGGATGCGGGTCTCCAGGGCGGTGAGCCGGCGACTGAGGAGCACCTGGTGCCAGTGCTCCTCGAGCCGTGCCTGCACTGTCGCGGCGCCGCGCAGGGGCAGGACGCCGACCTCGGGCAACGACCGCTCCAGGGTTCGCAGGTCGCCAAAAGCCTGCAGCAGCGCGGCGGCGGTCTTGGCACCGATCCCGGGAACGCCGGGAATGTCGTCAACCGGGTCGCCGACGAGCGCCAGGTAGTCGCCGAACTGCGAAGGCGTCACGCCAAAGCGCGCGCTGAAGGCCCCGGCGTCGAGTTCCTCGTCCGCCGCGAAATCCCACCAGCGGTCGTCCGGCCCGTTCAGCACCTGGCCCAGGTCCTTGTCGCGCGTGACGATCGTCACGGGCACCGCGCGCGACTGGAAGCGCCGCGCCAGGCTGGCGATGTAATCATCGGCCTCGTAGCGCGCACCGCCGTAGCAGGGCAAGCCGAGGTACTCGGTCAGCCGGCGGCAGGCATCCAGCTGGAAGGCAAGGTCTTGATCGGGCAACTCGCGGCTGCATTTGTAGTCGGGGTAGATGTCGTTGCGGAAGTTGCTGCCAAGGCTCTCGTCGAAGGCGGCGGCGCCGTGAAAGGCGGTGCCCACGCGTCCGATGAAATCCAGCAGGAAGGAACCGTAGCCATACACAGCAGAAACGGGCCGACCGTCCGGCGTGTGCCAGCGATCCGGCAGCGAAAACCAGGCGCGGAAGATGTAGATCGACGCGTCCACCAGCCACGCGCGCCCTGCCGCCATCAGCGCAGTTCCGCGCGCCGCAGGTCCAGCGTCTCGAGCGTCACGCCGGTTCCGAAATGCCGGGCCAGGGCGGCGAGGAAAATCGCAGCCCGTTCGGGCAGCCCGCGCCGCTGCCACTGCACGCCCCGTGCGAGCACGCGCGCGCAAAACGGTCGCGTGTCGGGCAATGCGCCGGTTACCGGGTCGAGGTTGTCGACGCTGACCCGGAACGGGTAACCGCAGGCCAGTGAGAACAGCCACTCGAGCGCCTGCGGCTTTTCCTCCACCGCCTCGAAGGCGCGCTGGGCCGCGGCGTCGCGACCGGCGGGAGCATACCAGTAACCAAAATCCCGTTTGGTGCGACGCGCGGGGCCCGCGATACACCAGTGCGCCACCTCGTGCAATGCACTGGCGAAGAAATCCTCGCGATAGTAAATGCGGTGGTAACCAGCCGGCGCGGCGGCCGGCTCGTACAGGGGCTCGTGGGCTCCCCCGAGCAGTAGCGTGCGCTCGGAAGCGCGAAAACATTCCGCAAAGACGACCTCCAGGCGGGCCGCCACGAATACCTCGCCACTCGCCAACGCCGCGGTCACTCCTCGCCCTCCGCCTTGCGCACCAGGTAATGGAATTGATCTCCCTCCGCGCGCTCTTCCACGAGCTCATGACCGAGGAAGCGACAGAACTTCGGGATATCGCGCTGGGTGGACGGGTCGGTTGCGATCACTTCCAGCAATTCCCCCGCCACCATGTCGCGGATGCGGTTGTGCAACAGCATGACCGGCTCCGGGCAATACAGGCCGGTTGCGTCGAGGGTGTGGTCGGGTTTGCTCACGTGGCGGGTGTCATTCATCCAGGAGCGGTGCCGCCTGTTCCTGCGGCACCAGGTCCCAGTCTTCACTTTCCGTTTCAAACACTATGTAGAGGTGGCCGCTGTCGATCTGGGCGCTCAGCGACGCAACTTTCTCATCCAGGCTGCGCTCGCGCAGGCCGTAGTCCGTACCGTCGCGCGAGGCATACTCCTCGAGCATACCCCTGAGGGTCTCTGCCGGCAGGCGCTCCCGCGGAATTCTCAGGTACTGCGGCACGCACGCTCCTTCAGCTGTCCTGGGTTGCGCGCTATTATATACGCCCTTGCGCCCGGGTTGGGGAGAACCACCGTGGATTCAGCTTACATCGTGACCTTCATCGGCGACGACCGCCCGGGCCTGGTCGAAGCGTTGTCGCGCGTGATCGAGCGCAATGGCGGCAACTGGCTCGAGAGCCGCCTGTCCCAGCTCGGCGGCAAGTTCGCCGGCCTCGTGCTGGTCGCCCTGCCCGATGAGAGCGCCGCGTCACTGGAGCGGGAGCTGGCAGAACTCGCGGCCAGCGGCCTCCGGGTCAGCGTTGATGCCGCCGGCAGCGCCCCGTTGCCTGACAAACATGTCGACCTGCGCCTGAGCGTGATCGGCCCCGACCGGCCCGGCATCGTCAAGGAGGTTTCGCGCGCACTCGCGGAGCGGCAGATCAACGTCGTGGAGATGGACAGTCACGTCGCGCCCGCTGCCATGAGCGCGGAGAACCTGTTCAATGCGCAGATCAGGGTATCCGTGCCCGCGGACACCAGCTTCGAGGATCTCTCCGACAATCTCGACGACATCGCCAACCAGATGACGCTGGATATCGAGCTCGAGCGCTCCTAGTCGTCGGAAAATTTCTTCAGGGCTACCCAGACGCCCGCCAGGATCGCGCCGCAAACGATAATCGCCCCGACGACCATGAACGCCCCGGTGGCGAGGACCGCCAGTTCCTGGCGACTGATCTCGAACTGGTCCACCACCACCCACACGAGCGCGCCCATCGCCGCTATGGCGAGAAAGAGCGTGCGGTGGAAACGGCGGGAGGCGCGGCTCACGGGTACGCGACCAGCGTCAATCAGGGTCGGGCGCCGCAGCGGGGAGCACGGGCGTCGTACATTTCACGTCCGCGTTCTGCGCCCGGTGACGCAGGAGGTGATCCATCAGCACGATGGCCAGCATCGCCTCCGCGATCGGCGTGGCGCGGATGCCGACACAGGGGTCGTGGCGGCCGTGGGTTGCCATCTCCATCGCGTTGCCCTCGCGATCGATCGTCGCGCCCGGCTGGCGGATGCTCGACGTGGGCTTCAACGCCAGGCTCACCACGATATCCTGTCCGCTGGAAATGCCGCCCAGGACACCGCCGGCGTTGTTGCCGACGAAACCTTCAGGGGTGAGCAGGTCGCGGTGCTCACTGCCGTGTTGTTCAACGACGGCAAACCCGGCGCCCAGCTCCACGCCTTTCACGGCGTTGATGCCCATCATCGCCGCGGCGATGTCGGCGTCCAGGCGATCGAACACCGGCTCGCCGAGCCCGGGCATCACGCCGCTCGCCACCACGTTGACGCGCGCGCCGATCGAGTCACCGCGCTTGTTGAGGTCAGCCATGAACGCTTCCAGCTGCGGTACCTTGTCCGGGTCCGGGCAGAAGAACGGGTTGGTTTCCACCTCGTCCCAGTCGATGCGCTCTGCGCGTATCGGGCCGAGCTGCGCGAGATAGCCACGCACGGCGATACCCGCGCCGGACAGGTACTTCTTGGCAATGGCGCCGGCCGCCACGCGCATGGCGGTCTCACGCGCGGAGGAGCGCCCGCCGCCGCGGTAGTCGCGAAAACCGTATTTCTGTGTGTAGGTATAGTCCGCGTGGGCGGGGCGGAACGTGTCCTTGATATTGGAGTAGTCCTTGGAGCGCTGGTCGGTGTTGCGAATCAGGAGTCCGATAGGCGTGCCGGTGGTGCGGCCCTCGAAGACGCCCGAAAGTATCTCGACCTCGTCGTCCTCACGGCGCTGTGTGGTGAAACGGGACGTACCAGGCTTGCGGCGATCGAGGTCCGGCTGCATGTCCGCGGCGCTCAGTTCGAGCCCGGGGGGGCAGCCGTCCACGACACACCCCAGGGCGGGCCCGTGGCTCTCCCCGAAACTCGTCACGGTAAACAGCTTGCCGATGGTGTTGCCGGCCATGTCCCAAGTCCTTGCGTCAGCAGCGGCGTATTATACGGCTAACCGTGCAGGCTTGCCCTGTAATCTTGCCATTCCGCGGCGCTCAGGGTGAACACCCCTTCGCCGCCGCGCTCGAACTCCAGCCAGGTGAAGGGAACATCCGGGTAGGCCTGTTCCAGCGCCGGCCAGCTGTTGCCGACTTCCACGAAAAGCACCCCGTGGGGCCGGAGGTAGCGACCTGCCGCCGCCAGAATGCGACGGGTGATATCGAGGCCGTCGCTGCCCGAGCCGAGCGCCAGCGCGGGTTCGTGGTGGTATTCCGCGGGCATCGCGGCCAGGTCAGGTGCGTCCACGTAGGGCGGATTGGCGAGAATCAGGTCATAGCCCTGTACATCCGCGCCGGCAAAAAGGTCGGAGCAGACAATACGCACGCGCTCCTCCAGACCCAGCAGAGCGGCGTTGTCGCGGGCCAGGGCGAGCGCGTCCACGTCTATATCGAGGAGATCCACACGGGCGTCCTCGTTGTACCAGGCCGCGGCCAGGCCGATACAACCGCCGCCGCAGCACAGGTCGAGGATGCGCTCGGGAGCCGGCCCGGTGTACCAGGGCTGGAAATCGTGGTCGATCAGTTCGGCGAAGGGCGAGCGCGGTACCAGCGCCCTCGGGTCACACAGGAACTCCAGTCCCGCGAAGCAGGCGCGGCCGGTCAGGTAGGCAGCGGGTACCCGTTCGAGTATGCGACGCTCGAGCAACGCGTCCAGCCGGGGAACAAAGTCCGGCGGCAATGACTGCCCCAGTACCCCGCTGTCCGTATCCGCTGGCAGCGCGGCCAGGGACAACACCAGCTGGACGGCTTCGTCCCATGCGTTGTCCGTACCGTGCCCGTAAAACACGTCACTGCCGGCGAGTGCGTCGTGGCAGTAGTTGAGCGCCTCGCCGAGAGTCCGAGGTGGTATCGTGTCCATGGTCATACGCCATTTTACCCCACGCGGCCTGCGGCCTTCAGGTATGGCATTGCCGCGCCGTGTTTGCCCTGCTACAGCCGGGTTGCTACTATCGCAGCCCCTTTGGAATCCTCGCGAAACGCGGACGGAGTGCACCCTTGGAAGACAGCTGGGCAAAAATCATCGAGGCCGTTGGCGAAGACCTCTCCCGACCGGGACTGCTGGACACACCGAAACGTGCGGCTGCGGCCTTCCAGTTCCTGACCCGCGGCTATCACCAGTCGGTGGACGAAGTGGTCAACGACGCACTGTTCCCCTCCGACTCCAGCGAAATGATCATCGTGCAGGACATCGAACTGTATTCCATGTGTGAACACCACCTGTTGCCGTTCATCGGCAAGTGCCATGTGGCGTATATTCCAACGGGCAAGGTGTTGGGCCTGTCCAAGGTAGCCCGCATCGTCGACGTGTTCGCCCGACGCCTGCAGATCCAGGAATCACTCACCTCGCAGATCGCGGAGACGATCATGGACGTCACCGAGGCCGAGGGTGTCGGTGTCATCATCGAGGCCCAGCATATGTGCATGATGATGCGCGGGGTCGAGAAGCAGAACTCGTTGATGAAGACTTCCGCGATGCTCGGGTGCTTCCGCACCGAGGAAAAAACCCGTGATGAATTCCTGTCGTTACTGCAGATGAAGCGCTAGGGAAGGCTACATCCCGGTAAATGCCAGGTAATCCGCGTGCAGGTACTGCCTGTCGGTGGTGCGCGCGGAACTGTACAGCAGGACTCTCCCTCCCTCGACCGCGATGACACGGTAGTGCTGCTCGTCGCTCTTGCCGTAGAGCAGCCGCTGCCCGAACACACGATTCGCCCACTGGTTGGCGTGGCCACAGCCGCGTCCGTCGCATTCGAATAACAGCTGCGCGCCCGTGAGCGCCAGTGTTTCCCGCTCCAGTTTCCGCAGCAGCTCCGCCGAGGCAAAGCCGTCCTTCACCTGCCAGGTGAACCGGGTAAGCAGCCCGTCGTGCCGTGCACTGTCCTTGAACTCCCAGGCGCCGTGTACCTTGCGGATAGCACCCAGGCCGATCTCGTGATCCACCACCGCCAAACTGCTGCTGGCGATCTGCTCGGTGTGCGGCGATCCATCCATCGCCGCCAGCAGCTCGCGCACGCCACCGATAGGCTCCGCCCCCTGCGCAATGGCGGACACAACCAGCAACAACCCACACAACAACCGCATACCGCTCAACCCTCACTGCCCGCGATAAAAGAGAGGATACGCGCAGCGACCGCGGCTACGTCGCCCTCCATGTGAAAATGATGGCCACCGGCGAACTCGGCTTCCTGCAGGTTCGGTATCTGCGCCCGGACGCGCGCCATGAGTTCCGGGGTCCGGTGCGTGGCTTCCCGGGCCAACAGGAGCAGCGTGGGCATCGAGAGAGCGGAGAGTACCGCGTTGATCTGCCCGGGGCTCAGCTTCACGGCAGAGGCACCCTGCAGGCGCGGGTCCATAGTCCAGCGGTACCCGCCGCGATACGGCTCGAGGTTCCGTTCCGCGAGCAAACGGGCCGCGGGCAACTGCAGGCCGTTGCGCCTGCGGATCTCCACCGCGGTTGCCACATCACGGATCCGCTTGCGCTCCCGGGTAGGCAGGCTCATCTTGTCCTCGAGCGCGCTGCGCATCTGCCGCGGGAAGGCCGACTCCGCCACGGGGGCCGGCATGACGGCGTCGAGCAGTACCAGGTGTGCAATACGTTCGGGGCAGGCCGAGGCGAACAGGGTCGAAATGATCGCCCCGCGCGAGTGCCCTACCAGGTCGAAAGTCTCCCAGCCCAGCGCATCGACCACCCCGAGAATTTCGGGCAGGTCGTCCCATATCTGGTAAGAGGCATCGCCTGACCGGTGGGCGCTGCGGCCGTGTCCCGTCAGGTCGAGCGCGACCACGTGGCACCCCGCCAACACAGGCCCCAGGGGCACGAAGCTGGCAGCGTTATCGAGCCAGCCGTGCAGCGCCAGCACCGGTCGCTCCCCCGCTTCGCCCCAGCTCAGGCCCGCGATATCGAGACCGTGCACGCGCCACGAGACCGCGCGCGGCGTCAACCGGGACTCCGGCTGGCTCACTGGCCGACCTCGTACTCGGGCGGCACCGCCCAGAACAGGAGTGCACCGGTACCCGCCGCGACCGCCGCGAGCGAGAGCGTGGCGAGTCCGCCGGGATTCAGGAACGGGACCTGGCCGGCGTCGTCGAGATAGTACCCCAACAGTCGCGCAACGAGCGGCTGGTGGTGCACAAGCAGCACATGCTCCGCCGCTTCGTAGTCGCTCAACGCGCGATCGACATCCTCCGGCGTCGCGCCGGGTCGCAACGCGTCGAACGCTGCGAGTCTCGCGTGTGAGTAGGCGCCTGCGATGATCTCGGCGGTCTGGGTAGTGCGCAACCAGGGGCTGTGCAGGATGTGCGTCGGCGGCGCAATACCGCGAGCCTCGCAGCCCTGGTGAAACTGCTGGCAGCCGAAGCCGATATCGTCCGCGCCGCGCGTCGTCAACTCCCGCAGTTCGTCGCGACTGGCCGAACCCGCCTCTCCATGCCGCCAAATCGTCAGTATCATGGTGCCTCCGATGCGGCATGATAGCACTTTGGCGCGCGTGTACCGGCACGACCCGGTGGGGTCGAATGCATTCGACCCCACGGGGTGTGCATCAGCCGCTCAGCTTCAGCAACAGCTGGTTCAGCCGCCGGACAAAGGCCGCGGGGTCGGCGAGCTGCCCACCCTCGGCGAGGCTCGCCTGGTCGAAGACAATCTTGCCGAGGTCAGCGAATTGTTCCTCGTCGGCTTCCTTGTCAAGCATCGCAATCAACGGGTGAGCGGGATTCACCTCCAGGATTGGCTTGCTCTGCGGTACGTCCTGTCCGGCGGCCTCCATGATGCGCCGCATCTGCAGGCCCATATCGTAGTCGCCGACAACAAGACAGGCAGCGGAGTCGGTGAGCCGCGCGGTGGCGCGTACTTCGCTGACATCGTCCTCCAGAACCTTGCCCAGGCGCTCCACCAGCGCCTCTGCCTCCTTCGCGACCTTCTCCTGTTCGGCCTTGTCCTCCTCGGAATCCGTGGCCAGGTCCAGTGCGCCGCGCGCGACGTCCTGGAACTGCTTGCCTTCAAACTCGCCGAGCTGGTTCATGAGCCAGTCATCGACACGATCCGACAACAACAGCACCTCTATGCCCTTCTTGCGGAACACTTCCAGGTGCGGGCTGTTGCGCGCGGTGTTGAAGTTCTCGGCCACCACGTAGTAGATCTTGTCCTGCCCCTCGGGCATGCGCGCGATGTAGTCCGCAAGCGACTGGTCCTGGGTGGCGCTGTCGGTGTGTGTGGTGCTGAAGCGCAACAGGGCGGCGATCTTCTCGCGGTTGGCGAAATCCTCTGCGGGCCCCTCCTTCAACACCGCACCGAATTCGCGCCAGAAGTTGGCGTAATCGTCGCCCCCGTCCTTACTCATCCTGGCCAGCATATCCAGGACGCGCTTGGTCAAGGCGTTGCGCATGCTTTCCACGGCGGGGTCCTGCTGCAGGATTTCGCGCGACACGTTGAGCGACAGGTCGTTGGAATCCACGACACCCTTCACGAAGCGCAGGTACAGCGGCAGGAACTGTTCCGCCTCGTCCATGATGAACGTACGCTGTACGTAGAGCTTCAGGCCCCGCGCCATCTCGCGGTGCCACAGGTCGAAGGGCGCTTTCGACGGAATGTACAGGAGGCTGGTGTACTCCAGCTTGCCCTCGACCTTGTTGTGACTCCAGGCAAGCGGGTCCTGGAAGTCGTGGGAAACGTGCTTGTAGAACTCCTTGTACTCGTCGTCGCTGACCTCGGTGCGGCTGCGTGTCCACAACGCCGTGGCCTCGTTCACCGTCTCGTACTCCGGCGTCGCCGGCGCCGCGGCCTCCTCCTCGTCTTCCGCCGCAGGTGCGGGCGGTTTCTGCATCGTCACAGGCACGGAAATATGGTCGGAGTACTTCTTGATGACGCTGCGTACCCGCCAGTCATCGGCGAACTCCTCACAGCCCTCCTTCAGGTGCAGCGTGACCGTGGTGCCCCGCGATTCGCGCGGCTGGGCGGCCACGGAGAACTCGGCCTCCCCCGCCGACTCCCACAGGACGCCCTCGTCCGCGCCTGTGCCGGCCTTGCGCGTGTGCACGGTGACGCGGTCCGCCACGATGAACGACGAATAGAAACCGACGCCGAACTGGCCGATGAGCTGGGAGTCTTTCTTCTCGTCGCCGGTCAGGCTCTCCAGGAATGACGCCGTGCCCGACTTCGCGATGGTGCCCAGGTGTTCGATCACCTCGTCGCGGGTCATGCCGATGCCGTTGTCGCTGATGCTGATCGTCCCGGCATCCTTGTCCACCTCGACGCGGATCTCGTAATCACCACCGCCCTCGAGGAGCGACTCGTCGGCCAGTGCGGCGAAGCGCAGCTTGTCGATGGCGTCACTCGCGTTCGATATCAGCTCGCGGAGAAAGATTTCGCGGTTGCTGTACAGCGAGTGGATCATGAGGTGCAGAAGCTGTTTCGCCTCCGTCTGGAAGCCGAGGGTCTCTTTCTGGACGTCAGCTGTCATATGAGGTTCCTTTTATAAACTATTGATTTAATTGAAAAGCGTGACTGGTCGCAGATATGGGGGCTAGTCCCGCTTTTTCAAGCCCTTCAAGCAAGATAGAGAACTGTGGTTGGCGGGCGGGGTTGCGGCGGGGCTTTGAGCCGGCCGAGCGGAGGGGGATTTCAGGGGGTCGGAAGGCCATGGAAGGCCTGGAGAGCCTCGTCGCGCAGGACGCGCGTCGAGGCGACCCCCTGAAATCCCCCGCAGCGAGGGTAGCCGCAGGCCCGGCGAACGTCCCGCCGCAAGCCTGCCCGACGGCCGCAGTTCGCCAGTCCAGAAAGAAAAAAGGCCCACCAGGTAGATGAGCCTTCAGACACAACGCGAGGAAATCACCAACCGGTAATCTCTGCCAACCCTGAGCCGATATCGGCCAGGCTGCGCACCGTCTTCACACCGGCATCCTCCAGCGCGGCAAACTTCTCGTCCGCCGTGCCCTTGCCGCCTGAGATAATCGCGCCGGCGTGGCCCATCCGCTTGCCCTTGGGCGCGGTGACGCCCGCGATGTAGGAGACGACAGGCTTGGAGACATTCGCCTTGATGAAGGCCGCGGCCTCCTCCTCGGCAGTGCCGCCGATCTCGCCGATCATGACGATCGCCTCTGTGGCGGCGTCTTTCTCGAACATGTCGAGGATGTCGATGAAGTTGGAGCCCGGGATCGGGTCGCCGCCAATGCCGACACAGGTGGACTGGCCGTAACCCGCATCGGTGGTCTGCTTGACCGCCTCGTAGGTCAGCGTGCCGGAGCGTGAGACAATGCCCACCTTGCCCGGCAGGTGAATGTGTCCCGGCATGATGCCGATCTTGCATTCCCCGGGCGTGATCACGCCGGGACAGTTCGGGCCGATCAGGCGCACCCCGAGTTCATCGCACTTCACCTTCGCGTCGAGCATGTCCAGCGTGGGGATGCCCTCGGTGATACACACGATGAGCTTCACGCCGCCGTTGGCCGCCTCGAGGATGGAGTCCTTGCAGAACGGCGCCGGTACGTAGATCACGGAGGCGTCCGCGCCTGTGGCCTCCACAGCATCGGCGACCGTGTTGAAAACCGGCAGGCCCAGGTGTTCCTGGCCGCCCTTGCCGGGGGTAACCCCGCCGACCATCTGCGTGCCGTAGGCAATGGCCTGTTCCGAGTGGAACGTGCCCTGCGACCCTGTGAAACCCTGGCAGATTACCTTGGTGCCCTTGTCGATAAGAATGCTCATTATGCCGCCCCTCCCGCTGCTTTGACGGCCTGCTGTGCGGCGTCCGTGAGGCTGGTCGCGGCAATGATGTTGAGGCCGCTGTCAGCCAGTACTTTCTGGCCCAGTTCCGCGTTGTTGCCCTCGAGGCGCACAACGACGGGTACTTCCACGCCGATCTCCTCGACCGCGCCGATCACACCCTCGGCGATGAGGTCGCAGCGCACGATGCCGCCGAAGATATTGATCAGTACGGCTTTTACGTTCTCGTCGGAGAGGATGATTTTAAACGCCTCGGAGACGCGCTCCTTGGTGGCGCCGCCACCGACGTCGAGGAAGTTGGCGGGGAATCCGCCGTGCAGGGCCACGATGTCCATGGTGCCCATCGCGAGACCCGCCCCGTTGACCATGCAGCCGATATTGCCGTCGAGGGCCACGTAGTTGAGTTCCCACTTGGCGGCGTGCGCCTCGCGCTCGTCGTCCTGGGAGGGGTCGTGCATCTCGCGCAGGTCGGCGTGGCGGTACAGCGCGTTGCTGTCGACGCCGATCTTGGCGTCCAGGCAGTGCAGGTTGCCCTCGTCGGTGATCACCAGCGGGTTGATCTCGATGAGCGCGAGGTCCTTGTCCTTGAACATCTGGGCGAGGCCCATGAAGATCTTCACGAACTGCTTGATCTGGTCGCCGGACAGGCCCAGCTTGAACGCCAGCTCACGGCCCTGGTAGGGCTGCGGGCCCACCAGCGGGTCGATGGTGGCGCGCAGGATCTTCTCCGGCGTTTCCTCGGCGACCTTCTCGATCTCGACGCCGCCCTCGGTGGAGGCCATGAACACGATGCGCCGCGATGAGCGGTCAACCACGGCGCCGAGGTACAGCTCCTCTGCGATGTCCGTGCAGGCTTCGACCAGGATCTTGCTGACGGGCTGGCCGTTTTCGTCCGTCTGGTAGGTCACGAGGTTCTTGCCCAGCCACTGCTTGGCGAAAGCCTTTATGTCATCCGTGGAGTCGACCAGCTTGACGCCGCCGGCCTTGCCCCGTCCGCCGGCGTGTACCTGGGCCTTGACCACCCACTTGTCGCCGCCGATCTTGCCGGCGGCCGCGGCCGCTTCCTCGGGCGTGTCGACCGCGTACCCGGTCGACACCGGCAGTCCGTACTCGGCAAACAACTGTTTCCCTTGGTATTCATGAAGGTTCATGTTGAGTCCTGTCTGGTTTGCAAATGATTACGGGCCGTCCCTGACCACCGCAGTGGCTGCCCAGTTGATTCCCCTACACGCCTGGCTGTGTGCTCTTGTGCGCGCCGGGGCGCATTCTACTAGCGCTTCTTGCGATTGGCGATATGTATGGCCTGCCCATCGACGGCCAGTGCAGCCTCGTGAACCGCCTCCGAGAGTGTCGGGTGGCCGAACACCGTGAGGGCGAGATCCTCGGCGCTGGAGCCGAACTCCATGGCGATGACGACCTGTTGCACCAGGTCGGCCGCGGACGGGCCGATGATGTGGCAACCGAGAATCCGGTCGGTTTCCGCATCCGCGACGATCTTGACCATTCCCTCGGTCTCGTTAGAGGCCAGTGCGCGGCCAGACGCCACAAACGGGAAAACACCCGCCTTGTACTCGATGCCGTCGGCCTTGAGTTCCTGCTCGGTCTTGCCGACGGCCGCCACTTCCGGATGCGTGTAGATGACCGAGGGAATGCAGTCGTAGTTCATCTGCGCCTGCTTGCCGTGAATACGCTCCACGACGACGATGCCCTCCTCCGAGCCCTTGTGCGCAAGCATGGGGCCGCGCACCACGTCGCCGACAGCGTAGACGTTGGGCGCCTCGGTTTCGCAGAAGTCGTTGACATAGATGAAGCCGCGCTCGTCCAGTGTGATGCCCGAGTCACCGGAAAACAGCTCTTCCGAGCGCGGCCGGCGGCCCACGGCGACGATGAGGCGGTCGAACGTCTCGGTGTGCTCCCCGTCGGCGGTGCTGAAGGTCACCTCGACCTTGCCGTCGGCCACCTGCGCCCCGGTCACACGCGTACCGAGGCGGATATCCAGGCCCTGCTTCTTGAAGATCTTGGCGGCTTCCTTCGCGATCTGGACGTCCATCATGGGCAGGAAGTCCTCCAGCGCTTCGAGCATCACGACCTCGGCGCCCAGCCGGCCCCAGACGCTGCCCAGTTCCAGGCCGATGACCCCGGCGCCGATAACGCCGAGCCGCCCGGGTACCTCCTGCAGTTCCAGCGCGCCGGTGGAGTCGATGATGTATTGCCCGTCAACCGGTGCGGGCGGTATTTCAACGGGGACCGAGCCCGCGGCGATGATGACACTGCCCGCCTCCAGCTCGCGGGTGTTGCCCTCCGCGTCCGTGACCTCGACCCGGGCGCCGGCAAGTACCCTGCCCTTGCCCGACACCACGGTGACGCCGTTGTGCTTGAACAGGCCGGCGATGCCGCCGGTGAGCTGGCCCACAATCTTTTCCTTGCGCGCGATCATGGCGGGCACGTCGATGCTCGCCTCGCCCACCTTGATACCGTGCAGGCCCAGGTCTTCGCGCGCCTCGTGGAATTTGTAGCTGGAATCCAGCAGGGCCTTGGAGGGGATGCAACCGACGTTCAGGCAGGTACCGCCCAACACGGGTGCGCCCTTGGCATCGATCCACTGCTCGACGCAGGCGGTGTTCATGCCAAGTTGTGCCGCCTTGATGGCCGCCACATAGCCCGCGGGACCCGAGCCGATTACTACTACATCGTACTTGTCTGACATCGTTGTCTTCCGTTTTCTGGTATGCGTTGGAGTGCCGGGCCTGAGCCGCTAGAGCTGCAGGAGTATGCGCGCCGGGTCCTCGATGAGGTCCTTCACCGCCACAAGAAACTGGACGGCGGTCTTGCCGTCAATCAGGCGGTGGTCGTAGGACAGGGCCAGGTACATCATCGGCAGGATGACGACTTGTCCGTCCACCGCCATCGGGCGCTCCTGTATCTTGTGCATGCCGAGGATGCCGGTTTGCGGCGGGTTGAGAATCGGCGTCGACATGAGTGAGCCGAACACGCCGCCGTTGGTCACCGTGAACGTGCCGCCGGTCATATCCTCGATGGTGAGCTTGTTGTCGCGCGCCCGCCTGCCCATGTCCGCGACTGCTGCCTCCACGTCCGCGAGGCTCATGAAGTCCGCGTCGCGCAGCACCGGCACAACCAGCCCGTTCTCGGTGGACACGGCCACGCCGATATCCTGGTAGCCGTGGTAGACGACGTCGTTGCCGTCGATCGACGCGTTCACCGCGGGGAAGCGCTTCAGCGCCTCGCAGCAGGCCTTCACGAAAAACCCCATGAATCCCAATCGCGTGCCGTTGTGCGTCTTCTCGAACTGGTCCTTGTATTTGGAACGCAGGGCCATCACCGGCGCCATGTTCACCTCGTTGAAGGTGGTGAGCATGGCCGTGTCGTTGGTGGCGTCCAGCAGGCGCTCGGCGATCTTGGCGCGCATGCGCGTCATCGGCACGCGCCGCTCCACGCGCTCGCTGGAATAGCCGGCGGGTTCCTCGACGACCGCCTCGGCTTTTGGCGCCGGCGCCGGCGCCGGCGCGGACGTCTCGTCGCGGGTTTTCAGGTACTTGAGGATATCCTCCTTGGTGATGCGACCGTTCTTGCCCGTGCCCGTGATCTCCGCGATGTCGAGCTTGTGTTCCTCCACGAGCTGGCGCGCGGCGGGTCCGAGCTGATCCGCCGAGACCCCGGTTCCCGCGGCAGGTGCAGCCGCAGCGGGCGCCTCTTCCTTCGCCTCGGCGGGCTCGGCGGCGACGGCGCCGGGCGCCATCGTCGCGAGCAGTTGCTCGCTGGTAATCGTCTCCCCCTCCTGCACGAGAATCTCGCCCATCACGCCGTCGGCGGGCGCGGGCACCTCGAGCACTACCTTGTCGGTCTCAATCTCCACGAGCAGTTCGTCGCGGCGCACCGTATCGCCGGCCTGCTTGTGCCAGGTCGCGACCTCGCCGTCGGCGACTGACTCGGGAAACGTGGGGGCTTTGATCTCAATGGCCATCTACTTACCTTTCCGTGCGCGCCTTTCCATACGCGCCTGTGAATTCAGTTTCCCCAGGGCAATTCGCCCAGGGCCTCGTCAATGAAGGCTTCCATCTCCTCGACGTGCAACGCCATGTAACCCGCCGCCGGTGCCGCCGAGGGCGCACGCCCGACGTAGCGCAGGTAGACATCCACCTTGTGGCGATGGATAACCCGGCGCAGGTGGTGCTGGCTCGCGTACCATGCGCCCTGGTTCATGGGTTCCTCCTGGCACCAGATCGCATCCTCGATGTTCGGATACTGGCTGAGAATCTCCAACAGCTCGGCCTCGGGATAGGGGTAGAGCTGCTCCAGCCGCATGATGGCGATATGGTCCAGTCCGCGCTCGCGCCGCGCCGCGCGCAGGTCGTAGAACACTTTGCCGCTACAGAAGATCACGCGCTTGACCGCGGACTTGTCGAGATCGTCCGTCTCATCGAGGACATTGTGGAACTGGCCATCGGCGAGATCGTCGATACTGGAGACGGCCTCCTTGTGCCGTAAGAGGCTCTTGGGCGACATCACGATGAGGGGCTTGCGCAGGGGCCGGATCGCCTGGCGGCGCAGCATGTGATAGACCTGCGCCGGGGTGGTCGGCACGCAGATCTGGATATTGTGCTGGGCGCAGAGCTGCATGAAACGCTCGAGTCGCGCCGACGAGTGCTCGGGACCCTGTCCCTCGTAACCGTGGGGCAACAGCATTGTCAGGCCGCACAGGCGCGCCCACTTGTGCTCCCCGCTGGTGATGAACTGGTCGATGACCACCTGGGCACCGTTGGCGAAGTCGCCGAACTGCGCCTCCCAGACCACCAGGCCCTGCGGCATGGTCGTCGAGTAACCGTATTCGAAGGCGAGCACGGCCTCCTCTGACAGCAGCGAGTCGTAGATGACAAAGGGTGCCTGGTCGTCGCTGATATGCTGCAGCGGAATATGCGCGGAGCCGTCCTTCTGGTTGTGCAGCACGGCGTGCCGATGCGAGAACGTTCCGCGCCCGACATCCTGGCCCGTGATGCGCACCGGGTAGCCGGCCTGCAACAGGGTCGCGTAGGCGAGGTTTTCCGCGAAGCCCCAGTTGATCGGCAGCGCGCCGGCGGCCATCTTGCGGCGGTCCTCGAGAATTTTTGTGACCTGGCGGTGCAACGGGAAGTTATCCGGGGCGACACTGGTATCGTGGCCAAGGGCCTGCAACGCCTTGATGTCCATCGTGGTATCGCAGGGCAGGGTCCACTCGTGGCCGAGGTAGGGTGACCAGTCCACGAACAGGGCCTTGTTCGGTTCCGATACGAGCTCGCTGACCAGCGGCTGCCCGGTGTCCAGCGATTCGCGGTAGCGATCGAGCAGCAGGTCTACCTGCTCGCTCTCCACCACGCCCTCAGCGATGAGCCGGTCGCTGTACAGTTCGCGCGTGGTCCTGTGCCCGCGAATGCGCTCGTACATCAGCGGCTGGGTGATCGCCGGTTCGTCCGCCTCGTTGTGCCCGCGGCGGCGATAGCAGATGAGGTCGATGACCACGTCCTTCTTGAATTCCGTACGGTAGTCCACGGCCAGCTGTGTCACGAAGAGGACCGCCTCGGGATCGTCCGCGTTGACGTGGAATATCGGGGCCTGGACCATCTTGGCGATGTCGGTGCAGTACTCCGTGGAACGGGCGTCCTCGCGCTTGTTGGTGGTGAAGCCGACCTGGTTGTTGAGCACGATGTGGATGGTGCCGCCGGTCTTGTAGGCGCGGGTCTGGGACATCTGGAAGGTCTCCATGACCACGCCCTGCCCCGCGAACGCCGCGTCGCCGTGCACCACTATGGGCACCACGAGCTCGCCCGTCTGGTCCTGCCGGCGCTCCTGCCGAGCCCGCACGGAACCCTCGACCACCGGCGAAACGATCTCGAGGTGCGACGGGTTGAACGAGAGTGCGAGGTGCACCTCGCCCCCGGGGGTCATCACGTTCGAGGAGAATCCCTGGTGGTACTTCACGTCGCCCGAGGACTCGTACTGCGCGCGCCCCTCAAACTCGGCAAACAATTCAGACGGATTCTTACCGAGAATGTTGACCAGCACGTTGAGGCGGCCGCGATGCGCCATGCCGATGACGATTTCCTGCGCGCGGTAGGCGCCACAGCGCTGCACCATATCCGCGAGCATGGGGATCAGGCTCTCGCCGCCCTCGAGACCAAAGCGCTTGGTGCCCGGGTACTTGGAGGCCAGGGACTTCTCCAGCCCCTCCGCCTTGATGAGCCGGCGCAGCAGGGACAGGCGCACGTCGGGGCTGTAGTCGGGGGCGGAGCGCACCGACTCCATGCGCTGCATGATCCAGTGCCGCTCGCCGGTATCCACGATATGCATGAACTCGGCGCCGATGGTATTGCAGTAGGTGCGCTCCAGCGCGTCGTGGATCTCGCCCAGGGTCGCGTCCGCCTTGCCGATGTGCAGGCTGCCGGTCTGGAACGTGGTGTCGAAATCCGCCGTGGACAGCTGGTGGAAGCTGAGGTCCAGGTCGGGCACCTGCTCGCGCTCCGCGAGCCCGAGCGGATCCAGGTCGGCTTTCTGGTGGCCGCGCTGGCGGTAGGCCGAGATCAGCTGCACCACGCGCACCTGCTTGCGCTCGTACTCGGTGGCCTGGGAGTCGTGGGCCACGGTGGCCTCGGTGCGCACGCGCATCTTGCTGATGCTGGCGAACCGCTCGCGGACGACCGAGTGGGGCACGTCCTCGATCTGCAGGATCTCCGACTCGACGGTGGGCAGGCGATCGAAGTAGTCGCGCCACTCGCGTGGCACGCCGTTGGGATCTTTCAGGTAGCTCTCGTAGAGATCTTCCACGTAGGTGGCATTGCCCCCCGCGATGTGGGAGCTCTGCCAGAGCGATTCCATGGAGCTTTCTGGCATGTCGATGTGTCTCAGGCGGACCCGTGTATGAACGCCGCCGCGGCGCATACGCCGGGGCGTCAGTTACAAAGTAGTCCGTGCGACGGCGCTCTGTGGCCGGACTGCCGAGGCGGGTACGGGCAGCCCTTTATATCAACGTACTAACTACTTAAAAATCAATAAGTTAAACTAAATACCTAACGTCACGTCGCACGCGCAAGCAGCATGTTGCGAATGTGTCCGATGGCCCGTGTGGGGTTGAGGCCCTTGGGGCATACACTCACGCAGGCCTGGATGCCGTGGCAGCGGAAGACGCTGAACGGGTCGTCCAGGTTCGCGAGGCGCTCGGCGGTCGCCGTATCGCGCGAATCCGCGAGGAAGCGGTACGCCTGCAGCAGGCCGGACGGCCCGATGAAGCGATCGGGGTTCCACCAAAACGACGGACAGGCAGTGGAACAGCAGGCGCACAGGATGCACTCGTACAGGCCGTCGAGCTTGGCGCGATCCTCCGGCGACTGCAGGCGCTCGATGGCGGGCGCCGGCGTGTCGTTCAGCAGGTAGGGCTGCACCTTCTCGTACTGCTCGTAAAACACGCTCAGGTCGACAACGAGGTCCCGGATCACCGGCAGACCCGGTAGTGGGCGCAGGACCAGCTTGTTCTTCTTCACCGTTTCCGACAGCGGCGTGATGCAGGCGAGGCCGTTGACCCCGTTCATGTTCATGCCATCGGAGCCGCAAACGCCCTCGCGGCAAGAGCGGCGGTAGGCGACGGTCGTGTCCTGGGACTTGATGAGCTCGAGCACGTCCAGGACCATGAGGTCCTTGCCGCCGGTGTCCACCTGGACATCCTGCATATACGGTTCCGAGTCGGTCTCGGGGTTGTAGCGGTAGATACTGACTTGCAACATGATGCTTGCCCCTTAATAAGTACGCACTTTGGGCTGGAACGGTTCCACGGTCTGCGGCTGGAAATTGACGCCGCGCTTGCCGACGCGCTTCTCGCCGGGGAAGTACATGGAGTGGCACAGCCAATTGTCGTCATCGCGCTCCTGGTAGTCCTCGCGCGCGTGGGCGCCGCGACTCTCCTTGCGCTCTTCCGCGGCGATGGCAGTGGCCTCCGCCACCTCGAACAGGTTGTGCAGCTCCAGCGCCTCGATGCGGGCGGTGTTATAGGCCATGCTCTTGTCGGACAGCTGCGCGCCCGCGATACGCCCACGCAGGTCGGCCAGTTTCTTGATGCCCTCCTGCATGAACTCGCCGTTGCGGAACACACCGAAGTGGTTCTGCATGACACTCTGCAGTTCCCTGCGCAGGTCCGAGACGTTCTCGCCGCCGCTGGAGTTGTTCAGGCTGTCGAGCCGGGCGTTGGCCTGCTCGACATCGCTCTCTGACGCCTCGCGCATGTCGATACCCTCGCGCAGCGCCTTCTCGATGAACAGGCCGGAGGCGCGGCCGAACACCACGAGGTCCAGCAGGGAGTTGCCGCCAAGGCGGTTGGCACCGTGCACTGAGACGCAGGCCACCTCGCCACAGGCGTACAGGCCGGGGATGATCTGGTCGTTGCCGTTGGCATCGACGGTCAGCGCCTGGCCGTGGATATTGGTCGGGATGCCCCCCATCATGTAGTGGCAGGTGGGTACGACGGGGATGGGCGCCTTGACCGGGTCGACATGGGCGAAGGTGCGGGACAGCTCGCAAATGCCGGGCAGGCGGCTCTCGAGCACCTCCTCGCCGAGGTGATCCAGCTTCAGGAAGACGTGGTCGGCCTCGGGGCCGCAACCGCGCCCCTCGAGGATCTCCAGCACCATGGAGCGCGCCACCACGTCGCGGCCGGCGAGGTCCTTGGCATTCGGCGCGTAGCGCTCCATGAAGCGCTCGCCGTCCTTGTTGATGAGGTAACCGCCTTCACCGCGACAGCCCTCGGTCACGAGGACACCCGCGCCGTGGATACCGGTCGGGTGGAACTGCCACATCTCGATGTCCTGGACGGGGAAGCCGGCGCGCAATGCCATGCCGACACCGTCACCGGTATTGATGTGTGCGTTGGTCGTGGAGGCGTAGATACGCCCTGCCCCACCCGTGGCGAATACCGTCGCCTTCGATTTCACGTAGACCGTTTCGCCGGTCTCCATGCAGATGGCGATCACGCCGACCACGGCGCCGTCCTGGTTCTTCACGATATCCGTGGCGTACCACTCGTTCAGGAAGGTCGTCTCAT
>JAUIEP010000266.1 GCA_030428835.1 Gammaproteobacteria bacterium | reverse complement strand
CGCGGAGGTGTCGTCACCGTCGGCGCCGGGCACGCCCATGTAGCGGGCACAGTCGGCATAGCGCCCCGCCGCATGGCTGACCGACCACGCGGTCACCTCCGGCAACAGCATGGCGTTGCTGAGGCCATGGGGCACGTGATACAGCGCGCCGATGGGCCGGCTCATGCCGTGGATGAGCGTCACCGAGGCGTTGGCGAAGGCCATGCCGCCCTGGGTGGCCGCCAGCATCATTGCCTCGCGCGCTGCCCGGTTGCCCGGCTCCGCGCAGGCCGTGCGAATGTTCCGGTATATCGTGCGCATGGCGGTCAGCGCTACGCTGTCGGTAAACGGATTGGCCTTGCGGCTCACGTAGGCCTCCAGCGCGTGGCACAGGCTGTCGATGCCGGTGTCCGCGGTGAGGCGATAAGGCATCGTCAGGGTAAGTTCGAAATCCACCAGCGCCGCCGAGGGCATGAGGCCGAGTCCCATGCAGAGCATCTTCTCCTGTGTCTGCGTATCGGTGATCACCGCGACGCGGGTGACCTCGGAGCCCGTGCCCGCGGTGGTCGGTATGGCGATGATCGGCAGGCCGACGGGCGCGACGACCGGCACCTTGTAATCGCGCATCAGGCCGCCGTGGCGCGCGAGCACCGCGACCGCCTTCGCGGTATCCAGGGAGCTGCCGCCGCCGAGTGCGACGACGCAGTCGTAGCCGCCCTCCCGCAGTTGCGCCAGCGCGGCGTCGACACTGTCCGTGGTCGGGTCGGGCACGCAATCGCCGAAGAGTCCCCACGCCACCCCCGCGCCCTCCAGGCTGTCGGTCAGGCGCGCGGCGTAGCCGCACTCGACCATGTACGGGTCGGTGACGATGAACGGCCGGGTGAGTTCGAGTTCGCCGAGTGTCGCTGGCAGCTCATTGCTGGCGCCGCCGCCGACACGGAGTATTCGCGGCAGGTTGATGTTGGCGGCCATGTTCGTCTCCTCTCGCTCGACGCGCTGCGCACCGCGGGCTATCGTGGACGCGGGCACCATAGCACACTCCCCCGCACACGAGCCGCGCGCCATGACAGACCCGATCGATGCTATTCACGACTTCTGGTTCGGCGCATTGGGTGCGGACGGCCTGCCGGATCCCGAGAAGGACCGGCTCTGGTTCGTCAAGCGAGCCGAGACCGACACGCTGATCGCGCGGCACTACGCCGACCTGCTGGCACAGGCCGCGACGGGCGAGCTGGACCACTGGGCGGACACCGACCGGGGACTCATCGCACTGGTCGTGCTGCTCGACCAGTTCAGCCGCAACATTCACCGCAACTCCGCCGCCGCCTTCACAGCGGATGAACGGGCACTCGGGCTGGCGCTCGCCGCCATCGACGCCGGCCGCGATGCATCGCTGCCCCTCATCCACCGCGTGTTCCTGTACCTGCCGCTGGAGCACGCCGAGGATCTCGCCACGCAGGAGCGCTGCGTCGCGCTGTTCGAGGCGCTGGCCGCGGAGAACGACAGCGAGCGGGTGCGCGGCTTCGCCGACTACGCGCACGCGCACCGCGATGTCATCGCGCGTTTCGGGCGCTTCCCCCATCGCAACGACCTGCTGGGCCGTGCGACCTCCCCGCAAGAGCGGGCATACCTGGAGGAACACGGCGGCTTCTGAGTCAGCCGCGTGAGGGGGTGCGCGATACCGGCTTGAGTTCGTAGTGCGCCTCCGTCATCTGGGCCTGCCAGACTTCGAAAGCGCCGCTGTCGAGATCGTCGTAGGCCTGCAGGATAGAGTCATTGACCTGCGGGTAGGCCACCTCTTCCCAGGGACACTCGTCGCGGGTAAAAAAACCGCAGGCCAGTGATTCGCCGCCCGGCAGGAAATCCTCGCACTCCACGACCGCGCGGAAGCCCACGTAAATCTGGTTGATGAAAGTAATCGTGCCGGTCATGTAGAGGCTGAAGGCCTCGGGCGCCAGTGCGATGCCCGTCTCCTCCCACAGTTCGCGGGCCACACCCTCGGCGAGCGTCTCACCGTTCTCGAGGAAACCGCCCGGGATGGCCCACTTGCCGCGCTGTGGTTCGAGACCGCGCTGCACCCAGAGCAGGCGTTTGCCACAGGCGACAAACGCGGTGACCACGATCATGGGGTAGTCGTAACGCGCCGCCGCGCAGCGCTGGCAGTACCAGTGGCCGCGCACCTCACCCGCCACGACATGGCGCAACACGGGTCCGCCGCACTCGGGACAGAATTTGGGTGCCGCCACTCGTTACCCCGCGCTGTGTTTCGAAACCAGTACCGCTTTCGCGAGATCACGATAGCACTTTGCCTTGGCGAAAGCATTGCGGCTATGCTTGCCGCTCGCGCGCAGGGTGAGAGGCAGATGGCCGACGCAGACTTCGAGGTGCAATTGTTGCTGACCGGCAACGAAATCATGAGTGGCGACACCGTCGACTCCAACTCGGCCTTGATAGCACAACGCCTCGGCGCGATCGCCGTCGGCGTGCGACGCAAGGTCACCGTCGGCGACGATGTCGCCCTGCTCAAGGCCGAGCTCGCCGCGATGGCCACAACCGCGGACCTCGTCATCGTCAACGGCGGCCTCGGCCCGACGATCGACGACCTGACCGCCGAGGTGCTCGCCGCGGTGGCGGGCGTGCCGCTCGCGGAACACCCGCGCGCCGTCGCGCACCTTGAACAGTGGTGCGCGGCACGCAACCTCACCCTTAACGCCGCGAACCGCAAACAGGCGCTGCTGCCCGAGGGTGCGGCCATCATCGACAACCCGATCGGCAGCGCCGTGGGCTTCGAGTTGGACGTCGGTAACTGCCGGGTCGTCTGCACTCCCGGCGTACCGGGTGAACTGCGGGCGATGCTCGACAGTATCGTCGACGACCTCGCCGCGCGACTGGAGAGCCCCGTCGAGCGCAACATATTGCGCCTGCAGACCTTCGGCCTCGGCGAGTCCACGGCACAGCAGATCATCAGCGACGGCGTCGACAACTGGCCCGCGGAAGTCGAACTGGGCTTTCGCGCCGGCGCCCCGCAGATGGAAATCAAGCTCACGGTCAACACGGCCGCCGCCCTGCCCGCGCAGCAGGCCTGCCGCGACCAGCTCGAGCGGCTGTTCGGTGACCACATCATTGGCGAGGGCGACACACAGATGGCCGAAGCCGTGCTGGAGCTGCTCATCGCCCGCGGCGCCACGTTGACCACCGCCGAGTCCTGCACCGGCGGCCTCATCGCTTCCATGCTGACAAAGGTACCGGGCTCCTCGGCGGGCTTCCACGCCGGCTTTGTCACCTACGCCAACGACATCAAGTCAGCGGTGCTCGGCGTGCGCGAGGACACGCTCGCGGAACACGGCGCGGTGAGCGAACCGGTGGTACTGCAGATGGCAGGGGGCGCGCTCGAGAAGTCCGGCGCGGACTACGCCATCGCGGTATCCGGCGTAGCGGGGCCGGACGGCGGCAGCGATGACAAGCCTGTCGGCACGGTCTGGCTGGCGTGGGGCCGGCGCGGCGCACTGCACACCCGCCGCCTGCACTGGCCGGTGGAGCGCACCCTCTTCCAGACCATGGTCGCGGCCGCCGGCCTCGACATGATCCGCCGCGAGTTGCTGGGCATCGATGCGGAATCGCGCTATTTCCAGCAGCGCAGCGTTAAGCGTTAAACGTTCAGCGTTCAGCGTTCAGCGTTCAGCGTTCAGCGTTCAGCGTTCAGCGTTCAGCGTTCAGCGAGGGTACAGATTCTTTAGGCCTACCCAGGCCCCGACCCGCGATATCTCTTCGCTCGCTGTCGGCGCCCCTCCGGGGTTCCCTCAGTCGGTCGGGAGCCAACAAGTTGTCTCCCTCCACTCCCTCGGCGCCTCCCTGACGGCTACGCGAAGAGATATCCCGGCTCGGGGCCTTCTATCGCCATATAGAGATACTCCGCACTGCGGGCAAAGTCACTGGGTCCCGAGACGTCGGACCGCCGCTTTCGCGGGGACGACGATGTGGCTCTATTCACTGGCACCAGGCGCGCGAGCGGTCGACTTCCCTGCTGTTCAAAACGTGCCGAGGGAGTGGAGCGAGACCGCAGGGCTCGCGACTGACCGAGGGCAGCCCTTCAGGGCCGCGTTTTCAGGCAGGGAA